>JBKBIX010000015.1:0-22678 GCA_046293845.1 Bipolaricaulia bacterium | reverse complement strand
AACTGCTCGCTAATGCCCCGCCGATCTTGCCCAACCCAAGAATCGCGATCTTTCTCTCTTTGAGCATAGTGTGTAAGAGCATAGCCGAAGGTCGTCCTCAGGTCAAGATGGGCCATTTGACTTTGAGCCCGCAGATACGTACAATTTTTATTGATGAGCGAATCTCACAGTACAGCGCGCGTGTCGGCCATCGTTCCGGCGTATAACGAAGCCGAACGGATCGGAGCCGTGCTCTGGCCGCTCCTGCACGCGCCGTCGGTCGGCGAGGTCATCGTTGTGGACGACGGCTCAACCGACGGGACGGCAGCCGTGGCGCGGCTGTTTGGCGTCAAAGTCATCTCCTTGCCGGTCAACTGCGGCAAATCCGTCGCTCTCGACCGTGGGGTGCAGAAAGCCCGATATGAGACGCTGCTCTTTCTCGACGCTGATTTAGTCGGCTTGCGCCCGGACCATATCGAGCGCATGGTTCGGGCTTATATCGAAGACAAGTACGATATGGTCGTGGGGATCTTTCGCGGGGGGCGGCTCAATACGGATCTTGCTCAGACGATAGCCCCGTATCTATCGGGCCAACGGGTCTTGAGCAAATCGCTGTGGAGGAAGCTGCGCCGCAAGGTGCACAAGTTGGATTTTGGCGTTGAGATCGCATTGACAAAATTGGCCCTCAAAGAGAATTGGGTGCAAGGGTTTGTTGAACTTGACGGCGTGACCCACGTGATGAAGGAAGAAAAGTTTGGGTTTTCGCGCGGCTTGGTTTCACGCTTCAAGATGTACGGAGATATCGTGCGTTCGGTCTTCACGCGTGTGACGGAATGAAAATTGCCATTGGGTGTGATCATAACGGCTTGGCTCTGAAAGAAAGCCTTCTGAAGGGCGCGCTGCAAGGGCACGCGGTGCGCGACTTCGGTGTCTTTACTGACGAATCTGTGGACTATCCCGACATTGCTCTTGCGGTCGCCCGCGCGGTGGCGTCTTTTGAGTGTGAGCGGGGTATCTTGATCTGTGGGACTGGGATCGGCATGGCGATTGCTGCCAATAAAGTCAAGGGGATTCGCGCGGCGGCGTGCAGTGACGTCTATTCAGCCAAGATGAGCCGTCGTGATAACGACGCAAATATCCTCTGTTTTGGCGGCAGGGTGATCGGCCCGGGTCTGGCCGCAGAGATCGTCACCGTGTGGCTGAACGAACCTTTTGAGGGGGGCCGCCACCAGCGTCGCGTCGCAAAGATCTGCCAGATCGAAGAGAGCCAAGGAGTGAAGGTATGAATGGAGAGCTGGCTCGCACAGACCCGGAAGTCTATGAAGCAATCCGTAACGAGCTGGAGCGCCAGCGCTTCTCGATAGAACTGATCGCTTCTGAAAACTTCTGTTCGCCTGCCGTGCTGGAAGCTCAAGGCTCTGTCTTGACGAACAAATATGCCGAGGGCTACCCCAGAAAGAGATATTATGGCGGCTGTCAGTGGATGGACGTGGTCGAAGACCTAGCCCGTGAGCGCCTCAAGAAGCTCTTTGGGGCCGAGCACGCCAACGTCCAGCCCCACTCGGGCACCCAAGCCAATATGGCCGTCTACTTCGCGGTGCTCCAGCCGGGGGATACGATCTTAAGTATGTCGTTGGCGCACGGGGGACATCTCTCTCATGGGCATCCGGCGAGCGTCTCTGGAAAGCTCTATCGAGCTGTCTATTACGGGGTGTCGCGCGAGACGGAGCTGATCGACTACGAGGAAGTCCGACGGCTGGCCCACGAGCATAAGCCCAAGCTTATTGTCTGCGGGGCGAGCGCCTATCCCCGAATCATTGATTTCAAGAGGTTTCGGGAGATCGCCGACGAGGTCGGCTCGTTCCTGATGGCCGATATTGCTCATATCGCGGGGCTGATTGCTGCGGGGGTACATCCGTCACCTATCCCCTGGGCAGACTTCGTTACTACAACAACACACAAGACCTTGCGCGGGCCGCGCGGCGGTGCCATACTCTGCCGGAAAGAATTTTCCGAGCTCATTGACAAATCGGTCTTTCCGGGGAGCCAAGGCGGGCCCTTGATGCACGTGATCGCGGCCAAGGCCGTCGCCTTCGGCGAGGCGCTGCGCCCCGAATTTCGGGAGTATCAGAAGGAGATCGTGGCCAACGCGCGCGCCCTGGCGCAGGCTTTGGCTGGCCAGGGCTTTCGCATCGTCTCCGGGGGCACGGATACCCACTTGCTCTTGGTGGACGTGCGCCCCTTAGGGCTGACCGGAGCCGAAGCCGAGCGCCTTTTGGAAGGGGTCGGCGTGACGGTGAATAAGAATACCATCCCCTTCGACCCCCAGAAGCCTAACGTCACCAGCGGGATTCGGCTGGGCACCCCAGCGGTGACCACCCGCGGGATGGGAAGAGCAGAGATGATCGAGATAGCTGGAATTATTGCCCAAGTGCTGAAGGAGCGCACCCACGACGTGCAGCAGTGGGCACGCGCTGCCGTGCGTAGGCTCTGCGAGCGTTTTCCTCTCTACGATAAGTTCGTGGAGCTGGGGCTTGCCAAATGAGATGACACGTGCTATAATAGAGTTACCAAATCTGCATGCACTGCTCTCTCATCTGCTCTGTGACAGCATGTCTGAGTGCTCCTTCTTACGGAGAAGGGCAGCTCGTTGCGTCTCAGAGGATGAAAGACCGTAGTGCTCACAGCGAATCTCAATGAGAGGAGTTTTCACACAGTTTCCCTACCTGGGAGGTGCCCGCCAACGCTATGTCGGAAGCGAAAGAAAAAGAAGAAAGAGGGCGAGAGAAGCCGATGGGCGAACTACTCGATATCACTGAGCTGAAGGCCAAGGACATGTCAGAGCTGCGTGCCCTTGCGGAGCAGTTTAATATTAACGGGCGTGGCCGCATCAAGAAAGAAGACCTCGTCTTTGCGATCTTGAAGGCCCAAGCCGAAAAGCAAGGGCTGCATTTCAAAGACGGGGTATTAGAGATTTTGCCTGATGGGTACGGCTTTCTGCGGGACAGCTCGTGCCTGCCAGGGTCCCACGATATCTACGTCTCCCCGTCGCAGATCAAGCGGTTCGCTCTGAAAGATGGGGATGTCGTCAGCGGCGTCGTTCGCCCCCCTAAAGAAGAAGAGAAGTACTTCGCGCTGCTCAAGATCGAAGCGATCAACTTTGAGGACCCTGAAGCCATCCGCAATCGGCAAGCATTTGAAGACCTGATCCCGTACCATCCACGGGAGCAGCTGAAGCTCGAGTACGACAGCAACGAGTTCTCGACGCGAATTATTGACTTATTCGCTCCCATCGGGAAGGGCCAGCGCGGCCTGATCGTCTCGCCGCCCAAGGCGGGCAAGACGACCCTGTTGAAGCATATCGCGCATGGGATCGCAGCGAATCACCCTGAAGTCTATCTCATTGTCTTGCTTGTAGACGAACGCCCGGAGGAAGTCACAGACTTTCGAGAGTCTATCACGATGGGCGAGGTCGTGGCGGCGACGTTCGATCAGAAGCCCGAGATCCACTGCCGCATCTCGGAATTAGTCATCGCCAAAGCGAAGAGATTAGTCGAGATGGGGCGCGATGTCGTGATCTTGATGGATTCGATCACGCGGTTGGCGCGCGCGTATAACTTAGCGATCGCCCCCAGCGGCAAGCTGCTCTCGGGGGGCATGGACCCCACGGCGCTCTACAAGCCTAAAGAATTTCTGGGCGCGGCGCGCAATATTAAAGACGGGGGCAGTCTTACTATTATCGGGACGGCGTTAGTAGACACGGGCTCGCGCCTCGACCAAGTCGTCTTCGAGGAGTTCAAGGGCACAGGCAACATGGAGCTCGTGCTCGATAGAACTCTCGCGAACAAGCGTATATTCCCGGCTATTGACCTGGAAGTCTCCGGCACCCGCAAAGAAGAGCTCTTGCTCCCTGAGAAAGTCCTCAAGCGCGTCTGGGTGCTGCGCAAGATGATCGGCGACATGAACGACAAGCAGAAAGCCCTCGAATGGATTCTTTCTCGGATGGAGCAGACCAAGAACAACGAGCAGTTCTTGGAGTTAATGCGCAATGAGTAGAGCGTTCAGAGTCTTGCTGGTGTGTAGTGGGTTGACCTTGGTCTTTGGAATATTCTGGGTGCACCATGGCTCGCTGCCCTTCAGCGAGAAGAGGCTCGCTGCTCAAGGAGGCCCAATCTCCGGCGACGAGGGCGCTCTCGAAGCTCCTGCCCTGCAGATCATTGAATACCAAGTCCAACCCGGTGACACGCTCGAGACGATCGCCCAAGAGTTTGGGGTCTCTGTCGAAGCCCTCGTGGGCAGCAACGCGAATGCGCTTGACGATCTGCACGCTCTTGAGCTGGGGACGGTCTTAAAGATCGTCAAGAACGGGGTCTTGCACTCCGTCAAGCGCGGCCAGACCCTGACAGACATCGCGCGGACATACGGCATCTCACTGACAGAAATCTTATGGGCCAATCGTCTCGAAGATCGAGAGTATATCTATCCAGGGGAGGAGTTTTTCATCCCCGGCGCGAGGACATCCCCGGTCTTCACATATCTGCAGATGGCTGGGGGAAAGAAGAGCTTGTTCGCGTGGCCGGTGCGCGGCGTGCTCACTTCCGGCTTTGGCCCGAGAATTCACCCCATCAGCGGGGAACCCGACTTTCACCAAGGGATCGACATCGAAGTCCCCGAAGGGACCAATATTTATGCGTCGTGTGCCGGACGGGTGATCGTCGCCGGACGCCACAGTGGGTATGGGCTGTATATCGTGTTAGAGCATAGTAACGGCTATCGCACGCTCTACGGGCATCTGTCGGAGATTGGAGTCTATCGCGGACAATTCGTCGAAGGAGGTCAAGTGATTGGGCGCTCGGGCAATACAGGGAACTCGACTGGCCCGCACCTGCACTTTGAGATGCTGCAGTACGGCCGGCCGCTCAACCCGTTAGCGCTCTTGCCACCATGAAGCTCACGGTCTACGGAGGCCGCCGACTCTTTGGAGAGATCGCAGTAGATGGGGCGAAGAATGCCGCACTGCCCCTGTTAGCTGCTACGCTGCTCACTGATGACGAAGTGATCCTAGAGAACATCCCCGGTGTAGGGGACGTGCGCACGATGATCGCATTGCTGGAAAGCGTGGGCAAGCGTGTCCAAGCCCTCGACTCCGGGGTCTATAGTGTTCGCACCGCACGAGCGCTTGTGGGCACTCCCCCGGACTCGTTGGTGCGCAAGCTGCGCGCGTCGTTTTTGCTCTTGGGGCCGCTGATGGCGCGAATCGGCTCAAGTCAGTTGGCCCTGCCCGGCGGCTGCCCCATCGGCCTTCGCCCCGTAGATCTGCATCTGAAGGGCTTGAAAGCCCTCGGAGCTCAACTCGACTCAGAAGGCGCACTCTGGCGTGCTCACGCGCACAGACTCCATGCGGCGGAGATTCACTTGGACTATCCGTCCGTTGGCGCTACCGAACAAATTATGATGACGGCGTCTTTGATCCCAGGGCGAACGGTCATCAGCAACCCCGCGCAAGACCCCGAAGTGCACGATCTCGCCCGGCTCTTAATCAAGATGGGCGCTGGGATCATGATCGAGCCAGGGCGCTTGACGATTGAAGGGGCTGCACACTTGCAGGGCACAACGCACACGGTCATCCCCGATCGCATCACCGCTGGGACGTTTCTCATCGCCGGGGCGATCGCTGGGGGAGACGTGACCGTGCGCTGCCAGCCGCTCCATCTTGAAGCCCTGTTAAGTAAGCTCGACGAGCTAGGGATTATCGTCCAAGAACACGTAGACGGCGTCCGGGTCGTCAGTGATGGGCCGGGCAGTTTCTCTGGGGGGCGCGTCGAGGCCCGGCCCTACCCGGGATTCCCGACGGATTTGCAGCCCCAGATGATGGCTTTGCTCAGCGTTGCTCGCGGGTCGAGCGTCATCAAAGAGACCGTCTGGGAGAGTCGTTTTGCGCACGCGACGGAGTTAGCCCGCATGGGGGCGCAGATCCGGCTCGAAGGGCCTACGGCTCTCATCGAAGGGGTCACGCAGCTCTCGGGCACAGAAGTCCACGTGACGGACGTGCGCGCCGGTGCCGCGCTGACCCTGGCAGGCATCGCTGCTGTGGGGACAACGATCGTCATAGATCGGGATGGGCACATCGGGCGTGGGCATCGGGATTTAGCCGGCGAGCTGAACCGCCTTGGAGCTGCTATAATATCTGAAGACGAACACTCCGAGAAGAAGGAGGTTGTCAGTACGGAGATTCGATGAACCAACTGATTGAAGATCGGCTGGGGGAGCGGGCACGGGTTTTCGCCGGGGAACGAGCGATCTTAGTGGGGTTAGATCTAGGGCGAGGGGCGGATTGGCAGGAGCGCGAGTCTATGGAAGAGCTGATAGAGCTCGCGCGCACAGCGGGGCTAGAAGTCTTACGGACGGTTCTACAAAAACGCGATAGGCCCGATTCAGCGTTCTTCATCGGCAAGGGGAAGGCCGACGAACTCAGAGAACTCGCAGCTAAAGCCGATGTGCACGTGATTGTCTTCAACGACGCGCTCACGCCCGCACAGGCGCGCAACCTCGAAGAGAGAATTCAGAAGAAAATTATAGATCGCGCTCAGCTGATTATGAACATCTTTGCGCAGCGGGCGCGCTCCAAAGAAGCGAAGCTCCAAGTCGAGCTGGCGCAGTTAGAGTATCTCTTACCCAGATTGCGCGGGTGGGCGCAAGCGTTAGGGCAGCCTGGCGCGGGGATCGGCACGCGCGGCCCCGGCGAGACGCGGCTCGCCCAAGAGCGCCACGCGATCCGCCAGCGCACGCACACGCTCAAAGAGCAGCTCGCCAAAGCTGAGCAAGAGCGCGCTGTGCGCCGCAAACTCCGCGAGAAGAGAAAAATCCCAGAGATCGCCCTCATCGGGTACACCAACACTGGGAAATCTACGCTCTTGCGGGTGCTCACCGGTGCGGAGACTTTCGTCGAAGACAAGCTCTTCGCAACGCTTGATCCCCTCACGCGCCAGATGTATCTCCCCGATGGGCGGCTTGTTGTCATCACCGACACCGTGGGTTTTATCAAAAAACTCCCACATCAGCTCATCCCGGCGTTCGCGTCGACTCTTGAGACAGCCCAAACTGCCGATCTGTTGCTCAACGTTCTGGATGTCTCCAACCCCAATCTCTTCGACCACTGGCGGACGATCGTCGAAGTGCTGAACACTATTTTTAAGAACGGCACCCGCCCACCCATGCTTAACGCCCTCAATAAAGTAGACAGACTCCAGACTGTAGAGGACCGCCAACGTTTGGCAGAAGCCTGTCAGACTATTCCCAATGCCGTCGTGATCTCAGCGCAAGAGCGCATCGGGCTTGAGGAGCTGAAGGCACAGATAGCGCACTGTCTCTCATGGGGTGCCGAAGCATCGGTCTCAGGAGATGGAAGCTTGCAGCGTGAACAGCAGCGATTCAAGCAATAACTGCACATTAGCGTTGCGCTGGAGTTTCCAGGGGGCTGTCTCTAGAGAGTGCACGGCTTTCACAGTCTCTGGTGTTATGGACTGGCGCGCCCGCGCGCCATACCAGTAGAGGGCTTCTTGGATAAAAGACTCGATCACGTCAGGGTCGCTCTTGCTCAGCGTCGCCGCAAGGGCCAGCACCTGCGCGCTCGTGTAGCTTCCTAAACGTCCCAAAAGCTCTGTGATCGCCTCGCGGCGTACTACGGGATTCTTGTCGGTGAGCAAGCTCCACAGCTCATTCTCCGGAAGCTCTGCAAGCCGTTTGTGGAGCTTAGAACGTTCAGGGAAGAACTCTTTCACAGCGTTCAGGAGTGCTTCGTCGGGCATCGCGCCCTTGGTGGCGTCTAACAGATATTCGATCTCGGGGGCGGTGAGGCCGCGCTCGCGTAAGATCTTCTCGATCTGAGCGCGTGGCGGCGCGGGCAGTTTTATAATCTGACAGCGCGACAGGATCGTCGGCAAGATATTCGTGCTCTTAGCAAGTAATAGAAAGATCAGATATCGTGGTGGGGCTTCGAGAATTTTTAAGAGGCTATTGGCAGCTTCGAGACTGAGATCCTCGACGCTCTCGATGACGTAGATCTTCTTTAGGGCCTCGACAGGGGGATAGAGGGCTTTGTGCTGCAGCTCGCGGACTTGGTCGATGCTGATGCGTTTGCCTGATTTGCTCACCCAGACGAAGTCGGGATGAGTGCCGTGGGCGAGTTTTGTGCAGTGTGGGCAGTGCGCGCATTCTTTTGGGCAGAAGAGATGTTGCGCGAATTTCTGTGCGAACTGCGCCGCGGTTGCGCCGATGACGAGATAGGCCTGAGCAGGTTTGGCTGCTACAGTCTTGAGCAATGGCTCGCTCATAAGTCTCTTTTAAGATTACCAAAATCTGGAGGTTCACGCTATAATATCGTCGTGGTGAGAGAATTTTTCATTGGGCTTGTGAGCGGTCTTATGCTCACGGCGCTCAGCCGATATATAGCTCCACGACTTGGCCTGCTTGATTATCCCGATGACACTCACAAGACTCATGGGCGGGCTGTCGCGATTGGCGGCTGGGCCATCGCTCTTGCTGTGCTGCCCATCTTTGCTCTCCTTCCAGCAGAGATATGGAAGCTTGTGTGGGGGGGCTTCGTCGCGTTGTTGACGGGCGTGCTCGATGACCGCTTCGGTCTCAGCCCGAAAGCGAAGCTCTTCGGGCAACTGCTCTGTGCTTGCGTTACGGTGCTCGTCGCGGGATGGGCAATTCAGTCTGTCAGTATCTTTGGGATCGAGTTGGCTCTTGGCTGGCTGGCGATCCCGTTCACGTTCTTTTGGATCGTCGGGGCGATCAATGCGTTCAATCTCATGGACGGCCTCGACGGTCTTGCTTCAGGGGGCGCTGCTATCATCTTCGGCGCGACGACATTTATCGCGCATCAGTCGGGCAATAGCGTCGCGCTTGCGCTCACCTTGGGCTTTATCGGTGTCTTAGCAAGCTTTTTGCTCTTCAATTGGGCGCCAGCAAAAGTCTTCTTAGGCGACGGCGGGACGCATTTTGTCGGCTACTGGCTTGCGGTTCTCTCCGTGCACGCGACGCAACCGACTTCCAGCGCGACGCTCAGCGATGTTCCGATTCTCGTCCCGATCTTGCTGTTGGGTGTGCCCATCTTCGACACGGCTTGGGCGATAGTGCGCCGTATCAGACAGAAGAGATCTATCTTCCAAGCAGATCGAGGGCATCTGCATCACAGAATTGTAGCGTTGGGGCTGAGTGAGCGCGTGACTATTCTGATATTATACGGGGTCGTGGCGGCGCTGTGCGCCGTAGCAGTTGTGATCTTTTATGCTGAAGGATTTTGAGATTTACCGAGCTGCGGATGCCAGAGAACGCCGCACCTTTGAAAAACGCGGAGGGAAGATTGTATCATTTCGAGTACAGTTGGAGGTTTGCGTGGACAATGAGTGGAAGGCCGTCAAACGTTGGGATACTTCTCACGGCTTTGTGGACTGCGACACCTACAACTTGAAAGGCGAGAAGAAAAAGCTCATACTAAATGTGTCCTTTGAAGAAGGCTTGGTGCTAGCTCAGAAGGATTTCAATGAGCATTGGCGTCGCTATCGAGATAGCTTCTTACAAGGAGTGTTCCCATGAAGAATAGCGTGGCAGCATTTGAGCAACAGAACTCTGAGCTTATTACGCTCTTTGACGAGTTCCTTCGTAAGCGCCCTGATCTTCTCGACGAGATCCCTGACAATGCCGTGCTCGTTATGCAGCTTGAAGGAGACAAGGCTTTCAACGAGTGGGCGTACCAAATCGCTCACGCAAATGCAGGAAATCGCCCGATGGTATTGGTAACATTCGCATTGAAATCTCGCCGTAAACCCCTCTCTCTCAAGGGTATCGAACGTCTCGAGCTGTCCCCTGTTGTTTGATCGGTTAGCTCTATTAGTATTCCCTTGTCGTGCTCTCTCCGCTCTGAATCTTTTGGTACTGCTGGTTAGTGGCTAGTGGCTTCCCTGAAAATCACGTTATAGTCGCGATTGCTGTTGAATGGCGGATCGAGATAAATCAGATCAACGCTCTTGTCGCAGATATGCTTGCGCAGAATCTCTAGATTGTCGCCGTAATAAAGGGCATTTCTCATATCTGATGCATTATAAAGCAGATGAGGACTTGCTTGCAAGGAAGAGGTGCGGCATGATCCTTTACAGGAGGCTTGATATGAAAACTCGTATTACTCTGACACCGGAGCCTGGCAGCGTCAAGTTTCTCGATGAGCTTGCCCATCGGTGTAAGACAAGCCGCAGTGCTGCTTTAGAATATATCATTCAAGAGCATATGCGTCGCTATCGAGAGGAAGAGTTAGCTCGTCTTGCCGAGGAGTTTTTCACTGATCCTGAAACACTCGAAGAAGCTCGTGAACGACGTGGTTGGCAGAAGTTGAGCGCAGAGGTTCTCGCGCGTGAATCTGACTAGCCCACGGCGTGGAGAAGTTTGGCTCGTACGCATCCCTGGGGAACAGAAGCAACGCCCTTGCGTAATTCTGTCAGCCAAGTGCGATCAGGTGACAACGATTGACAAGAAGCACCTAGGCCAAGCACCGCTTGGACAGCTTAGCTCAACGAAGCTTGCTGAAATCGAACATGCTGTACGCCAAGCATTAAGACTGTAGCAGCGTATCAGAACCCCACCTGCACACCCAGCCCTGCCCCAGGCCCCTGCCAGACCACAGGCCAGCTCCATTGCGCGACTGTTAAAAGCTCGCCGAAGAGCGAGATCAGCCCAAAATTCAGACTTGCTCCCCAGCGAAGCGTCGTGCGCGGCACCGTCTGCGCCGTGGGAGAGAGCTGAAAACTCACGGGCGCGATAGCCCCGTACAGCTCGATCATCGAGAGCACGGATAATCTGAGCGCGCCAGAGGGCACGAGCTGCGTCGAATTGGGGAGAAATAATAAGTCGAGATCGGCCCCGACGAACAGAATTCCCACGGAGAGCCGAACTAGGGGTATGACGGGCCAACTCGATCCCCAAACCCCCGTGACGTCAAGGAGTGCCCCTCCCCCAAGCCCGATCAGCCGCGCCTCCCCGACAACGCTAACACTTCCAAGAGCGAGCAAGCTCACCAGAACGATTGTAATTACTGCGCGCATGGCGCCTCCTCTCATGACGGAAGCATTGTAGTCTTTGGTGGAGGCCCTTGACAAAACGTGTCCCGAAGCTTTAGCATACTCCCAGCTTATGAAAACCCTCACGGTCTTCGGCACGCGCCCGGAAGCCATTAAGCTCGCGCCTGTACTCACCGAGCTTCAACAATTCCCCAAGATCGAGTCACGCGTCTGTATCACGGCGCAACATCGGGAGATGCTCGACCAAGTCTTAGAGATCTTTCAGATTCACCCAGACTACGATCTCAATCTCATGCGCCCCAATCAGAGTCTCTATCAGTTAACAGCCGATACGCTTGTCGCGTTAGAGTCTGTGATGCAACAAGAAAAGCCCGATATCGTTATCACCCAAGGGGACACGACGACGGCATTCGTCGCGAGTCTAGCGGCGTTCTATGCCCAGATCAAGATCGCTCGCGTCGAGGCGGGACTGCGCACCCATAACAAATATAGCCCGTTTCCCGAAGAGATCAATCGTTTGCTCGCTGATCAGATCGCTGATATCCACTTTGCCCCCACCGAGCGCGCCAAGCAGAATCTCCTGCGTGAAGGGGTCTCGTCAGAGAAGATCTTCGTCACGGGTAACACGGTTATTGACGCGCTGCAGCAGACGTGGGCGCGCGTGCGAACTTTGGATTTTTGCGAAAAATTCCCCGTCCCCACAGAAGTCTTCGCCCAGATCGAGCGCGGCGAGAAGAAGCTTTTATTAGTCACGGGCCATCGGCGCGAGAGTTTTGGGCCAGAGTTCGAGAGCATCTGTCTGGGCCTGAAGAAGATCGCGCAACACTACCCAGATGTCGTCTTGATCTATCCAGTGCACTTAAATCCCAACGTGCGCGCCCCGGTGCGTAAGATTCTCAGCCGGACAGATCGGGTCTTTCTAATGGAGCCGTTGGATTACGAAAAATTCGTCTGGCTCATGGGTCGGGCGTTTTTTATCCTGACCGACTCTGGAGGCATTCAAGAAGAGGCCCCAGCGCTGGGCAAGCCCGTCTTGGTGATGCGCAAGGTCACGGAGCGCCCCGAAGCCCTCGAAGCCGGCACAGCAAGACTCGTGGGCACCGATGCTGAGAATATCTTTTGCGAAGCTGCGCGATTGCTCGAAGACCGCACTGCTTACGAACAGATGGCACGCGCGGTCAACCCCTTCGGCGACGGCCACGCCGCTGCGCGCATCGTCAGAATTTTGCGCGAGCGTTTGTTGACGAAGGAAGTCCATTTATGATATTGTATGCACACTCAAGGAGATGAGAAAGAGGATGGCTGCTGAACGGCGCTGGGTCTTTCTTGTGACGGTCTTGATCTTTCTGATCGGTTCGACGATCTACGCGCTGCGCCAACCGTTGGAGTTCGAGACGGGCGCATTGGTCCGTGTGAAGGCCCCGCCGCTGCCTGCAGAGTTCTCAGTTCGGTTTCACTGGGGCGCGGACTTTTGGCGTAGCCCAGATTTGGCTGTTCAAGTCGCGAAGAAAATCAGGATCTCTGACGAACCGGGGGACACGTGGCCTGTCGTCTCATGGTTGTCTAAGAATCTGGAGATCAGTGAGGCTGAGGACTTGGTCACGCTGACGCTGCGCGGCGGCTTCACCCAACGCACTGTGCGTGATGCCCTTGCTGAGTATATTGAGCAGGCGTCAGAGAAGCTCAAGGGCGATCTGCGCTCCAGCATCGAGAGTGAGAGCCGCCGGCTGAGCGCGCTCCAGAAAGCCTTGGGAGACTATCGTCAGCAATTGATTCAGGCCCTCACGGCCCAACTCGAAGAGCGAAAAGCCCTGCTCCAAGCCCAAAAGGAAGGCATTGAAAAGAAGTTGCAAGAGCTTCTCAAATCCCGTCAGATGCGGGTCAGCGAGCAGGGGGCGACTCTGGAGAGCTGGTACTATCGCACGTATCTAGAGTCTCTTCTTCAGCGTCTTGAGGAGGTAGAGCGCGAACTCGATCTGGAGGGAACTCAGGGGGTTCGCGCGCTCGAGGGATATCAGCGTGTACAAGAGCTTGAAGAGCGCATGGAATCGTTATCACAGGCGCAGGTGGAGGCGCGTCAGATCCTAGAGACCTGGGAGCCAGTGGAGCTGGTTACGCCAGCGCAGTTGCCGCAGGGGCCGGTGGGGCCGGATCGGGCACGGACGATCTTGTGGGGAGTGGGAATCGGGGTTGTTGTGGGCTTTCTCTTGGCGATCTTCTCCCCGCGGCAGCGCGTGACGAGCGATTAGTGACTAGTGATGAGCCGCATACTCACTGATCAGTGGCTCTTCAGGGCAGCTTAAAAACCGCAAGCGTTCTGGAGTTTTGATGAGCTCGTAGATGAGCGGGCCGTGGCGCAGCCCCAGCTCTGGGTATTCACAAGCTGGGACGACGCGCAGCGGAGGAAGAGAGTTATAGCGCGGGTTAGGGATGAGCAGGCCCTCACCCCCGACTTCAAAATACGCCCCGCCACCCTTCGCTTCAAACGGTTCATAGAAGCTCTGAACTTTCGTGGAAACCCAGTTGGCCATCTTCAGAATTTTTTCAGTCGGGTTGATCGTAATGTGTCCGTAATTTGGGGGCACCAGCACGATCTGCCCCTCGTGAGCGAGCACGAGCACAACATCGCTGACAGTTTCTCCAGATCGCTTCTGTAAGAGTATGTGAGCTTCGCCTTCCAGGACTTGATAGAGTTCGGGGTAACACAGCCCCGGTTTGTATTCGGAGTGATAGTGCCCCTTGGTCTTGTTGAACTCGCGCCCTAGGCGCACGGGCAAGAGCACGGTGATATCGTAGCGCACTTCGAGTTCTTGGGCGATCTGTCGGTCTTGGGGGAGCACGCAATCGCGGTACATCAGATAGAGGGTTTGGTCGAGATCGGCGGTGCGCAGCCAGTCTCTGTCGAAAATAACAGACTGCATCTCGCGCAGGGTGCGGGCTTGCGGGTATATTTCGCGATCACCACAGCGTAAGGCATTCATAGTAGAAGTAACGAGTTTCTTACGCCCGCAGGGCGGTCAGGGCCTGCAGGGCTTCTTTGGTGATCTGCATCGCTTGTTCGAGGCGCTCGGGGCGTGACTCGTCCAGCGCGTCAATCAGCTGTTCTAAGAGCATCTTGATCGGCGTCACCCGAAAGAGCTTTTCGGTATAGACAAACGCACCGATCCGCTGACGGCGTAATAAGATATTGAGCGCATCGGTCAATTGGAGCTCGTTATTCTTATCGGGTGTGGTCACGTGGAGAGCTTCAAAGATCTGGGGCGTCAGCACGTACCGGCCAACGATGGTCAATCCCGTGTGACGGCCTTTGCTCGGCTTCTCTTGAAGCTTTTCGATGAGATAGACGTTCTCGTGGAGGAGCTTGCCCAACTGAGCGATCCCGTAGTTTTTGAAGTCCGCTGCCCCTTCGACGCCCGTGACAGCGAGCATGCTGCACCGATACTCTTCATACAAGGCGAGCATCTGATGTAAGCAGTGCCGACCCTCGCCCAAGAGAATATCATCTGGGAGGATAACAACGAACGGCTCGTCGCCCACGACCCCTTGAGTGATCAAGATCGCATGGCCTAACCCCAACTGGGGTTCTTGGACGACGGTGCGCACGCGCAGCCCACGTGGGAGCCTAAGCATGGGCAGAGCCTTCCCCGGTGCGAGCACCAAGACGACCTCGCTCAAGCCCGCTAGTGCCGACTCTTCCAAGGCTGGGCGGAGCATCTTGCCCAATTGCTCTGGGGAGAGCAAGCGCGGTTGCCAGCCCGCGATGGGGATGACGGCGCGGCGCACGCGCTTGTGGCGCAGCTCCCGCCAGCGCCCAATCAGCCGATAGAGCTCATCAGCAAGTTCTTCACGTGCTGGTTCAGGCAATTCAGCCACGGTCTCCATGATGAGCTTCAAGTTCGGTGATAAGTCCTCTCCAGCGTGGTAGCCAGCAGCAGTCAGCAATTTCTTTTTCTCGCTGACTTTCAGGCTCAGTGCTTGCATCACGCGAGCAAGCATCTGTGGAGAGGGGCGACGGCGTCCTTGTTCCAAGTACGTGACAAAGCTGGCCGAGATCCCTGCGCGATGAGCTAATTGGGCCTTGGTCAACCCTGCACGTTCGCGGTGTTCCTGCAGGAGGCGGCCGAGTTCTTTGAGAGCTTCGGTGCTCACGATCTCCCCCGTACTTGCTATCATACCCATCTTGAGATAAGCTCGTCAAGGTGATACGCGATGAAGACCGCTCGAGCAGCCCTCGTACAGACTCTCAAGAAGAATAAGATCGCGCTTGTGACCGGCGTCTACGGCGACCCGTGTACGGCTCTTTTAGATGAGTGCGTCAAGCAGGGGCTGCGCGTCGAGATCAGCACCGAAGAGAAAGCTGCGTTCGCCCAAGCGTTGGGCGCCTCGGTGGCGGGCTTCCCCAGCGTCGTCATCGTCAAGCAAGTCGGGGTGAACGTCTTAGCTGACCCGTTGGTAACTGCCGTGACGCACGGCATCGGCGCGGGGCTTTTGCTCATTGCTGGCGACGACCCTGGCGCGGCGAAATCCCAGAACGAACAAGACTCGCGCTGGTACGCCAAGCTCGCCAATATCCCCGTGCTGACGCCGCCCGGCCCGCAGCATGTCAGCGACGCGGCTATCGAGGGGTTGCAGCTGTCGGGGACGCTGGGTATCCCCGTGATGATGCAGGTGACTGCGCGCTTACTCGAGGGCGAGGGCCGCCCCAGCGAGATGCCTCTCACCGTTGAGGCGCGCTTCGATCGAGACCGAGCCTGGAAGAATCTCATCTTGGATCGCTACAAATATTTCTATCAAAAGATCTATCCCCAGCTGTGCGAACTTGTCGAAGATTCGCCACTGCATAGTATGCCAGACCTAGCCCCTCCGTCCTTAGGGGAGAAGTCTGGTGTCATCTCCTGTGGGTTCGTCTCGACGTTGGTGACAGAGAAGAATCATTTTGCGTTGGGGTATGCGCACCCGTTGCCGGAGCGGGCGTTAGTGAGCTTTCTGAAGAATTTAGAGAAGGTGCTGATTGTCGAGGAGATCGCGCCGATTGTGGAAGAGTCCGTGAACGCGCTGGTGGCGCGGCACGGGTTGAAGACGAAGGTCCTTGGGCGGCTGACGGGGCATCTCCCCCGGATTGGGGCGTTAGAAGCGCAGCAGATTGCTGAAGCGTGGGGCCGCGAAGGGCGCGATCTCTATCTAGAGATTCAAGCTCCCGTGAGCGGGGGCATATTAGACCTGCCCTGCGGGGGCTTCGAGATGCTCTATGAAGTCTTAGATAAAGTCTTGCCCGACGGGTATCTCGTCGCGGGCGATGTGGGCTGTTCGATCCTGCACGGGTATTTCCCGCCGCAAGTGATTGACACGGCGTATGCGTTGGGGACGTCGATTTCTACTGCTGCGGGGATGAGTCTTACGAGGCGCAAGGGTGTGGCGATCATTGGGGACACGGGGTTTATCCATTCGGGGATCACGGGGCTGCTCAATGCTGTTGCGCACAAGCACGACGTTTTGGTGATTATTCTTTATAACAAAGCATCGGCGATGACGCCTGGGGCGCAGGCAATTCCGGGGCTGGAGCGGGTGCGGGCGTTAGTCGAAGCGTGTGGGGTAGATACTATAGACGAGGTGCATATGGAGCAGATCTCTGAAGACGAGTTGAAGGGTCTTGTGGAGAGGCGTTTAGGGGAGCGCGGGGTGCATGTGCTGATCGCCCACGCCAAGCCGAAAAAATTGCACGAGTAAATAGAGAAGATTCGCCCTCTTGACTTTTCCCCCGCCCTTGTGCTATATTCAAGCCCCATAATAAAAAAACTAGAGAGGGCTTATGAGCTATCGAAGGGGCCTAGGAGCTCTTCTCTTGCTAGGAGGTATTGCTAGCTTTTTTAGTCAATGGGCGACGACTCAGGCGGCTTCGGTGCGCGACGTCGTTATCAGCGAAGTCGCGTGGATGGGCACGCAGGCCGATTCCAACGACGAATGGATCGAACTCTATAACACCACCGGCCAAGCCATTGATCTTACGGGCTGGAAGCTTGAAGCCGCCGATGGCACGCCTAGTATCACCCTATCTGGAACAATTCCAGCTCACAGCTTCTTCTTGCTCGAACGTACTGATGATACTACCGTGAGCGATATTTCGGCGGATCAGATTTACACCGGCTCCCTCTCGAACTCAGGCGAGGCCCTCTCTTTGAAGGACCCATCAAATAACGTGATAGATACAGCCAACGGCGACGGCGGCGCATGGCCAGCAGGAACTTCTTCACCACGAGCAACTATGGAGCGAATCGATCTGATGGCTCCTGATTCCGACACAAACTGGGATACCAACGATGGCGTCCATCGCAATGGGCTCGACGCCAATAATAACCCTATCAATGGAACTCCCAAAGCGCCGCGCCAACGCGCGTCTTACAGTGCCCTGGATGTCATCATCAGTGAGGTTGCGTGGGCGGGCACGCAAGCCGACGCTAACGATGAGTGGATCGAGCTATATAACAATACCAATCAAGTTATCAGTCTGACGGGCTGGCGCTTGGAATCCAGCGATGGCACACCAAGCATCGCGCTCGTCGGCACAATAGCTGCGCATGGGTTCTTCTTGCTCGAGCGCACCGATGATACTACCGTGAGCGATATTACTGCCGACCAGATCTACACTGGCGCTCTTTCCAATACTGGAGAGACTCTGATCTTAAAAGACCCGTCAGGGAACGTCATAGACACGGCCAACGGCGACGGTGGCCCCTGGCCCGCCGGCAACGATTTAGCAAGAGCTTCGATGGAGCGTCTAGATGTGCTCGCGCCAGATTCTGATACAAAGTGGGCTACCAATAACGAAATTTATCGCAACGGCGTGGATGCCCTTGGCAACCCCATCAACGGCACCCCCAAAGCCCACAAGCCCCCCTATGTCACGATCACCAACCCTATAACAACCGTGCCCGTGTATGTCCGGCAGGGCGAGAGCTTCACCGTGGGTTTCACTAGTGATGAGATGGGCACTTCGGAGATCAAAGTCAACGGGACTCTCTGTGGTGGCGGAGCCGTCACCGTTGGAGCGAATACGCAGAACTGCACGCTGCCCAGCCCCTTCGCCCATGGCGTCTATGATCTCTCGGTAACAGTCACAGACGTCACAGCGACCGTCGGCTCAGCAACTGAGATAGACGCGGTGCACGTGATTCTCGAAACCCTAGGCGACGTCAACAGCGACGGGAAGATCAACGTCATTGACGCGCGTCTTGCGCAACAGCACGCCGATGGGTTCATTACGCTTGCGGGAATAGAGTTCTTAGCTGCTGACGTAGACCAAGACGGCGACGTAGACTCCGACGATGCGACGGCGATCGCCAAAAAGGGGATTGGGCTACCCACGGGGATTCCGTGGTTTGCCTTCGCTCTGCCCGCTCTAGCATTTTTGCTGATGCGCTCTCGAAGAAAGATCGCGACAGTGCTCTTTATTACTGTAGGCTTGATGGGCACCCTGACGAGCTGCACAGAGTTTACGGGTCTGCCTCCGCCCTCTGGGCCGGCGGTCTTCATCACCTCGACTTCAATGCCCAACGGCGCAACGCGCACTCTCGATCTTGTCGTGCAGAACGTCATAGCCCAAGGCGGTGTGGCCTCGCTCCAGGGGCGGATCGCCTATCCCGCTGGGAAAGTATCTGTGCAATCGCTCACGGGCTTGAACGGCTTCATCGTCAAGGCGCTCGCAAACACTTCGGGCGAGCTGCGCTTTGCCCTCGTCAAACCAAGCTCAGGGGGGATCAATAACGGGGCAATCGCGCGAGTGACCCTGTCAGCTTCTGGAACACCGGGGAGCATTATAACGCTGAGCTGGGTTGCGAGCGCTCAGACGCCGATCGTCATCGGAGGAGATACGAACACCGAGATCACGGGGCTGAGCTTCGGCGATGGCCAAGTGAAAGTGCGCTAACGCTCGATTATAATCATCGCGTGCGCACTGAGATTCTCTCTGCCGATGAAGCTGCTCTTGAACAGGCCGCCCAGATTATTCGCTCTGGAGGGCTGGTCGCCTTTCCCACCGAGACCGTCTATGGGTTAGGAGCCGATGCCCTCAATGAAAACGCCGTTCGCAAGATCTTTATCGCCAAAGACCGCCCCCCCGATGACCCTGTGATCGTCCATATTGCCCATGTGCACCAGCTCGCTCTCTTGGCTCGGCATATCCCCCAAAAAGTCTGGGATTTGACAGGAAGATTCTGGCCCGGCCCCTTGACGCTCGTCTTGCCCAAGACTGAAAGAGTCCCCGCTGTCACTACTGGGGGATTGGGGACTATCGCTGTCCGCGCCCCCGCGCACCCAGTCGCGAAGAGACTCATTGAACTGAGCGGCTGTCCCATCGCTGCGCCCTCAGCGAACAGATTTGGCCGCCCTAGCCCAACAACAGCGCAACACGTTCTGGAAGACCTCGACGGACGAATTGATCTGATCTTAGATGGCGGCCCAACTCCCATCGGTGTCGAGTCGACTGTTTTAGATCTCACCCAAGACCCCCCTATGATCCTTCGCCCCGGCGGGGTCACCCTCGAAGCGCTCCAAGAGATTTTAGGTGAGGTGCGCCTGCTCAGCTCTTCAGCATCAGAAGCAGCGAAGCGTTCCCCAGGGACGCGCTGGCGGCACTACGCCCCTAAAGCTAAGCTCATCCTCGCCGAACCAGCAGAGTTGGAGAAGATCGTGACCACGTTGCTTCAGGGTGGCAAGCGCGTCGGTCTCATGATTGTTGGCCCTCACCCCCCTCACCCCTTCCCCTCTCCACTTGCCGGGCCCTCACCCCTGAAGGCCCTCACCCCGCCCTTCGGGCACCCCTCTCCCGTAGGTCACTACGGGAGAGGGGTCGGGGGTGAGGGCCTCAGAGTAGTGCTTGGCTTGGGGGGTGGTGCCTCGCGCTGACGCGAGCAGCGCCCCAACAGCAGCAGCTGCCGCGCTCGCTTGAACGACTGTCTCCGGGATGTCTTTTGGCCCCGTGAACGCCCCAGTCACAAAGACGCCCTCGCGCGTGCTCATGACAGGATTGAAAAGACTCATCTTGGCAAAGCCATGCTCAGTGAGCTCTATGCCGAGCTTGCGTGCTAGTTCTTGTCCCGTGGCGCTTGGGCGCATCCCCACCGCGAGCACAACAAGATCGAATTCTTCTTCGCGAAGCGCGCCAGACTCGTCCCGATAGCGCACGAGCAGGCTCTTCGTCTGCGGGATTTCAATAACCTGCGAGGGCATCGAGCGCATATACCGCACCCCGTGCTCCTCTTTCGCGCGCTTGACGAGATTCTCAAAGCCCTTGCCGTAGGCTCTTAAGTCAATATAGAAGATCATCGGCTCGATAGCGTGGTCGTGCTCCTTGGCGACGATCGCTTCTTTGGTCGCGTACATGCAGCAGACGGCAGAACAATAGCTCTGATGGCGCAGGTCGCGCGAGCCGACGCACTGAATGAACGCGATCTTTTTCGGGGCTTTTCCATCAGAGGGCCGCAAGACCTTCCCCGACGTTGGGCCGGAGGCGCTCAGCAGTCGCTCAAACTGCGGAGCCGTCAGCACATTGGCGTAGCGCCCAAACCCGTACTCCCCAACACGACGAGCATCATATGGCTCAAACCCTGGCGCTAAGATCACTGCACCCACGTCGAGCAAGAAGGTCTTCTCAGTCTGGGTGAAGTCGAGCGCCCCACGCTCGCACGCCTTGAGGCAGTTCTGCGGGCAGCGCCCGGACTTAAAGAAAATACACGTCTGCGGGTCAACGACGGCTGCTAATGGCACAGCCTGAGGGAACGGGATATAGATGGGCTTGCGCTTGCCTAGGCCCATCTCAAATTCACTGGGGAACTTCGCGTCTTGATAGACGCATGACGCGATGCACCGCCCGCACGCGATGCACCGAGTAATGTCTACATAGCGAGGGCGCTGACGAATAGTTATCTGAAAATTTCCGGGGTGCCCGTCGAGCGCTTCAACAGAAGCGAGGGTAATAATCTGGACGTTGGGGTGACGTCCGACTTCGACGAGCTTGGGCGAGAGCATGCACATGGCACAGTCGTTCGTTGGGAAAGTCTTGTCTAATTGGGCCATACGCCCGCCGATGGCCGGGCCCTCTTCGATCAGATAGACATAAAACCCGGAATCGGCTAGATCGAGGGCCGCTTGGATGCCCCCGATCCCACCGCCAATGACTGCGACAGAGCCATGCTCGATCTCGTTCATAGTGCGGTCACAGCCGTCTGCGCCCGGCAAACGACTTTCTCTGTACTGATCAGATGAGAAGTGAGCATTAACTCTTTCTTGTCGCCCCCCAGCGCCACGCCCACGAGCTGCGTGATGAACAATACGGGGATTTTCTTCGGGTGGGAGAGCGTCCACTGGGCCCAGTCGAGATTATATTGACAGAATGGGCATGACGTTGTAATCACGTCCGCGCCGCAGCGTCGCGCCATCTCTAAAATATTTGCGCACATCTTCAGCGCGATCGCTTCATCTATGACCGAAAAGCTTGCGCCACAGCACGAGGTCTTTGCGGGCCAATCGAGAGCCGTCGCTCCGGCGGCCAAGACGAGCTGTTCCATAAGAGTTGGGTTCTCGCGGTCGTCAAAGCCCTCAACCCTTGGGATGCGCGTGGCTAAGCACCCGTAGTAACACGCGACCTTCAGGCCCTCTAAAGCCTTGGTCTTCTCTTGCTTGATGCGCGGCGCTTGCTCGCTCAGCACTGCGAGAATATTTTTGACCTGCACGCGCCCATCGAGGGCGCGTCCCAGCAATCCCGTGATACGCTCGCGGGTCTGTGAGTTCTCTAAAGCTTTCTGAGCGATTTTTAAACGGCTATAGCACGCCGAGCACGCAACGATCAGATCATCTCCAAGCTCTTGAGCGATCGCTAAGTTTCGCGCAGGGAGCGCATAGGCTAAGTCTCTGTTCAGCGCGTGAGCGGAGGTCGCGCCGCAACACGTCCAGCCCGGCAGCTCTTCCATCTCGATCCCTAAACGCTGACAGACCCAGCTGAGCGAGCGACTGTAGGGCTTCGCTGACGAGCTGAGCGTACAGCCGGGATAAAAGCGCATCATCGCTGCTCCTTGTACTTCTCTTTCTGGCCCTCACCCTGCCCTGCGGGCACCCCTCTCCCGTAGTGACCTACGGGAGAGGGGTCGGGGGTGAGGGCCTTGAAAATCTTGCGCAGCTCTCCCGTTCTTTTCGGCCACAGCTCCAAGCGCCCCTTGCGCAAGAGCTCCCAGCCCAACGCTATTCGTGAGAACGGTTTTCTCAGTTTTAAGTTGTAGCGGGCCATCAGCTCCAGCTCGCTCACCCGCCCGCTTCTGCGCACACAGTCCAAAAAGAGCTTGTGAAAGTCACGGGCTTGGGGCAGCGTTGGCGTGAAGCCCTCGCGCAGCGAGAGCTCGCGCAGGGTGTCCATCACATGCGCGATGTCGATATCGTTGGGGCAGCGCACCGAGCACGTGTAGCACGAAACACAGAACCAGAACGCATTGCTGGAGAGCACAGCTTCTCTCACTCCAAGCTGAATCAGCCGAAAGAGCTCGTTGGGGGTGTGCTGCATATATGAAGCCATAGGGCAGCCGGTGGCGCAGCGATCGCACTGGAAGCAGCGTCGGATTGGCTCGCCGCTGTGC
>JBKBIX010000159.1:0-751 GCA_046293845.1 Bipolaricaulia bacterium | reverse complement strand
AGTCGAGCAGCCGGGGCCGCGGGCCAAGCACGTGCTGGCCTTCGACTGGACTGCGGCCGAGTGCAGTAGCTGCCACACGCCGCACAAGACGAAGGTCGCTAAGCACCCTGTGAGCGAGAAGCAGCCCAACAGCAGCTTCTGCCTCCCCTGCCACGAGACGCCTTCAGTCAAGGGCATCACGGGACAGGAGAAGGTTGGAGAGTTCTGCGCTGGGTGTCACCATATCGGGCTGTCCCCGACGCACGTGCAGGCTCCGCCTGATGCCAAAGCAGTCTTCTGCTTCGGGTGCCACAAGTAACAAAAAGAGATAGAGTGTGTGGGAGAGGGCCCTCACCCCCCTCACCCCTTAGTCCCCTCTCCCTCGGAGGGGAGAGGGGAAAGAGGGGTGAGGGTGGAGAGGGGAGGGGTGAGGGGCAGGGTGCCCGTAGGGTGGGGTGAGGGCCCTTGTTGTCTTCTCGTCAAGAAAGAAGGGAGGAACGCATGACGACGACTATCGAGACAGAGAATATGCTAGTGCGGATGCACCAAGACCTCCAGCGTGCTCTGCAAAAGCCTGCCAATCGTCGCAGCTGGGCTATGGCTGTAGATACCCGCAAGTGCATCGCGTGTTACGGGTGCGTCGTAGCGTGTATTGCTGAGAACGTGTTGCCACCGGGGGTTATGTATCGCACCGTGCTCGATATCGAGCTAGGGCAATACCCCAATGTGAAAAGAATTCTCAAGCCCATGAACTGCCAGCAGTGCGATAATG
>JBKBIX010000158.1:0-781 GCA_046293845.1 Bipolaricaulia bacterium | reverse complement strand
GAAACAGGGCAAAGTGATCAGCGCGTGTTGGAATCTCCCAACCGTCGAGAACCCCGTCGTCGCCGGGATTGATCTGCGCACCAAGACTGTTGCAGAGCTCGAAGAATTGGCGATCTACGGGAGCTCACCCCAGCTCCGCGAGGCCGCAACAAAGATGATGATCAACAAATATCTCAGCCCCAAAGCGAAGCTCTATCCCGAATGGTATACGTATCGCATTAAAGCTGAAGCGGACTTCGACGCGGTCAAGGTGCAGTTTTATCTCTGGACAGTCGGGGTAGCGCCCCAAGCGGTCGAGATAAAGACTATCGCGCTGATCCCGCTGTCGCAGATCTTCTTCGCCGAGTTTCTCATTACACTGCCAGCCAGCCAAGTGACGGCCAAGCTCAAGTGCAGTTGACCTAACCCTACTGGGGGGCCCTCACCCCCATCCCCTCTCCCGTAGTGACCTACGGGAGAGGGGAGCAGAGGGGTGAGGGCCTCAACGTAGCACAAGCAACTGTCAGGTTCCCTCCGTATCGGGTATGATAGAGGCGAGCTATCATCGCTCGCATAATAATAATTAAGGGGAAGACCGGATATGCAGGGGCGTCGTGCGCTTGTCGTCATCGTGATTCTCGTGGGGGTCCTGCTCTTCTCAAGCTCCCGCGCTCAGGTCACTCCCCCGCCGGGCATTACAGCAGAATTTCTCGTTGAGACGGTTCCGGTCTATCAGAAGGGCTCGCTCGCCCAGCCCCAGATCGCTACAGTGAAACTCGCGCTGCGCGGGGACTTTCTCACC
>JBKBIX010000157.1:0-811 GCA_046293845.1 Bipolaricaulia bacterium | reverse complement strand
CTGCCCCTCACCCCTTCCCCTCTCCCTCGGAGGGGAGAGGGGACAGAGGGGTGAGGGTGAGAGGGGCCGGGGGTGAGGGCCTTCACCCTTCTCTCACAAAGTGCACCCTCCCATCAGCACCCTTCTCCGCGTAATACGCCTCAACAGAGATCGGCAGCCCCAGAGCGCGCAGCGCCCGCACGATCTCCCTCAAATCCTCGCGCTGCCGCTCCTTGAGCGATCCCCCTACGCCGAACTTCTGCAAGAATTGTGGGACGAGTCGCTCCTCACTGTACCACGCGCAATCCTCGTGCGCGATCGCGATGACTCTGTTCAGTCTGTGGCGCTCGACTAAGAACTTCACCCAGCGATGCCCAACCCACGCAAACTTGGGCAGATACTCTGTCAGTAATAAAAACTGCGGCCCGCCAGGCACAGCTAACAGATCATACTGCCCCGGCGACAGCCCTAAGCCCTTCTCTACGAATTCTTGGGTGTAGGGCAAGAAGGCATTGCTCGAACAGCAAATCACCAGCACGGTGCTCTCATGCTCGACGAACGGCTCTTGTGATGTGTAGATAGGCTCTGCCATCGAAGCTCCTTCTGTGTGAGCTTTGAATCACAGAAGGCACGGGATCGCACGGATTACACAGCAGGGTCTTGATTCCGTGCCTTCCGTGGCTCATTTCTGTGCCTTCCGTGATTCTTTCTCTTCTTCGGACTTGATTCCGATCTTGCTCAGCAGCCCGCTGATGTCGATCCCCACAGCTTGAGCGGCTTGCATCAATTGAAACATCGTCGTGGGGACTGTATTCGCTAGACGGCTGAGCGT
>JBKBIX010000156.1:0-834 GCA_046293845.1 Bipolaricaulia bacterium | reverse complement strand
GGTCAGACAGCTTGCGGACGAGCTGGCCAAGCGCGGGGTAACTGTGAAATACGCGATCCATCCTGTTGCGGGCCGCATGCCGGGGCACATGAACGTGCTCTTAGCAGAAGCGAATGTCCCGTACGATCAGCTCTACGATATGGACCAGATCAACGACGAGTTTCAGCGGGCCGATGTGGCACTCGTTGTTGGGGCCAACGACGTAGTCAATCCCGCGGCGCGCTATGATAAGAGCAGCCCGATCTACGGGATGCCCATTCTCAATGCCGATCACGCCAAGCAGATCATCGTGCTCAAGCGCAGCATGAATCCGGGGTTTGCGGGGATCGAGAACGAGCTCTTCTATAACGAGAAGACACGAATGCTCTTTGGCGATGCCAAAGAGTCGCTCACCAAGCTCATCAACGAGGTGAAGAACGTCTAGCATACGCGGTATGATACCTGAGGCCCTCTCACCCCCCCGACCCCTCCCCCGTAGGTGAACTACGGGAGAGGGGTGGCGCAGCCGGGGTGAGGGCCATTGGATAGGAGGAGATTATGGACTACCCGTTCTCCGAGGAGCACCGGATCTTCCGCCGTGCTGTGCGACGCTTCGTCGAAGAGGAGCTCAACCCACACGTGGACGAGTGGGAGGCCGCCGGCATCTTCCCCAAAGAAGTCTATAGAAGAATGGGCGAGCTGGGCTTTCTGGGGATCCGTTACGACGAAAAATACGGGGGCGCTGGCGCAGATATCTGGTCTACCGTCGTCTTCTGCGAAGAGATAGGACGCTGTCGGTCGCGTGGCTTGACCATGAGCGTCTTGGTGCATACAGATATGAGCTCGCCCTATCTC
>JBKBIX010000155.1:0-844 GCA_046293845.1 Bipolaricaulia bacterium | reverse complement strand
CCGGTCTTCGTCACCCTGCTCATCGCGCAGGAGACGCCCGCTGGGGTTTACACAGTCGCGCTCGAAGCCGTCTCTCAGAGCAATCCATTAGTTAAAGCGAGTGCCCAGACGACGATCACCGTCGAGAAGACTGCAGGGGTGATCGTGCGTGCGCCTGATCCCCAAGAAGTCGATCCCGGAACTGAAATCATTCTCACGTTCAGCGTGACGAATCGGGGTAACGTGATTGACTCGTTTCGGCTGGATGCGTTCACACCACGCGGGTTTTCTACGAAAGTTGAGCCAGCTCTTGTCGAGCTGCTCCCCGGCGAGACGCGCTCCGTTCTCGTCACCGTCAGAGTTCCCCAAGACGTTCCCGCGGGCTTTGAGCCGGTCACACTGACGGCGGTTTCTTTACGCACTGAAGGGGTGCAAGCCAGCGGCGCGACGACTCTTGTCATCTTGCCGCCCGAAGCTGCCAAAGTCCCCACAGCGCTCTATCTCCAAGCCCCGGCGGAGCTTGGTCTCGGTGTAAGCTCTACGCTTAATAATAAGATATTCAGTCAGCTCTCTTTCCGCACCGCGGCCATACTGCCTGAAGAGCAACGGTTCACTCTCAGATTCAAGGTCTCTGAACAAGCCTTAACACAAGATTCTCATTTCTTTGCAATCAACCCTGACGAGTTTCTGTTCACTTCTCAATGGGGCGCTTTTTTTCTCTATGCAGGGGATTTACCTCGCTTACCATTATTATATAATGCGATCCCTCAACGAGGCATTGAGTTTGGAGTTAGTAAAATGTTCTCGTTCCTAGCAACCTTTGCCAAAGAGCGACAAGCCTTTGTGTTCAGCTTCTTCGGGCCAC
>JBKBIX010000154.1:0-851 GCA_046293845.1 Bipolaricaulia bacterium | reverse complement strand
GGGCAGCGTGTTAGGCCACTACACCACACCCCCACGCTCGCACATTATAGCTGCTTCCAGAGATTTCGTCAACTACTTCAGCACCCCTAGCCGCCGGGGTTCAGGAAGTGAGAATGATCCCCAAATTCCGCAAGAACTCCCGATCGTTGAACTCGATCTCGTAATCAGAAAAGATTTGTGTGCGCTCGTGGCCCTTGCCCGCAATTAAGACACAGTCCCCCTGCCGCGCTAGCTCCAACGCGCGTAAGATCGCCCTTGGACGATCTATGATGACTTCATAAGGCACATGTAAAGATCGAATCCCAGACTCGATCTGGCGGGCGATCTCGTGTGGGTCTTCGCTCTTGGGGTTGTCGCTCGTGATGATAGTGAAATCCGCGAAGCGGCCGCTGATCTCCCCCATAATGGGCCTCTTATACGGATCGGACTCGCCCCCGCAGCCGAAGACGCTGATCACCCTGGGGTAGAAGCTTTTCAGCGTGCGCAGCATCTTCTCCAAAGAGTCAGGAGAGTGCGCAAAGTCGATCCAGATAGAAACCCCATCACGAGTGCGATAACGCTCGCATCGGCCCTCGATCTGACGCACAGACTCGATTCGCGATTTGATCACATCTAGAGCAAGCCCGCGCTCGACCCCAACCCCTATCGCCGCGAGGATGTTATAGACATAAAACTCTCCGGGCAAGCTCGTCTCAATGGGTACAGCGCCAACGGGCGTATGGGCGAGAAATCTCGATCCCGTAGGGCCAAGCTCGACCTGATCGGCCCACACATCATACTTTTGGTTTAGGCCATAGGTCCAGACTCGCGCCCGTGTCGCTTCTATAAAAGAGCGAGCAGACGGATCATCA
>JBKBIX010000153.1:0-878 GCA_046293845.1 Bipolaricaulia bacterium | reverse complement strand
CAGCGCGGGGAGTATGATGCCCGCTAGCAGTATCCCCAACAGATAGACGACCCAATCTCCAAGCTGCACGTAGAGCGTCGCGCGATCCTGCAAGAGAATCGTCTCTTGCAGGATCTGCTCTTTTTCCGAGCGTGTTGCTGTAAGGATTCTCCCGTAGGGGTCAATCACACCGGAGATGCCGCCGTTGGACGCTTGCGCGGTGTAGCGTCCGGTCTCGACGGCGCGAAAGACCGCTTTCGCGAAGTGCTGCTCTAACGCTTTTGACCCCTTAAACCACGCGTCGTTAGTGATGATCACTATGGCCTGAGCGCCATTTCTGACGAATGCCTGGCCGATCTGAGAAAAAATAGACTCGAAACAGATCGGGGTAGCTAAGCGAAGGCCCTCACCCTGCCCTGCGGGCACCCCTCTCCCGTGAGTTATCACGGGAGAGGGGTCAGGGGTGAGGGCCAAAGGGCGGAACTCCTTCCCCGGCGTGAGCGCCCCCAGAGGGAGCTGCCCGATCACGTTCTCTAGCCCCATGCTCCTCAAGAATCCGATCAAAGGGAAATATTCTGTGCTGAAGGGCACAAGCTGCACTTTATCATAGAGATCAGCGATCTTTCCGTCAGGGGCAATGAGGGCTGCTGTATTGAAGAGCCTCCCGTCACGATAGTCAATCGTCCCCACGATGAGAGATGCCCCACGACGCCGCGCGTGCTCTTGATAGGGCTGAAGGAGGTCTGGCTGGCGTAAGAGATACGCGGGCACAATCGATTCTGGGAGGACTACGAGATCGAGTTTTTCTGCAGTGAGTTGATCCAACTGAGCAAGATAAATATTCTGAATATGTGAAAGCTGTTCTGGATCGCTGCGGGCACGCTGTGGGACGTTGGAGT
>JBKBIX010000152.1:0-880 GCA_046293845.1 Bipolaricaulia bacterium | reverse complement strand
CAAGCTGCGCCCGACTTGGGGCAGCCGCGTCGCCCCAAAGAGCAGCATGAGCAGCGCTATAATGAGAAGCCACTTCATAGGTTAGCTCTGCTTGGCTGCTGGTTGCTCACTGGACTCTTTCTTCTCTGAAGACGTCGGCGGGGGAGGTTCAACAGCTTGCTCGATCTCCCGCTTGATGCCCTCGGCTTCTTCCTTGAAATTGCGAATAGCCCTGCCTAAACCGCGCGCGAGCTCCGGCAGCTTGGCCCCGCCAAAGAGCAACAGCACGACCAGAAATATCAGCAACAGCTCAGGAGCGCCTAATCCGAACATACTGTGCACCTCCGTGCGGTTTCACTCTAGCAAAAATCAGAGTGCAAGTCAAAGCCGATCCCTAAAGAGAAGGCCCTCACCCCGCCCTGCGGGCACCCCTCTCCCTTCTGAGGGAGAGGGGACTAAGGGGTGAGGGGGATGAGGGCGACTTCAGTCGCCGGTGCAGCTCCCATGCCAAGCGCAATCCCTGCAGCGTCAGATGAGGATCATAGACAGAGATCTCTTTGATGTGCTTGGCGAAGAACTCCCCGCGCCCACCCGTGGCTATGACTTTTAAGTCTTTCTTATATTCTGCGCGGAAGCGCCGAATCAGCCCCGAAACTAAATCCAAAAAGCCCAGCACAAACCCGGCGCGAATGTTCTCGTCGGTCGTCTTACCGATGACGCTTTGCGGGCAGTGCAATTCGACTTCATAGAGCTGCGCGGCACGCTGGGCTAACGCTGACGCTGCCAACTCCATCTGAGGCGCGATGGCCCCGCCTAAGAACCTGCCGTCTTCGGAGATGAGATTGAACGTCGTTGCCGTGCCGAAATTAATAGTCAGTGCTGGGCCACCATACAGATAAAA
>JBKBIX010000151.1:0-903 GCA_046293845.1 Bipolaricaulia bacterium | reverse complement strand
CCTCGCCAGAGGTTTCTTTGTGTCGAAACCTTAAGAACCCCAACTACAATGAAAGAAGAAGGAGTTTATGATGTCCATGCACACCGAAGAGGAAACGGAGATCTTCGAGATGACCAATGACGAAGAGCTCGAAGAGGACTTCGAGGAGGAGGAGGTCGAGCCCGAGCTCCTTGCCGAAGAAGAGAAGCTCGAGGGCGACCTCTCCGAAGACCTTGTGAAGCTCTATCTGCAAGAGATCGGGAAAGTCCCGCTTCTGACCCGTGAGGAGGAAGTGAAGTTGGCGAAGCGCGTCGCGCGCGGGGACAAGAAGGCCCGCGAGCAACTCGCGTTAGCCAATTTGCGTTTGGTCGTCTCCATCGCCAAGAAGCACCAGGGCAGCGGGCTTTCTCTGTTGGATCTGATCCAAGAGGGCAACATCGGCCTGATGAAGGCGATTGAAAAATTCGACTATCGCAAGGGGTACAAGTTCAGCACCTACGCGACGTGGTGGATCCGCCAGGCGATCAGTCGAGCTATCGCCGATAAAGCCCGGACGATCCGCATCCCCACGCACGTGCTCGAGTTGATGCGCCGCATCTACAAAGCTGAAGAAGAGTACGTCCAAGAGAAGGGGGAGCCGCCCAGCATCCAAGAGCTCTCGCGAATGCTGGGAGTCCCAGCAGAAGAGGTCGAGCGCGTCAAGAAGATCAGCCCGTACACGCGCTCGTTCGAGGAGCCCATCGGTGACGAAGAAGAAGGTTCAGTATTGGGGGATTTCATCGGGCGCACGAAGTCTTCCCCATTGCAAGAGGCGTTCTCTGACATTCAGCGTGAGGAGCTACGCCGAGCTATTAGTGAGCTGAGCGAGCGCGAGCGCAAGGTCTTGGACTTGCGCTTTGGGCTGAGCGGGCAGCAGCCGCTCAC
>JBKBIX010000150.1:0-926 GCA_046293845.1 Bipolaricaulia bacterium | reverse complement strand
CTGGACGATTCACGGTGCAGGCGATTTCCAGCGCCGCTCGCGACGAACTCTCTTTTACCGTTGTGCTCTCTCCGTAAAATTTTGCTAAACTTATACCCATGGCGAAGATACTGATCAGTGATCCGTTGCACCCAGACGCTATCGCGTGGCTCCAGCAGCAGCCCGGCGCTCACGTTGTCGTTCAGCCGGAGATCTCTCACGATGAGTTGCTCAGAACCATCTCAGAGTATGATGCGCTCATCGTGCGCAGTCGCACAAAAGTCACCAAAGAAGTCATCGCAGCAGCGAAGAAGCTACGTGTGATCGGTCGGGCTGGGACAGGGTTAGATAATATTGACGTCGAGGCAGCCCAGAGAGCGAAGATCACAGTTCTGAATGCCCCAGGGGCCAACGCCAACGCTGTCGCTGAGCTCACTCTTGGGCTGATGCTCGCGCTCGCCCGCAACCTGCCAGACTTCGTCTGGAGTGAGGCCCTCACCCCCCAGCCCCTCTCCCGTAGTCACCTACGGGAGAGGGGTGCCGTCAGGCGGGGTGAGGGCCAGAAGCCCTACGGGATAGAACTCGCGGGCAAGACCCTGGGGCTGATCGGCTACGGGCGCATCGGGCGCATCGTAGCACACTTGGCCTTAGCATTCGGGATGAAGGTGCTCGCCTATGATATTGTGACGCCGGAGCGCGTTGAGCCGGGCGTCCGATTCGTCCCCCTAAAGACGCTCTTATCTGAGTCTGACTTTGTCAGTATACACGTCCCGCTCACGCAAGAGACGCGCGGCTTGGTCAACGCAAAACTCTTAGAGAGCTTCAAGGCAGGGAGCTTTCTTCTTAATACCGCGCGTGCTGAGATCGTGGACGAGCACGCCGTCTTCAGCGCACTGCAGTCGGGAAAGCTCAGAGGGTATGCTGCCGATCTGCATACAGAAAATTCC
>JBKBIX010000014.1:0-22853 GCA_046293845.1 Bipolaricaulia bacterium | reverse complement strand
AGCTGAAGTCGCAGATCAAGGTGCAGTAGCAACGCTATCTTCTCTGCGCAGTCGTCTTAAGCAACTCCCGTGCCGCCTGATGAGGGCTCAGCTCCTTCGTCCAGACTCTTTCTAGATGACTCTCTAAATTCTTCAGCCCCTCACCATTCCATAAAGACGCGCGGAGCTCGTCTTCTATTAATTGTCGCAGAAACGCGCGCAGACGCTCGCGCCGCCGCGCCTGCAAACCCGCTTCGCCAAGAAAAGCTCGATGCTTTTCGATGGCTTCCTTGAGCTTCTCAATACCCTGATTGGTCAAAGCGACCGTGGGCACAATGGGCGGCACCCACTCGCGCATCGCTAAACTGAGCATCGTCTGAAGATTTTTTACAGCAAGATCGGCTTCCCCTTGGTCGGCTTTGTTCACGCAAAAAACATCGGCGATCTCCATCAGCCCCGCTTTCATGGCTTGGACAACGTCGCCCGATTGCGGAACTAAGACTAAGACGACCGTGTCGGCTGCTTGCACGATGTCGACCTCGACTTGCCCAACCCCGATCGTCTCTAAGAAGATAATATCGAAGCCGAAAGCATCTAACGCTAAAGCGACTTCTTGAGCGGCTTTCGCTAATCCCCCTAAGCTTCCCCGCGTGGCCATGCTCCGAATATAGACGCCCTCATCGCTGAGCAAGTCTTGCATGCGAATGCGATCCCCAAGCAAGGCTCCTCCGGTGAAGGGGCTTGTAGGATCGCACGCGAGAATTGCGATTCTTTTCGCCTCAGCGCGATAGAGCGGGGTCAGCTTGTCGACTAGAGAGCTTTTGCCCGCGCCCGGCGGCCCAGTGATCCCAATTCTATAAGCTCCTCCCGTCTTGGGGTAGAGCACGTCAAGGATCTCTTGATACCCCGGCGCGCGATTCTCTATAAGCGAGATAACCTTCGCGAGGGCGATGGTGTCCTGGGCGAAAAATCTTCTCAGCAGTTGATCCGCGGTCATCTTCTCTTTTTTACTGTGTGCAGAACCCCGTGAGCGAGTACAGGAGTAACTCGCTTGAATTCGTTCCGTTGGCAACCCAGAGCTGGCGCTCTACGCGCGACTCCGATGGACTTACTTCGACTTTCGGGGTCGCTAAGAGCGCGACTCTGCCCAAGCGCTCGGCAGTGCTCAGCAGCTGTACGCTGTGAAACGGGTCCTGCCCCGGCTGCGCTCCCGGACTGGCGATGAACGACGCCTTGACGAAGCCGACCCCAGAACGCGCTCCAGTGTTCACGGTGTAGATGCACGAAAAGACCGGGTCGAGGAAGACCGCGCGTGGGGCATCGCCTACAGGGAGGACAGAATCTATCTGGAACGTCGTGGTTGCAATCCGACTGAGCGTGTCGTTGCCGGTGTTGATAAAGTACGCGTAGAGATCACCGAGCAGCGTCCCTGGGGCTGTCACAATCGGGCCGGGTCTTGGGCCAGTGCGCGCCGTCTGAATCACTTTGTAGCGATTGGGATTGTTAGGATCGTCATTGATATCCGTGACGGTGATCGCGTTCAGGTCGCTGTGCGTGACAAACGCGCGATTGAACGCCCCAGCGCTGTAGAGCGCGATTGACTCCGGGCTGGAGCCGATGGGCACTGTTGGGATATCAGTTCTCAAGGCTGACGTCGCTGTATCAATGATGCTGAGCGTGCCGTCGCCAGCGTTGACGACGTAGAGATCGTTATTATGCGAAGCGCGTGCGAGTGCAATGGGCCGCTGGCCGACTTTCACTGTTGCGCGCACAGTCCCGCTGGGAAGTGCGATAACCACGACGGAGTTGGTCGTCGCGTCAGCGAGAAATGCGGCGCTGCAATCTGGGTTGAGCGCCAGAGCTTTGGGATCGGCGCTGGGGATGATAGAGATAAGTGTGCCGACGGGCTGGCGCGTGAGCGTATTGAAAAGACGCAGCGTCGTCGCGCCTTCAGCCTTCGTGGCGACGACGAGCTGCGTGTTGTTATTACACGCAGCCAGAGCGACGATCTCCCCGGTGAGAACGAACTTGGCTTGCGGTGCGAGCGTCGGCTGCTGCCCCACCGACAAGCCTGCGACGAAGACCAATGACACCAAGACGAGTAGTGTATGGACGACACGAGTGCGCATAGGATTCCTCCTTCGGTTACTGTGGTTCCAAACCCGGTTGAACGGGGATCTTCGCGAAGAAGACGTCGGGGTCGGGACGGCCGTTAGGGTAATTCTCAGTCTTCAGAATATTGCGATTGTCGCCCCACGTAAGATAGAAGAATTGCTCGTCGGCGGCCATCTGATTGTAATCGCCCATGTAGCAGATACCACGCAAAGCGTCGAAATTGGTGGAGTTCGTGCGCTGCCCAAAGGTTGGGGGCACATCGAACGAGACGTCGGTCACGCGAATATTGGGCTCAAAACTTCTTCCGCCGTCGCGTGACCGCGCGAAGTAGACGTCTATCTTTAAGTTATTGGGGTCGAGCCGACGATCATAGAAGAAGACGCCCACGGTGCCGTCGGCGGCGACAGCGACTGCAGGCATAAACTGATCTGTGTGCGTCTGGTCGTCATTGACCTGTACGGGCTGTGAGAACGTCTTGCCTTGGTCGAGTGAGCTGACGAGAAATATATTGCTGGTGTCTGGGCCGGAGCCGTCGGGGTCGGACTGATAGGCGATGTAGATCGCGCCGCGGAAGAAGCTTGTTGGGCTGCGGTCTACAGCAACTGAAGGCAGTTCTAGCGTGCGGATGCCTCCTTTGAGGGCTTGGCGGCGGCAGGCGTTGCTCGCTTGCGGGTCGGCGGTCCGGGCGAGCTGAGCCGCTGTGACCGTCGGCCCAAACGTGACACCGCCGTCGTCGGATCTTCTGATCTTAAGAGTCCTTTCCGCCGAATCGAGCGCAAGCCAAATGATATAGACTTCGCCGTCGGGACCGACGGCAGGAGTAGCACCCTGCACGGATATATCATCAGAAAGCACGATGGGCGCAGAGAACGTCTTGCCCCCGTCTGTTGAGCGCACGAAGAGAATCTGTGGGCCGTCGGGGCTGAATTCTGTCCAAGCCATATACACATTGCCGTCGAAGCGCCCGCCGGTGTTGTCAACAGCGATCAGCTCTTTGTCTTGAAAGTTTGCTTGGTCGGTGCCGCCGACGAGCACCGGCTCAGCGAACGTCTTGCCGCCGTCTACAGACTTGGCTACACCCAGCGCTGAGAGAGTGCGTCGCTGCTCTGGAACGTACTGGAGATTAGCAAAGTAAAAATTCCCCTGGCTGTCCACGCCCAGCGACGGGTCAGAGTATCCAATGGAGCGCGGGCTAGGCGGGACGCGCCCCAAGTCTTTGAACGTCTGTCCGCCGTCGTCAGAGCGCGCGTAGCCTGAGAGACTTGAGATGCCAGCAGTAGCGGGCAGGTACTGCCCTGTGTCTACGAACGCGACGAGCACTGTCTCTTTATAGATCGCGATGGTCGTCTCGCTTTGCGTGGTCTGCTCAGGGATATCTGTCGAAGAGTCATTGACTTGGATATTCGCAAATAGTGACGAGCGCGTTTGTGAAGAGATGTGGGCTAGCGTAGGCTGTGAGCGAGAAGATGGAGCTAGCTGAGGAGCGCAAGTGCTCACAAGCGCGAATTCCCCTGAGCTGGAGAGCAGCTCTTGCCAGGGGGAGTGAAGCAGCCAACAGAACGATAGAGAATCCCCTGAGAGGGCCTGAGGAGCGAGCACGATAAAAAAGAGTACTATCAGCAGGCGTCGCATGGGAGCCGGCGAGAGGAATCGAACCTCCGACCCACGGTTTACGAAACCGTTGCTCTACCGCTGAGCTACGCCGGCGTTCAGCAAAAAATTATAGGGCAAGAGCGCGAGCGCTGCAAGGGCGCGATTTGACGCTGCGCACGAGTTCAGTTAGGATTTAGTGTCGATCAGTTATGAAAAATACAGACCTTCAGCACCTTCAAGCCCTGCTCGGTCCAGAGCGCGTCCTCACCGGAGAATCGGAGTTGCTTATTCACGCCCGCGATGAGTCCCATCATCCCGAACACAAGCCCGATGCCGTCATCTACCCCCAGAGCGCCTCAGAGATCTCAAAGATTCTGAGATTCGCCAACGAGCGCAAAATCCCCGTCACAGCCTGGGGGGCAGGCACGAGCATGGAGGCCAACCCCGTCCCAGTCTATGGGGGCATCGTGCTCGACCTCTCCAAAATGAATCAGATTCTCGCGATCTACCCTGAAGATCTTCAAGCCGTCGTCCAGCCCGGCGTCACGCACACCGAGCTGAATCAGAAGCTCTCGAAGTATGGGCTCTTCTTCCCGCCCGATCCGGGCGCTCCCGCGACCATCGGCGGCATGGTCGCCAATAACGCTGCCGGCATCCAAGCGATTAAGTACGGCGCCACGAAAGATTATATTTTAGCTTTAGAAGTCGTGCTCGCTAACGGCGATATTCTCCGAGTGGGCAATCGCGCCATGCGCACGTCGTCGGGATATAACTTAGTGGGGCTCTTTGTCGGCTCTGAGGGCACACTAGGGATCTTCACGGAGATCACGGTGCGCCTGGCGGGCATTCCCAAAGAAGTCTCGGCAGCGATAGCAGCGTTTCCCACGCTCGAACAAGCTGCCCAAGCCGTCGTGCAGATCGTGCAGTCGGGGCTAGATCCGGCAGCATTGGAGCTGCTTGATCCAGACTGTATGCGCGCGATTAATTATCTCAAAAATTTGAGCTTAGCCGAGCAGCCCACGCTCTTTTTAGAATTTCGCGGGCACGCGTTAGAGCTCGTGCGAGACGATCTGCGCTTCGCCCAAGAGATCTGCGAGCAAAACGGCTGCGAACGCTTTTCCAGCGCGTTGGGACAAGAGGAGCGTAATAAACTTTGGGAGGCGCGCCATCATTTAGCATATGCAGCCGCGGCGCTCAACCCTGGCAAGCGCGCGATTGTCGTCGACGTCGCTGTGCCCATCTCGAAGTTCCCCGTTATGATCGAGTTTACAAGACAGAAGCTCACAGAGTATAGTTTAAACGGGCCGGTCTTCGGCCATGCTGGCGACGGGAATTTTCACGTTGGGATCTTCTACAATCCCGAAGACCCAGACGAAAAAACTCGCGCTCAGGCGGCCAATGAAGCGATCGTCTTTCGCGCTATTGAGCTGAGCGGCACAGCGACGGGCGAGCACGGCGTTGGTGTGGGGAAGATCAAGTTCATGCGCGCCGAGCACGGGGCAAGCTACGACTTGATGCGCCAGATCAAAAAGCTCTTAGATCCAAACGGGATTCTCAATCCGGGGAAGATCTTCGATTGAGGCCCTCACCCCCAACCCCTCTCCCGTAGTCACCTACGGGAGAGGGGTGCCGTCAGGCGGGGTGAGGGCCTAGATCATGAGTGCTTTGATTGAGCGTTTCATAGATGAACTGGAGCGCGTCGCCGGGAAAGCTCAGCGCGCTCATTCTGACGAGCATGCCTGCGAGCTTCTCTTAGAAATAGTGCGCGATCATCACGTGCGTGCCGTCGCCATTGCCCAGTTCTCACTGGCTCAAAGATTAGAGAGCAAGCTACGTGAAGTTGGCTATGAGCTTGTCAGGGGGCGCGAGATCGCTCGCGCTGATATTGGGATCTCGGGAGCTGATCTTGCTGTCGCTGAGACAGGCTCACTGCTCATCTCTCATGACGGCATCTCGGAGTTTGTCGCGGCGCTGCCGCCGGTGCATATCGCGCTTATTCGTTCTGAGCAGATCGTGGCGACGCTTGAGGAAGCCTTCGCGTTCTGTGAGAGAGAGCTTGAGCGAGCACCAAAAGATTTTCTCTTTGTGACCGGACCGAGTCGGACAGCTGATATAGAATTAACTCCAGTGATCGGCGTGCACGGCCCGCAAGAGCTTATAGTAATTATACTTCCCTAAAGCGCTTAGGGCACGCGCGAGACGATCAGCGTGACGCGATACTCAGCGGGATTGATCGTGCGCCCGCTGAGGGGCGTTGGCTTGAGGGAGACGAACTGAATGCGATAGCCCGCGTACAGGGCTTCGCGAGGCTCTATGTTCGAATTGATGGTGAGCACAGTTTCATCGGTGCTCTCCTTGAGTGAGACACCGAGCACGATCTTGGCGTTTCCGGCCCAGACGCACTCGACATTGGTGGGACACCGAGAGTCTTCTGGAACACTAATAAAGCGAATCTGCAGATCATCAATTTGGGCTTTCTGTCGGACAAAGAGCGTGAAGGGCTGATCGAGTTGGGCTTCTTTGACGGCAGCAGGGGTGCAGCCGGCTAGACTCGCTAGTCCTGAAAGCACTATTCCAATCAGCGAGATTGTGTGACGCATATTTTTTTTCTGGGAGCCCCTTTGCAATGATCTTTTGATTATTATAGCTTGTGAGGGCGTGGATTGCAAGTAGAGTAGAGAACCATGACCAAGTAGCAACGAAAGGCTTACAAGGGCCCGTAACTTAACTAGATCAGCACATAGATGAATCGCCTTGTTCTAAGCAGGATGGCGGTGCTCTTGGCCACACTTTGGCGGATGATGCTTTCCCGGTTTTCGTAAATCGTTTATGAGTCCTTCAGGCTATCTCGGATGTAGCCGAATACCTTCGTTGCCCTCTCCGTGATCTTTTCATACACGCTATCTGAAAGCCTAAAGACTCCTTTGATGGGATCCTTATAACGGTCCTCGCTCAAGGTCTTCAGGAGATCCTCGATATGTTTGAGAATGATCTTGCGGGGGCACCGCTTCAGGTGTTTCATCAAGATATCAATGTTTATTTCTCCGTTGCAGAGAGCGATAATGTCTCTTTTGTCAGCCAGCCTCATGGAGTTGGCTTTGAGCGCGATAAGCATCTCTCTATTCGCGGCTCTCGCTCTCACTTTCAGACTGCCGGAAAAGCCTACCACTTCCCGTATTTCTGAATGCTTCAGCAAATAGCCAAAAGAATAAGAGCTGCCGGTTTGCCGTGAGATCACAGAATTGATGAGAAGATCAACATTGGCTTTCACGTCTTCTTTTTCAAACCTCAGAAATCTACCGCCATAGATATCGCGAACAGGCTCAACGTTAGTCTCTATCGGGGCAAATCCCGATTCCAAGATAATCTTGACAAAGGGCTTTTCTTTCTTCTTGTCAATCACAATATCCAAGTCAACAGAAAATCTTGGGAAGTCGAATGAACTTGCTGCGTACCCACCGATCAGCACGTACTCATCTATGGGCAATTTCTGAAGGAGTTCCAGACAAGCTCTTTCTCTCGCTTCTATGTCCATGAATATCACGTCCTGACAAATTCCCTTAATCTATAGCCAATGCCATAACGCTTGTCCAAGTATTCTAAAGCTGGCTGGTAGACCATCTCTTGTTCTAAGCAGAATTTCACTGTTTCTTCCAAAGGGATCACTTTGTCACCATTCTTCTCTATCACATCGAAATCTCTCTCAGGGTGCAAGATATAGACAAAGCCGAACAAGGTCTTGTTCTCATTTGTTAAAGCGTATCGAGCGTTGTGTTCTTCAAAAAACTCCTGCCAGTAGGGTATATCTCTCTTTAATACCTTGACGTGGATTGGCCTAAATCCCTTGGTGAAGCCTGTCCAGTAGTACCCTTCTGTCCAGACTGCGACTGCTGTGCTATCGCAATACGCATACTTTCTTTGAGCATTTTTGATGATCTCTCTTGTGGCTGAGTTCATGCTGATAATACTTGCAATCCATTGGTTGGGTTCTACTGCCCTGTAAATGCCACGTGAGACCCTTTGCACATGGCCTTGTTTGACTAAATCATGAATGACCTTAGGAGCTTGTGAGGCGGGAAAGACTGATCGGAAAGCATCAATAGTGAAGGGCTCGCTGTTAAAGCTGTGCCTGATCCACGCGTACAATTCTGTGTACTGGTTCATAGTTACTGTTATGGTAATTATAGTTTATAAAGATGTACCTGTCAACTCTATCGGCAAGGTCCTCAAAAGCCATTTATAACTCTTAAAGCTCAATGGCTTAATGGCTGGCCCGATCATAAGGAATCCTGAAGTTTTGAGTGAAGAACATCTGCCTGAGCAAGTGATCCACAGGTTTAATCAGTTAAAGGTTGTTGCTGAAGCTGTGGAGCCGTTGCTTCATGGAAAATCATCAAAAACTGTTTTGATGCATGGTCCTTCAGGCTCTGGCAAAACCACTACGGCGAGATTTCTTTTGGATAAGCTCAAAGAACAGGACTCAGCCATTGCTCAGGGCCTTGGTCTCCCAAAAATTATTGGGAAGATCAGCGGAAGTTATCTCAAAATTGACAGAGGGGCAGAGATGGGCTTAGACTGCCGGTATGAAGAGTGGGCGCAGGCGTTCCTCGATGGCAGCTTCGTCAAGGGGGAGATAGAGTCGCCTTGCAGCGTGTATAGGTGAAGCGGAAGCAGGGGCGCAGCGTCCGGAGCAGTTGGCAGCGGATGAGGGATACGATTCGCTGCGGCGCGAGTTGAGGAAGCGGGGAATCACCCCATCGATCCCAGAGCGTCAGCTGCTGGCGGAGGTTAGCCACGCGGTATGAGCGACGAGCCCGGCGAGCGTTTCTCACGATCGCGTGCTTCATGGTCTGTCTGAATGGAATTTTGAGATGAGTTCAAGAGCACCATTTTAAGGATTCTGCGCAATCCCATCTATTACGGCCCGTTCTACTGGAAAGGCGAGCTGTGCTAAGGACAGCATGAACCAATCATTTCAGAGGGATTGTGGCTGAGAGTCCACCAGGCTTTGGACAGGCGAGGTAATAAGAAGGGGAGAGGATCCAAGCCATTTGCGTTCAAAGGGCTAATGACGTGTGCCTATTGCGGGTCATCCATCACTGTGGGTAGAGTTCGCGGCCACGGCGGTTTTTACACCTATTACTGGTGCTCCAGGCATTATAATAAGAATTGCTCCCAGCCCTATATGAGGGAGGAGTTTTTATCTGACAGACTGGCTGAGGTGCTATTGCCTTTGAAATGGCCTGACTGGTTGCAAGAGGAAGTGCAAGGCCTTCTTGATGAGGCGCTTTCCAACCAAGGCGCAGCCAGAGAGCAAGAAATCTCTCGCTTGGAAAGACAGAAATCAGAACTGGAAGCCAAACTGAGTCAAGGGCTTGATAAATTCCTTGAAGGCAAGGTGCCTGAGAACCTGAGGAGTGGGAGGGACGACGGGATTTGAACCCGCGACAGCCAGCTCCACAGGCTGGTGCTCTGCCAGGCTGAGCTACGTCCCTCGTTGTTATGGCGCGCCCGGGAGGGCTCGAACCTCCAACCTGAGCCTTAGAAGGGCCCTGCTCTTCCCATTGAGCTACGGGCGCACGCTGCGCCAGGCTCCGCCTGGACCGTTTGCCGTGCCGCCTCCGGCGGCACGATGAAGCCCACGCGCAGCGTGCAGGCGAAGCCTGACTGGAGCGGGCGACGGGAATCGAACCCGCGACACCTGGCTTGGAAGGCCAGTGCTCTGCCTCTGAGCTACGCCCGCACAATCATAGATTATTCTAGCGACTCAGAAGGATCTCGTCAATAGGGGGAACCGTCCCCAGGGGGATTCGAACCCCCGTTTTGGCCTTGAAAGGGCCATGACCTAGGCCGCTAGTCGATGGGGACAAATACGTGGGTCGTGTAGGACTCGAACCTACAACCCTCCGGTTAAGAGCCGGATGCTCTACCAGTTGAGCTAACGACCCCCTAGAGCTTTTTATTGTAACTGATACAGCAGGCCCTGTCAACCGTTTTAGAAGAGCAGCACGGCTGCTGCCACAACGGTCGTGTAGCCGTCGCCGTTGACGATAGCTGTCTGCGTCTCGTTGCGCGTGCGCACGATCTTCCCGGAGAGCTTCCACACTTGCTCCTTCTCATCCCAGCTGAGATTGTCGTCCACGGCGATCCCAAGAGTCGAAGCGAGCATCGAGGCAGCCAAATCCTCGGCGTAGTCGCCGGCTTGTTTTTCGTTCTGGCCATAGGCATGGTGCTCGCTCAAATATCCATACGCATCGGGATCGGCGGGCACAGCACACCCAATAGACGCGGCGATGAGCCGACGTGGCTCGTTGCTGGAGCAGCGCGCGATCACGACGAAGACGATCTGCCCCGGTTTCAGCTCCTTGAGCCCTTCAGATTTGGGGATGATCTTGCACCGCGGCGGCAGGATGCTCGACACGTGCACTAAATTATATTTTTCGATCCCCGCGTCGCGCAGCGCCGCCTCGAACGAGCGCAGTTCCTCCTTGTGCGACCCAACACCCTTGGTGAAGAAGAGCCTCGTTGGCACCCACGAGAAACCGTTCATCGCTGACCTCCCTTCTTAGAAATATTTCTAAAATAGCCGAGCATCTTGTAGACGAGCTTGGCCGCGAGAAAGTCCGGCCCGACCATCCCCGCAATGGGGCACAGCTCGACGACATCAAAACCAAGCACCGTGTGCTTTTCCCCAACGTATCTGAGAATTTTGAGCACAGTATACCAATCGAGTCCGCCGGGTTCTGGGGTTCCTACGGCAGGCATGAATGCCGGGTCGAAGACGTCCAAGTCGAGCGTGACGTAGACGGGATCGCACAAGTGACTGAGGGCTGTGTCAATCTTTGCAGGGGTGCTGTGCAGCTCATGAGCAAAGCAGACGTGCAAATTTTTCGCCATTCGGATATAGTCGGCTTCCTCAGCGCTGATCGCCCGTATGCCGATCTGCACGAGACTGAGCCCCAGCTCGTGCATCCGCCGCCCGATGCACGCGTGATCAAACGGTGTGCCCTGAAAGCTCTCGCGCAGATCAGCATGGGCATCGAGCTGCAAGACCGAAAAATCTGTAAATTTCTTGCGCAGCGCTCGCACAGGGGCGAGCGTCAGCGAGTGCTCGCCCCCGAGCATTACGGGGAATTTGTCATGGTCCAAAAGCCAAGAGATGACTTCTTCGACGCGCTGGAGAGTTTCTTGGGGACTGGCTGCTGAAGGCTCTAGGGGAGGCAGGGTGTGAATCCCTACGCGATAGGGTTCGCTCTGCAGCTCTTCGTCGTACAGCTCTAGATGCGTTGAAGCGTCAATGATCGCGTGAGGGCCGTGGCGCGCGCCGGCCACATACGATGTCGTCAGATCATAGGGCACGGGGAGAACAACAGCGCGTGCCGAAGCAAAACGAGAGAACTCCGGAGGGAGCCCTCCGAAGTTCTGAGGTATCCAATAGTGACGTGGTGGCGGGATCTCTTCTTCTGGCTCGTGATGCATCTTGGCCCAGTCTAGTGGAATCCCTCCCTTTAGAACGTCTCGATAAACCGAATATCGTTCTGGTAGAACGTCCGTATGTCGTCCACCCCGTATTTTAGCATGGCCATGCGCTCCACGCCAAGTCCAAACGCAAACCCCGTGTACTCCTCGGGATCGTAGTCTACTTCTTGGAGTACAGCCGGATCGACCATCCCTGCGCCTAAAATTTCAAGCCATTTTTCCGCACCCTTACGCCGCACGTGCACTTGTAAGCTTGGCTCGGTGAACGGGAAGTAGTCCCCGACAAAGCGCGCTTCAAAGTTCCTCCCAAAAAATTCTTCTATAAATGCGAGAATCGTGCCCTTCAGATGAGCTAAGGTGATACCCTTGTCCACCCAGAGCATCTCGATCTGATGGAAGACTGGGGAATGCGTCGCGTCGGTCGCATCGCGCCGGAAGCACTTCCCCGGCACGACGACCTTGACGGGAGGCCGGCGGTGCTGCATCACGCGAATCTGCACGGGTGACGTGTGTGTGCGCAACAGTAAGTCTTCGAAGCCCTCAATATAAAAAGAATCCCAGTCGTCGCGCGCGGGGTGATCTTTGGGCATATTGAGCGCCTCAAAATTATAGTAATCCGTCTCGACCTCAGGGCCGGTGACGACTTCAAAGCCCAATCTGACAAAGATATCTTCGAGTTCTTTGGTGACTTGAGTGATCAAGTGCAAGCTGCCCAGTTTCTGCCGGCGACCAGGGAGCGTCACATCCAGGGCTTCAGCACGCAGACGCGCTTCTTTCTCGGCGAGGGCGAAGCTTGCCAAACGCTGCTCCAGTTCATCAGCTAATCTCTCTTTGAGAGCGTTGAGAGCTCGGCCGGCTTCAGCGCGCTCGTGTGGGGGCAGGGTCTTGAGCTCGTCTAGAAGCTGGGCAAGCTGCCCCTTGCGCCCAAGATATTTGACGCGAAATTCTTCACAGAGCTTTGTGCTAGAAAGTGCCTTCAGCTCTTGAAGAGCTCGCTGTTCGAGCTCTTTCGTTTTTTGTATGAGACCATCGCGTTGCATGGTAGCCATGGCGAGATTATAGCGTCTGAGGGCGTTGCGGGCAAGAGGCTTGCAGCAAGCAGCTGACGTTCTCGGCAGGGTGCGTTGAATCGGCTTCCATGTTCCTCTATACTGTGAGTGTCTAGTTGCTGAGGAGGCTCTTATGGCGACCAAAGCCGTTCGCCCAAGAAAACTCAAGATCGCTGTCCGTGGGCCGGGCAGGACGCCAATAAAGCTCATCGTCAACGGTGAAGCGCACGAAGTGCTCGTCGAGCCGCGCCGCACGCTTCTCGATGCTCTGCGAAAAGATTTGGGGCTTACCGGCGCCAAGAAGGCGTGTGATGAAGGCACGTGTGGGGCTTGCACGGTTTTAGTAGATGGCAAGCCGATCTACGCGTGCATGGCTCTCGCTATTGAGTGCGACGGAAAATCTATCGAGACGATTGAAGGCCTGGCTCAAGACGGCAAGCTCCACCCCATCCAACAAGCGTTTATCGAAGAAGACGCCTTACAATGTGGTTTCTGCACTCCAGGGCAAATTATGTCCATGAAAGCGCTGCTCGATGAGAACCCCAATCCGACGCTCCAGGACATCAAGCGCGCTCTGTCGGGGAACTTGTGTCGCTGTGGAGCGTACCCGAAGATCTTCAAAGCTGCGCTGCGCGCTGCAGCATTGTTAGAATCACGGAAAGCACGGGATAGCCACTGAGAACACGGGAAAGTCCTTCTCCCGCGCTCCATGATGCGCGGTGAGCAGTGAAAGGAGATGCGAATGCCCAAAGTTATAAAAACAAAAACAGAATTTGAAGGTCGCGTCGTAGAAGAGTACGTGGTCGTCGAGGGGGAAGGGCTGTCGGCGTGGGCAGCCCAGACCCCCTTGACATTTGTCGGCAAAAGCACCCCGCGCATTGACGGACCAGAGCGCGCCACCGGCAAAGCCGTCTACACTTTCGATGTGCAGCTTCCTGGAATGCTGTATGGGAAAATTCTGCGTAGCCCGCACCCGCACGCGAGAATCAAACATATAGAGACGCAGCGCGCCGAACAACTCCCCGGCGTGCGCGCCGTGCTCAGCTATAGAAACACCCCGAAGATCTCTTTTCGGCGCCAGACTTTTATCTTCGATGAGATCGTGCGCTACGTAGGCGACGAAGTCGCGTGCGTCATCGCCGACGACGAAGAGGTCGCTCAGGACGCGCTCGAACTAATCGAGGTCGAGTATGAGCTCTTGCCCTTTGTGCTCGACCCCGAAGAAGCCCTCCAGCCCACTGCACCGAAGCTTTATCCCGACGGCAATCTGCTCAACGGCCAACCGGAGGTCTATCAACGGGGCGATCTGGCGCAAGGCTTCGCTCAAGCTGACGTCGTTATAGAGAGAACATTCAGGACCCAGTGCGCTCTTCATAACTGCATGGAGACCCACGGCAGCGTCGCCATGTGGGAGGGAGATTCTCTCACTGTGTGGGACTCGACGCAGCACATCTTCGGGGTGCGCGAGGGGCTGGCACGATTGCTGGGCTTGCCCCTTCATAAAGTCAGGGTGATCAAAAAATATATGGGTGGGGGCTTTGGCAGCAAGAACAATCTGGGCAAGTACACGGTCATTGCAGCTCTGGGCGCGAAGATGACGGGTCGGCCTGTCAAGATCATGCTCGATCGTCACGAGGAGAACCTCGCGGCGGGCAACCGCCCAGCAAGCGTGCAGCACTTAAAGATCGGCGCCAGGCGCGATGGCACGCTCACAGCACTAGAACTGAAAGCGATCGTCGCTGCCGGAGCCTATTGTCTGTGGCCCCCCTCAGTTGGCGGCCCAGCGCGAGAACTCTACGCGTGCCCGAACGCAAAGACTGAGCAATATACGGTCTTCACGAACACTGGGCCATTATCAGCATTTCGCGCCCCAGGCTACGTCGAGGGCACGTTCGCATTAGAGTCTCTGATGGACGAGTTGGCCAAGGAGCTAGGGATAGACCCGTTAGAGCTGCGCCTGAAAAATTACACGGAGATAGACCAGACGACGGGGCGGCCCTACTCGACCAAGGGCTTACGAGAAGCTTATGAGCGCGGGGCGAAGCTTGTTGGGTGGCCCAAGCGTGCTGAGTCTTCAGGGCGAGTTCGCCGTGGCTTCGGCATGGCTTCTCAGATCTGGAGCGGCAATGGCATGCCCCCGGCTTATGCTATCGTCAAGGTCAATCCTGACGGATCTGCTACTGTCATCACCGGGACGCAAGACATCGGCACGGGGACGAAAACAGTCTTAGCGCAGATCGCTGCTGAAGAGTTAGGGTTCCCCATCGAAAAGATCTCCGTAGAGCTGGGGGACACGCAGATGGGGCCGTATGCCCCGCTGAGCGCGGGCAGCATGACTGTCGCGAGTGTCGGCCCGGCGGTGCGCCTGGCAGCTTATGAAGCGCGCCAACAACTCTTAGACGTCGCGGCACAGGTGCTCGACGCCCCGCGCGAGTCGCTCACGATCTCTGAAGGGCTTCTGAGCAGCCCCGTCTTGAAGGAATCTATCCCTGTCAAAGACGTACTGAAGAATCTTGAGAACTTCATGATTATCGGGCGTGGGGCGCGGGAGCCAAACCCTGAAGACGTCACTGTCAACACATTTGGCGCCCAGTTTGCGGAGGTGACGGTAGACACCGAGACCGGCGAAGTAAGAGTCGAAAGAATCGTCGCTGTGCACGACTCCGGGCGAGTTATTAATCCGTTGACGCTCTCAAGTCAGATCGAGGGTGGGATCATTCAGGGGCTCGGCTACGCGCTCTTTGAGCAGCGGGTCGTTGACAGAAACACGGGCGTCGTCGTGAACGACAACTTAGAAAACTATAAAGTCCCCACGGCGCTCGATGTCCCAGAGATCGTTTTCGAGATGGTAGACCGGCCCGATCCCAGGGCGAACAATCTGGGTGCGAAGGGCGTAGGGGAGCCGCCGATCATCCCTACAGCAGCAGCTATCGCGAACGCCGTCGCCAACGCGTTGGGGGTGAGAATTTATGAGCTGCCCCTCACGCGCGAGAAGATTCTCAAGGCTCTGCAACGTTGATGAAGATCCGCGAAGTGATGGGCGATGAGATCGACAAAGGCACGCTAAATAGTATCTTGAAGCAAGCAGGCTTGAAGAGGAAAGGGAGGCAAAGATGAAAATCTTGAGATATCCTATCATCATTGAGAGGACGGCTCGAAACTATTCAGCATTCAGCCCGGACTTGCCAGGGTGTGTAGCTACTGGACGCACGTTAGAACAGACTATCAAAAACATGGAGCAGGCCATCCGAATGCATCTACGCGGATTACAAGAAGACGGGCTCCCTATCCCAAAGCCGTCGAGTAAGTTGACTTACGAAGTCAGTAATCACGAAGTTCTTACGGGAATCGAGATTAGGGTGTGAGACTATGCGCACCTTTGAGCACGTCAACGCACCGGACATAAAGACAGCTGTCGCTCTGCTAGGCGAACCGTCTACGGAAGCCATCGCAGGGGGCACGGATCTGGTAGGCGAGCTAAAGGCGCGCCTGCGCAGCCCCACACGCTTAGTCAATCTCAAGACGCTCGCAAAGCTTCGCGAGATTCGCTATAGTCCCAAAGCCGGGCTGCGTCTAGGAGCGCTGGTGACGCTTGCGGAGATCGAGCGCCATCCCGTCATTCGCGAAAATTTCCCAGTGCTCGCTCACGCAGCATCTTCGGCGGCCACGCCGCAACTGAGAAACATGGGCACGGTCGGGGGCAATCTGTGTCAGAAGCCCCGCTGCTGGTACTATCGCAATAAGCTCTTTCCTTGTTGGCTCAAAGGCGGTGACAGATGTTTTGCTGAAGACGGGGAGAATAAATATCACGCGATCTTGGGAGCGGATCGCTGTCACGCGGTGCACCCGTCGGATTTGGCTCCGGCGCTCATCGCGCTCGACGCAACTGTGAGAGTCGTCGGCCCTGATCTTGACGGCGAGATCTCTCTCGAAGAGCTGTACACCAAGCCCACAGAGAGCCGCCGTCAGATGACGGTCCTTGGGCCAGGTGAACTTATCGTTGAGGTTCGCGTGCCCACGCCCAAGAATGGTGCACGGGGGATCTATCTCAAGACGATGGAACGACAAAGCTGGTCGTTTGCGCTCGTGAGCGTTGCTGCGCAGCTGTGTTTTGACGGCGAACGCATCGCCGACGCGCGATTGGTTTTAGGTGGTGTTGCAGCGATCCCCTGGCGTGCCAAAGACAGCGAGAAGATATTAACTGGGCAGAGGTTTTCCGACGAGCTAGCCGAGCGCGCTGCTGAAGCTGCCGTTGCCGGGGCGCAGCCGTTGCGGGGGAACGCGTATAAAGTTCCGTTGGCTCAGGGCTTAGTGAAGCGGGCATTGGAAATATTGAGGCTAGTAGACTAGAAATAAAGAAGGGATCAAGCATGGCAAACAAAGGTTCAGTGTATGAAAAACAACTGCTCCGCATAATTAAGGAGATACTAGAGCAGGGAGACATATCGGACGCCCAAATAAGACGAATCGTGCGGGAATTTGACGAGCTCTTGTCATCTCACAGATAACAACTCAGCTCATAGCTACAGTCCGATGCTCCTCTTCGTCCCACGATGCGGCATCTTCGGCAGGCTCGACGTGAATCGTGACGCTCGCGTTGGGCAAAGTAGCTTCGATCTCGGCCTCAAGCTGCTCACACAGATCGTGAGCAGCCTGCACCGTCTGCACACCGGGGACGACTAAGTGTAAATCAATGAAGCGCCGTGGGCCGGACTTGCGCGCCCGCAACTTATGATACCCAACAAATTTATTGTGATGGTTTTGGAGAATCTCTTCGAGCTGGGCCAGCTCGTCAGCAGGGAGATTATAGTCCATCAAGCCGTCTACCGAGCGCCGCACCAAACTGATCCCCGCAATGACGATGTGCCCGGCGACCGCGAGCGCAACGAGAGGATCGAGCCATTGCCAACCCGTCAACGCTAACGCGATCAAGCCGAAGATAACTCCCACGCTCGTCCAGACGTCGGTGAGCAAGTGTTTGGCGTCAGCTTCAAGCGTAATTGAATCATAGCGTTTCGCAGCGCTTAGGAGCGCGCGAGCGACGATGAAATTGAGTAACGACGCGCTGCCCGTGACGGCTAGACCCCAGCCGAGCTGCTCCAGCGGGACAGGAGAGAGCAAGCGCCCGATAGCTGTATAAGCGATGCTCGCAGCTGTAATCACAATGAGCGTACCTTCGACGCCGCTTGAGAAATACTCGGCTTTATCGTGGCCGTAGGGGTGGGTCTTATCGGCAGGGCGTGCAGCGATCTTAAGGGCTGTCAGCGCGATAAGCGCCCCAGCTAAATTCACAAAAGACTCCAGGGCATCAGAGAGAATCCCCACCGAGCCGGTGAGCGCATACGCTGTGAACTTCAGGGCTAGCGTCGCCACCGCTGCGCTTACAGACAGCAGGGCGAAGCGAGCTTTCGCATCGTCCATGACGGCTCCAGTGTAATAAAAAACGCCGAGGGAGTCAAAAAGTATAGCGTGAGCTACTTTGCTAAGCTGCCATCAAGCTCTAGCTTCAGCGGCAGTGCTGCAGGCTCGACGACCCACGCGCTGGAGCTGGATTCAGAAAAGACTTCAGTGTGCACGCGCCAACACCGTGCTGAGAGCTTCATGCTGTTTTGGATGTTATCCCTAGGCACGCCTGAACGAATCTTCCCGCTTAAGAGCTGATGAAGCCAGTGCCCGGCTAAGCGCTGAGCACACACGGCTCGCTCACGCTTGGTCATCTTTTTCGTGAGCGGGTGCGTCAGCAGTCTCTTAAGACGCTCTAGATCCGAGGGCGTGAGCTCGTTGGTGGAGCCGCCCCAGCGCCTGCGGAAGTGTATAAGTTTTTCCACCATCTCATTAAGGGCACGTTCGGTCTTAGCCGGTCGAGCCGCTGCCTGATCGGGATCGGGGGTTCCAAAGATCGCAGCGAAAAAACTCTCGAGGGCATGGCCGTCCCACTGCCCACCAAAGCCGCTGTGAAACCATGAGTCTTGCTGACAGTGCAGATAGACCCCAATCGCAACCAGGGCTTGCGTGATCTCTGAAGAATTTTGGCTCTGTCGGGCTTGGGCGATAGCAGTGTTAGCTCGCTCTTCAAGAGACGCGAGATTTTCGAGAACATCGGGGTTACGGGAGTGATCTCTGCTGGCGCGACGGTCGTCGGTCGCGCTGAAACAGTGGAATCTCAAGCTCTTGGGCGAGACGTGCAGAAGCCGAGAACGCCCTGTGATCTCCAGCGACGCGATGGTCTCTTCGTTTCTATCTACAGCGAGATCAGCGCTGGCGATGAGCCGTGCTTCCTCCCAGCTCCAGCCCACAGCTAGGGCAACAACAAACGTGACATAATAGTGAAAATGCTCTTCTGCTGCCCTTGCTGGAGCATAAGTGAGCACGCCCAGCACAAAAGTTATCCACACGTATCGTTTCATATCATCTCATACAGATATGAGCGCGTGATGCGAGAGCGCATCGAGCACTCGTTCGAGGCGCATCCCCCGCGAGCCTTTCAGCAAGATAAAGTATCGTCGCTCGTTTGTCAAGCGTATACTGTGGGCAGCCTCGTCGGAAGTAGCGCAATACTCTACACAGATGCCCGCACGAGCAGCTTCTTCACCGATGAGCCGTGCCTGCTCTCCAACGGTGATCAGTTTATCAGGACGCACAGGGGGATCTATGAGCAATCTTCCGATCTCGCGATGGGCTTGCTCGCTGAATGCCCCCAGCTCGAGCATGTCGCCGAGCACGAAGATCAGCTCTTCGTCTGGATGACGTATCTGGGCAGCGCAAAGCAGCGCTTCGCGCATGGAAGCGGGGTTGGCGTTATACGCGTCGTGCAAGACAGTAATCGCTGTATTGGGGATCGAGATGAGCTGGAGCCGCCCCCAGGCGCTGCGCGCGCCCATAAGACCGCGACGGATCTCGGAGAAAGAGAGCTCACAGTGTTGAGCGACGGCCGTCGCTGCCAGGGCTGCGAGCACTGCCGGTCGCCCCAGAAGCGAGATGTGAATTGCCCCCCTCACCCTTTCCCCTTCTCCTCGGAGGGGAGAGGGGACCAAGGGGTGAGGGCTTCTCAAGAAGAAGCGCGTGCCGTCACGCGAGAGTGTCAGCTCTTCAGCGACGAAGTCGTTGTGCGGAGCAAACCCGAACGTGACCAGGCGACAGCGCGCTGTTCTCTGCGCGACCGCGAGCAGTTCGGGATCGTCGCCGTTAACAATAGCCAATCCCGAAACGGGAAGCGCTTCGAGCAGCTCCATCTCGGCTGCGACAACGTTTTCAAAGCTGCCCAAGGTCGCCAGATGCTCTTCGCTGATGCTCGTGAGCACGCCGATTGTAGGCGGAGCGATCTGACAGAGCCGGCGCACGTCTCCACGGGCAGTCGCTCCCATCTCTAAGACAAATATTTCTGTATCATCTGGAGCGTTGAGCACGGTGAGGGGGAGCCCAATCTCGGTGTTGTAGTTCCCTTCGGTTGCGTGGGTGCGAAATCTTTGAGCCAACACGTGAGCAATCAGCTCTTTGGTAGTGGTCTTGCCGTTGCTGCCGGCAACAGCGACAATTGGCGCGTTGAGCTTCGTGACGGCCCAGTGCGCGAGATCGCTGAGGGTGCGGAGCGTGTCGTGGACGTGAATGGCGACCCTCACCCCGGCTTGTGCCACCCCTCTCCCCTCCGAGGGAGAGGGGACTAAGGGGTGAGGGGGCAAGGGCCGAGAAAACAGAAACCCCGCAGCTCCCCGCTGCAGCGCATCCGCGATAAACTCGTGTCCGTCACAGCGCGAGCCTAAAAGCGGCACAAAGAGCTGCCCTGGGCGGATCGTGCGAGAATCTATGGAGACGCCGTCGAAAACTGTTTTTGGCGAGCCGTGCACGATGGTTCCCCCAGTCGCTTGAGCGATCTCTTGAGCTGAGAGCTTCATGCTTGGAGCATAATACGCCCCGCAAGAACGAGCACGGACTGGCGTCCTATATGCTGGGGATTTGTAAAACTATTTGACTGCTCAAGCTCTCACGATTTACAATGAAAGAAAGAGCAAAGGAGGCCCTATGAAGATCTTCGTCGCCCTGTCGGTTTCACTCTTGACGTTGGCGCTCCCCGTGACCGCACAGAGCTTCAATCCCATCATTGAAGAGAACGGCGTAGATGGGCTGTTGCTTGGCGCTGAGGGGAGCTACAGATTCTTCGATTGGCTTGAACCGTCGCTGGGGCTGGCCTACGGCCTGCAGAGCCAGAAGATCCGATACAGAGCCGGCCTGAGCTTCTGGGATGTGAAGGTGATGCTGCTCGACTGGCCGCGCACGCCGGTCTTGGGGCGCATCGGCGAAGCGGGCTTGAAAGCTACGTTCAAGCCCCCGTTTGCCTTGCCCACACTGAGCGGATTCGTTGGGACGATCTGGCCCTGGCCGCATGACCCTAACCCCCCTGACGTCGCTTATGTAATGTATGAATCCAGTCGAAGTTTGCACGCGCCCTTCGGGATCGAGCTGGGATTCTCCCAGAGAGCGCTCATAGGATGGTGGCAACTGGGAGTTCTACCCTCGCAGTTTCAGTACAGCCAAACCCAGCTCTCCCTACGCCGCGAGCTTTTCAGCTTCACCGTGAGCTATGGTACCCTTGAGAACGAGAGCAATCTCCCAGATTTTATCTTCGTGCAGACTGTCAAGGGTGAGAGCACCACACTCAAGGGCGACCGGTTCTGGGCGGTGCAGTTCGAGCGCGATTTTGAAGTGATCTCTGTCTCAGTGCCCATGCCCTTATTGTCGCAAGCGCTGGAGCTTCGTGTGCACGGTGGCGTCTTCGTTCACGTCGTCAGCGCCGGAAAGATCGAGCTGCCAAGCGATGGGCAAGGCGAGGGCAAGAGAGTCTGGCAGAATCAGCTGTCGTGGGGCTTGAGTGTGCTGGTCTCGCCGAATGAGATGGGGCTAAAAGCCCGTGTGGACTTCGTCTTCACACGCAGCGGGCAGTTTCGCTTTCTCTTTAGTTTCTAAATAAATTTTAACGGAAGGAGGTCTCCCATGATGCGTCGTCTTCTGGTCGTAGCGTCTCTCGTAGCGTGCAGTGCAATAGCAAGCCAAGCCCAGATCACGATCTTCGATCCGGCGCTCACCTGGCAGCAGTTAGAGACCCCACACTTCGTTATCGTCTTTCATCAGGGCTTAGAGAACATCGCTCACGAGGCCGCAACTGTCGCCGAGGAATCGTACGAGATCATCAAGAAAGAGTTCGGCAGAGTCCCTGCAGAGAAGACATATATTGTCATCGCTGATTTTGTGGACTCGATTGTCGGCTCGGCCACGCCCTTCCCGCAAAATACGATCTATATCGGCCCGGCACAGATGCGCTTAGCTGACTGGGCTAATGTGCGTCTCGATAGTTGGATTCGCGTCGTGGTCTATCACGAGCTCTTGCATATCATGGACTTAGATATCGCGACGGGGATCAACGCATTGCTGCGCGCGATCTTCGGCAGAATCGTCCTGCCCAACGCGAGCAAGCCCATCACGTTCCTCGAGGGCTTGGCCGTCTATGAGAAATACAAGCACTTGGGCGAGTCGCGCCTCAACGACGCCGCTACTCTTATGATGATCCGCCAGATGGTCTTAGACAATAAGATTCCCAGATTCGACGAGATCTCGCGCTATTATACTCGTGCGGCGTGGCCGCCGGTGGGCCTGCTCGTCTATAACTTCAGTTCTTGGTTCCTGCGCTATCTCGAAGAGACCTACGGCCCTGAGAGCATGAAGAAGTTCAACGAAGCTAACTCCAAGAGCTTGGTCAACACGTTCTCCCTCATCTTCTTCAGCGAGAACTTCGATACGATCTTAAAGAAATCCTTGGGCAAGTCCGCCGATGAGGTCTATGCGGGCTTTCGCGCCTGGTTGCGCCAAAAGTTCTCTGCCGAGATCGCATCTCTCAGCCGCGAGGGGGTAACAGCGAGCCTGCGGCTGACACAGTTTGGCTGGATGAGTATGCAGCCCTCATGGTCGCCCGATGGGAAAGAGATCATCTATCGTCACATCGGGCCAGGGCGCAATGGGCTCAGACTCATAAGCGCCGAGGGCGAGCACGATCGCGAAATACTCTTTGGCCCAGCGCAACTGCCGTCGTTTGCGCCCGACGGGCGCTCCGTGCTCTACACCAAGCTCGATCTTAACGGCTTTTACTACGCTTTCAGCGACATATATCTCTACGATCTCGAGAAGAAAAGCGAAAAGCGTCTCACGCACGGCGCGCGGGCGTATGTCGCCGTCTTCGCCCCTGATGGACAAACGGTTTATTTCGCCCATCACATCGGGCACGATGCAAGTACTGCTATCTCCAAGCTCGACCTCCAATCGTGGAAGATCACGCCCGTCAAAGAGTTTTCTGACAACAGCGTCACCGTGCACTCCATCGCTGTCTCGCCCGATGGCAAGACGCTCGCCTTGAGCTTATGGCAACGCGGCGGGTTTCAAGATATCTATTTGTTGGATATCGAGAGCGGGGAGCTGAAACCCATTACCCAAGACAAAGACGAAGATTTAGATCCCAGCTTCTCCCCCGACGGACAGTACTTGCTCTTCAGCTCCGATAGGGGAGACTATCGCGTCGCCAATCTCTATGCGTATAAGCTCGACGACGGCTCGTTCTATAAAGTCACCAACGTCTTGACGGGTGCGTTCGAT
>JBKBIX010000149.1:0-968 GCA_046293845.1 Bipolaricaulia bacterium | reverse complement strand
GTGGTCGCCCCAGCATAGGGGCCCGATGTCGGCGGGACTGAATTATACTGCACCGTCTCGCCGAGGCGCAGCTGATAGTCGCTGGGCTGCTGGATGGGAATAGCGACACCGGGCTTGGCAAAGTAAATTTTATACACGGCCCAGCCCCCAAGCGCAAGCCCCACGCAGAGCACTCCCAAAATAATGCCCCGGCGCCGCGCCACCTGAGAGAACGTGGGCCTTCGGGAGATGCGCGCTCTGGGAACGGCCATCGGTCCTCTTCTTCGCGGGTTGTGATAGAGCATAGATTGACAGCCTTATAGGCAGATTATATCATAGAGCGACGAGGCCCTCACCCCGCCCTGCGGGCACCCCTCTCCCGTCCGTCAAGACGGGAGAGGGGCTGGGGGTGAGGGCCAGAAGGAGAAGCTTATGGCACAGTACGCACAGATCTTGCAGTTGGCGGAGACGCCGTGGGAGAAGGGGATCTCGCCCACGATCTGGCAGAAGCCCCTCTGGACGCGCTCGGACTCTAACTCCCACGCCCAAGTGATGCTGGTGAAGATGGCTCCTGGGGGAACGTCACCCGCCCATCGCCATCCCCATCCCCAAATCTTTTATGTGATCTCTGGGACGGGGATCGTCCGATTAGACGGGGTCGAACACCCCTTAAAGCCCGGCTCGGTGGTGCGCGTGCTCAACGGCGAGCTGCACGATTTCGTCAACACCGGCAGCGAAGACTTAGTCATGATCGAGCTGCAGGTCTTCGACATCAAGATCGATCTGAAGAAAGTCTTGGAGCAAGCAAGAAAAGCCTAACCGCTGAGGCCCTCACCCCCGACCCCTCTCCCGTGGGTGAGACACGGGAGAGGGGTGGCGTAGCCGGGGTGAGGGCCAGAAGGAGCTGTATGAATCTCAAAATCTGGTTTCTCGCGACGCGCCCCTGGTCATTTACGATGACCGCGATCTCGGTGGGGGTGGGCGGGGCG
>JBKBIX010000148.1:0-1197 GCA_046293845.1 Bipolaricaulia bacterium | reverse complement strand
CCTCACCCCTTCCCCTCTCCCTCGGAGGGGAGAGGGGACAGAGGGGTGAGGGTGAGAGGGGCTGGGGGTGAGGGCCTCTCACGAGGAGGTTCATCATGGATAGTGCGTTCTTCTTCTATCTCAGCGCCGTCGGGTACTTTTTCGCGTTCGTCTTCTATCTGCTGCATTTGATCGGCAATCCCACAGAGCAGAAGTCTGGGCTGGGCATAGTAGCCGCGCCACAGCCGTGGGTACTCAAACAGACGACCTGGGGCAAGGTCGCGACGTGGACGACTTTTATCACCGTGCTCATCAGCACCGTCGGTATGGTGCTGCGCGTTTTGGAGATGCATCGGGTTTCGGACTTCTGGATGCTCCCCGTGACGAACACCTACGAGACGTTGGCGTTCTTCTCCTGGGCGATCCCACTGGTCTATCTGATCTTCGAGTGGCGCTATAAGATACGAGTTGTCGGGGCTTTTGCGACGGGGTTAGCGTTTCTGTTCATTGCGCTGGCGTCGTCGCCCTTGCTGTCGAGCGAAGTCCGCCCGCTGGTACCAGCGCTGCAGAGCTATTGGCTCGTGCTGCACGTCTCTTTTACGCTCGGCGGTGAGGCGTTCTTCGCTGTGGCGTTTGGTGCGGGCTTATTGTTCTTATGGCTCCAGCGGCGCGGGGGCAATCTCCAGACGCTGAAGATGCTCGACAATCTGGGCTACAAAGCGATTGCGCTGGGGTTCCCGCTCTTTACGCTGGGCGGGCTGGTCTTCGGGGCGATCTGGGCGCAGCACGCCTGGGGGCGCTACTGGGGCTGGGACCCCAAAGAGACGTGGATGCTCATCACGTGGTTCTTCTATGCGCTCTACTTGCACGTGCGGGTGAAGTGGGGCTGGCGCGATGCGAGAACTGCGTGGCTGGCCGTGGGCGGCTTCGTCGTCGCCATGTTTACCTGGTGGGGCGTGAATTATCTCTTAGCGGGCTTGCATAGCTACGCAGGGTAAAAACGGCAGTGAAGAGTGACTAGTCACTTGTCACTGATCACTGACTTGAAAAGGAGATGATCGTCATGCTCAAGCGTGCGACATGCGTCGCTCTCTTCTTGTTGGTCCCCTTGGGGGTAACGGCGATGGTATTGGGGGTAGCCCAGCAGCAGAAGCCGCCGGATATCCCGAAAGGGCACGTCTCGATCAAGACGGGAGCCCCCGTTGAACTCTGCTTCCG
>JBKBIX010000147.1:0-1594 GCA_046293845.1 Bipolaricaulia bacterium | reverse complement strand
AAGGAGGTATGATACCTGAGGCCCTCACCCCCGACGTGAACTACGGGAGAGGGGTGGCGCAGCCGGGGTGAGGGCCATCGGAGAGGTTCTGCATGTCTGACGGAAGCGGGACAACTCAATGCCCGTGGAGGTGAGGTACTCATGAAGCACTTCGTCTTCGTCGCAGTGTTCTCGGCTGTTCTCGTCACTCTCGTCATGTCGTCGGCCCCGGTGCTCACTCAGCCGACTGGACAAGTGATCGTTACAGTGACGCTCGGCGAAAAACCCACCGATGCGTTGATCTTCGCCACAGATCGCTTCGGCAAGACTTTTATCGCGTATACTGACCTCAAAGAGATCGGTACAGCTCGGCTGACGCTGCCCCAAGAGCGCTACACCCTCATCGTTGACCACGGTGCGGGCTTTACTGTGAGACCCTTCGCCCAAGAGATCACTGTACAAGCGGGCAAGACTCTCGAGCTTACGGTTGCGCTTGGGCGCGCGTTTTCGCCCGAAAAAGAGTGGGGCTACTACTCAGCTGATCTACACGCTCATAGTAACGCCAGTCTCGATGGGCACACGCCCATAGATCAGCTCGTGCTCGTGCAGCTCGCGGCTGACCTAGATTTGGTCTTCATCAGCGATCACGAGACGATTGCCGGGCACGAGCTGTTCGCGAAGACTGCCCACATGCGCGGCGTCCCTGCAATCTTGAGCGAGGAGATCACGACCCCGCTTGGGCATTGGAACGCTTATCCCTTGCGCTGCGCCGTCACCTATGCTCCCACCAAGACCCCGAAAGATTACTTCGCTCAAGCGCGCACCTGCGGCGCAGAGATCATTCAAGCCAATCACCCTGGGTCGAGCGCCGATGGGTATTTTGCGCTCCTGGGCACGGAGGCTTTTGATTATAATTTCGACGCCGTCGAGATCTTTAACGGCGAATTCGATCAGGGCGATGCGAGAGCTATCGAGCAGCTCTTCAAGTTCTGGAACGAAGGGCGACGCTATGTGGCTGTGGGCAGCAGTGATGATCACGACTGGATGGACTTTCGCCCCGGTCAGGAGCGCTATGGTCGTCCAAGAACATACATGCGTGTCGAGGGCGAGCTGACGGCTGAGAGATGGATCGCGGCGTTAAAGGCTGGGCGGGCGTTTGCGACCTACGGCCCAATGATAAATTTCTCTGCCCAAGACGGCAAGGCTCTCCCCGGCGACACCGTGACTTTAGCTCGCGGGCAGGAAGTCTCACTGAAAGCTGAAATGCTCGTGCTCCCGCGCGATCCTGCTCAAGAGGAGCCGCGACTGCTCCAGTCAGCGCAGATCATCAAGAACGGCAAGGTCTTGAAGAATTTCAGTCTCAGCGAAGATCGCGCAGTGATCACTCTCACAGATAAGCCCACGGAGAAGAGCTGGTACATCGTGCGGGTCGTAGCCGATGACGGCGACCAAGCTTACACAAACCCCATCTGGGTGGAGGTGCGCTAGGCTGCCTCAAAATCAATCAGCATCTCTTCCTATCCGATGGCCCTCACCCCGGCTGCGCCACCCCTCTCCCGTAGTTCACCTACGGGAGAGGGGTCGGGGGTGAGGGCCTCAGGTATCATACCTCCTC
>JBKBIX010000146.1:0-1891 GCA_046293845.1 Bipolaricaulia bacterium | reverse complement strand
CGATAGGGTCAGCGGGGCTTTTGAGGAAGATGGGGCTTCTAAGACTTCGGCCTTGTGCATAGTCTTCTATAATAGCACATCACCGTGGCAGCGCTCCACTGCTAAGATATGTTTTTATATGTGTTAGAATGTAGATAGATCTTGACAAGATGATTATGAATATGATATAATTTCGCTAAACTAAAAACGTAAAAAATTGAGGAGGCCCCTTATGGCAAGGGTGGCGGTGCTCAGTGTCTTGCTGTGGGGGATGTTCATAGTCTTTCCTGCCCTCACTGCTCCCATCACCGGCGACGCACAGCTTGAGCTTGTCATGAAATCTTCAAGCTGCGATGTCAATGAGGACAGGGATTTGCTCGTCGACGAAGATCCCCCCAACGGCGTGGACGACGACGGCGACACTCTCATAGACGAGGACGTCTGCCGCAAGATCGATCTAGGTATCTTCAAAGTCGAGATGGACGTCGTGCTGACGCTCAGCATCAGCGGGCTAGAGATCACCAGCACGTCAGTACTCACGTTCAAGGGGGTTGAGTACCAAGCGTTCGCGACCAGCGCGGCACTCGGGGCGCTTACCCTCAAAAATATTCTCGTCTTCGCGCCCGGCATCACCGAGATCGAGTTCGTGCGCACCAGTGAGTTAGCGCACCTGCGCTATTGTGTGCGCCGCGCCGCCCCCGGCGATGTCACCCCGCCGTTTCGCGATTGCCCCCTGCCCGATAGCTACTTATATTGGCTGCTCGAAGACGTGGGGTTTTATCACCCGACAGTAGCCAATCTCGCGTTGGCGCAGGCGTTCGATGCCGGCGGGATGCTCGATGCGGACTTAACGTTGCGCAAGAGCGTCTTCGATCTCGCGCTGCCCGTCGGGGGATTGCTCTTCTCCCTGCACGCGATGGCAGCCAACTTTGGAACAGTGACCCCGGAGTTTCGCATGGGCTTTGTGCTCGGCGTTGAAGGCCAGACCGCAAGCGGGCTGACAGTGCGCAGCGAGACGTGGGTTGGGGCGCGTCAGGGATTAGAGTGCTTTGCCGAGTGCAAGCCGCTGGAGCGCCTCTACGGCGGGATCGTCATAGACGAGCTCAGCCCGCAAGAAGAGAAGCTCTTCGTGCGCAATCTCAAGCTCTGGGGCATAACGCTCCATGCCCGCGCCGAGTTCCAGCTCTTCGGAGAGACCGATCTCACGGGAAGGAACTGCTCTACCCAGGTGATCTGTCTGTTAGAGATTAACGCGATTGGGCAGGTTCACCCTCTCAATCTCACGCTCACTAATACATTGCGCTTGGGGCCGGGGCTGGATGCGAAGTTCAACGTGCTTACAACGACCCTGAAGATCGGCGACGCTGCCGTCGAAGCCTTCTGGGAGTTTTATCCTGATTCCATTGGGGCGTGGAAGGTCTATTTAGCCCAGGTTGTAGGGAGCTTCGATCCCCCCGGAGTGCAGGTGCGCAGCGAGATCAAGTTCTGCACGGGGGTCACTCTGGTGCTCTGCGATACTATTCTCAAGCACACGCTGGTGCTCGCTTGGACCGTTGGGGACTTTCGTGGCGAGCTGCGGGTGATCTTCCTTGGGCTGATCAAAGACTTCTATCAAGCGTGGTGGGACGGCATCTGGAAAGTCGGCCCGGTGGAGCTGACCAGCTCTGCCGTCTTAACAGTTGAGTATATCAGCGCTCTGGCTGTGGGGATCAAAGTGAGGTTCTAGCTATGATCCAGAAGAAGACTCTCATCGTAGCGGTCGGGTTGGCCATCGCTGCAGTGTTTGCGGGTGTACCCAGTGTGTACGCACAGATCTACGTCACAACAACCGACGACGAGCTCAATACCGACGGCGATTGCTCTCTGCGCGAAGCCGTCGAAGCTGTAAATACCGATGGCCCCGTAGACAACT
>JBKBIX010000145.1:0-2241 GCA_046293845.1 Bipolaricaulia bacterium | reverse complement strand
CGCCTGCGTCCTTTCCCTCAACGAGACCTCATTCCAGGAACTGCCTTTATTCGCGTGGGGATTGATCTTGCACCGATCCAAGGGCAGATACGTCGTCAGGCCGTACTCATCGTGTTGGTCGTCAGTGGTTATGTTCTCCTAGGAGTTCTGATTGCCTTCGCGTTCTATAAGATGATTTTAGGGCCAGCGGAGACATTGACAAGCGCCTTGCAGCGCTTCAAGAAAGACCCATCCACGCGCGCTCATGTTTCTACCGGCGATGAGTTGGAAACGCTCGCTCAAGAATTCAACGCCATGGCCGACGCTATTGAAGAGCGCAAGCGCCAGCTCGAACAAATGAATACTGAATTAATGAGAGCCAACCGCGCGAAATCAGATTTCTTAGCGATGATGAGCCACGAACTGAAGACCCCCTTGCACGCGATCCGCGGGTACTCCCAACTCTTGCTCGAAGGGGTGGACGGCCCGCTCACCCCAGCCCAACGCGAGGATTTAGAGAATATTCTCAACTCGGGAGACCATCTCCTGCAGCTCATTGATAATATTTTGAGGTTCTCCAAGATCGAGGCCAGTGAAGACCGTCCGTACTTTGAGGCGGTCGAAGCTGCGACCGTTGGGGAAGAGGCTGTGAAAGCCGTCAGCGCTCTTGCGCGCGGGAAGAATTTGGAGCTGAGCTATCATATCGAGCCGTGCACGCTCATCACCGACGGGACGAAGCTCAAGCAAGCCTTGATCAATCTATTGAGCAACGCGATCAAGTACACGCCGACAGGGCGTGTGACCCTCACCGGCGCTGCGCGCGACACCGAATATCAGTTCTCCGTGGCCGACACGGGCATCGGCATCCCGGAGCACGCACGCGCCCGGATCTTTGAGCCGTTCACCCAGCTTGATAATTCGAGCACTCGTGAATCGCAAGGGGTGGGCTTGGGATTGGCTATCGTGAAGAGATACGTCGAGATGCTCGGCGGGAAGGTTCTCTTAGAGAGCGAGGTCGGACGCGGCAGCGTCTTCTCTATCGTGCTGCCGCTGGAGCCGGCGCTCGGCTCCGAGAAGAAGGAGGTCTCTCATGCGCATCCTCATCGCTGAGGACGACGCGACTTCTCTGCACTTGTTGCGCAAGTTTTTAGAAGCCAAAGGGCATTTTGTCATCGCGGCAAAGAACGGTCAGGAGGCGTTGGAAAAATTTTCTAAAGAGAGGCCGGAGCTTGTGCTGCTCGACGTGATGATGCCCCGGCTCGACGGCTGGGCAGTTCTGCAGAAGCTGCGCGAGAGCGGCGCAAAAACCCCAGTGATCATGGTGACGGCCAAAGACTCGACAGACGACAAGGTGCGCGGCTTCTCTACGGGCGCGGACGATTATATCACTAAGCCCTTCGATCTTCGTGAAGTGGAAGCGCGCATTGAAGCGGTGATGCGTCGTGTCAGTCAATCGCCGTATATGCAGCTTGGGGCGTTGCAGATTGACGACGAGCGCAAGGAAGTGCGCTTGGGAGGCAAAGTGATTGACCTTTCGCCTAAAGAGTATGAATTGTTAAGGCTGTTGGCGTCCAAGCCGGGGAAGGTCTTTTCGCACCGCGAGATCATTGATTCGATCTGGCAAGACAACCCGTATGCATCTTCGGAGGACGTCAAGAAGTATATCTATCTATTGCGCAACAAGCTCGGGGATGACGTAGACAACCCAAAGCTTATCGTGACGGTGCGCGGGTTTGGGTACAAGCTCACAGCGAGCTAGCTATGCCGTGAAGTCTGCTCTGGCTGGAACGCAACATAAGGGAAAGCGCTCAACCAGTCGCTTCCCAATCCACGTTAAGGACAACATCACAGGAACTTCAATAAGCGGCCCGATAACTGTAGATACAGCAACCAGAGGCGACGCAGCAAAGGCAGTGAGGGCCAAAGCAATAGATAACTCAAAATTTCGCCCTGTTACATGGAATCCAACCGTCACAGACTTGTCCATCGGCAGTCTCATCACAAAGCACGCGGAAAGCGTGCCAATAAAGAACAACGTGAAGAAGAACAGCGCCAACGGCAAAACCATATAACTGACCAACGCTGGAGCATTGAAGATGGCTTCCCCTTTCAGGGCAAACATCACAACCAGAGTTGCCAGTAGGGCAGTCACTTGTATCTTCCCGAGCATGGGCGTGAATTGCTTCTCAAACCACCGCTCGCCTTTTACTCGCAAAGCAACTCGCTGGGTCAGATAAGCCGCAATAAGAGGCAGACCAAGAT
>JBKBIX010000144.1:0-2266 GCA_046293845.1 Bipolaricaulia bacterium | reverse complement strand
GAGCAGTAACTCTGTTTCGACAACTTCGACATCGCGCCGTGGGTCGACCGAGCCGTCGACGTGCACGACGTCGGGGTCTTCAAAGCAGCGCACGACGTGCACAATCGCGTCGACGTTGCGGATCTCAGCTAAGAATTGATTGCCCAGCCCCTGGCCCTCGCTGGCGCCCTTCACCAAGCCTGCGATATCTATAAACTGCAACGTTGTGGGGACTTTCTTCTTGTCAGGGAAGAGCTTATGGAGCCGATCGAGCCTGGGATCGGGTACAGGGACGACGCCGACGTTGGGTTCAATCGTGGTGAACGGGTAGTTTTCGACCTTCGCGCCGGCAGCCGTCAGAGCGTTAAAGATCGTGCTCTTGCCGACGTTGGGCAGGCCCACCAGCCCACAACTGAAGCCCATACTCACCCCTTACTGCGCTTCAGCTCTTCGACGAAGTTCTCGCGCTCGGTGACGAATTTATCAATGGCTCGGCTAGCGACTTTGAGGGGTAATTCTTCTAAGCGCGCATAGCGCGTGCCCATCAGCGCGTTGATATAGTCTAAGAGCTTGCTCTCTTTGAGATTGGCGGAGCGCAGCTCTTTGCGCAGCCGTCCCAGTTGGGCTTCGGTGGCCAAGGGTACTGCAGGAGCTTCTTCAGGCTCGTGCTTCTTATAGAGACTGAGGCCGAACTGATCCCCCAGGGCCCGGAAGCAGCGCTTCAGTGCATCGGAGACCGCGCCTTTGAGGGCCGTCTCATAGGCTCTGGCGGGATCGGTTTGGCTCACCCCGGAGCCAAAGCCCACGTCCTCGTGAATGACCTCGCCGATGCGAATCCGACACTCGCACAGGTACCCGACGCTATAGGTGCCCTCGCTGGAGTCTTCGTAGATCTTCTCTAATCGTTTGATTTCGCGTTGCCAGCCGCCGTAGCCGAAGATCCTGTTGGCCGTCTCGATCACGTCATACGTTGGCAGATATGTTAGTCCATCGGGGCGGCGCTGGACGCGCGACTCATCGAGGGGCTTCTCTAATTCCGCGATCTGCTCCGGGGAGAATGGGGACGCTCTGTGCTGTTTGCCTTCCTTGAAGAGATCGGGCATGGGGCCTCAGCTCCTTTCTCGCACCTATAGTATGGAGCTTTTTGAGGGAACGCGCAAGTCTGTTAGGCGTTCAAAGCCGCTCGTGCTAATTCAACGATCTGTCTTGGCGTTCTGGCGACGGGGATGCCGTGAGCTTCTAAAGCTTTAGCTTTGGCTTGAGCCGTCCCCTCACTCCCAGAGATGATCGCCCCGGCATGGCCCATGCGCTTGCCCGGCGGCGCCGAAAACCCCGCAATGTACGCAACAACGGGCTTAGTCATCTCTTGAGCGATGAACTCGGCAGCACGCTCTTCGTCGGTGCCCCCGATCTCCCCTACTAGGACGACGGCTTTCGTCTGACGGTCTTTTTGAAAGAGTTCTAAGATCTCAATGAAGGAGCTTCCGATGATTGGGTCGCCCCCAATCCCTACTACAGTCGATTGCCCAATACCCGCGCGCGAGAGCTGATCGGCGATCTCGTAGGTTAACGTGCCGCTGCGGCTGACAATCCCCACCGGGCCGGGCTTGAAGACGTGATTGGGCAGAATCCCGACTTTAGACTTCCCCGGCGAGATCACCCCTGGACAGTTTGGCCCAATTAAGCGACTGCCCTCCTGAGAGAGAATCTGCACGACCTTCAGCATCTGATGGACAGGGATATGCTCGGTGATGCAGACGACAAGCTTGATCCCAGCGTCGGCGGCTTCGAGAATAGCGTCGGCAGCAAAGGGTGCCGGGACGAAGATCGCGCTCGCGTCGATCTCGTGCTCTTGCACGGCTTCAGCGACTGTATTATAGATGGGGATGCCCTCGAAGTTTGATCCCCCCTTCCCCGGCGTCACCCCGGCGACGATCTGCGTGCCGTACTCTCTCATCCGTTGTGTGTGGAAACTCCCTTCGCTCCCTGTGATCCCTTGCACCAAGACCTTCGTGTTGGAATTAATGAGAATGCTCATAATGGTCTGAGTATAAAAGAAGTTTTTGCTCGCCGCAACAGGGTTGTAAACTGTGAGATTTCTTGCTACTGTACAGGGCATGGACAGGGATCGCGCGATTATCGAGCGGCAGCTGGGCCGGCCCCCGCGCGGCCTCAGAAATATCGAAGTGCGCTGTCCCTGGGGGTATCCCGCGGTCATCCGCGTCGCCCCGCTGCTCACAGAGAATAAAAAGCTAGAGCCGTTTCCCACGCTCTTCTGGCTGACCTG
>JBKBIX010000143.1:0-2310 GCA_046293845.1 Bipolaricaulia bacterium | reverse complement strand
TCTGCGCGGGGGAGACTCTGACCGGGCCGGAGCTCTCTTCGTATTGAATAGAGAATCTGTCCCAGGCCCACCAAGTGCCAAAAACAGCAAGAATCAGAACTACGCCGAGCGTGAAGAGGACGCGCTTTCTCATGGCCGCACGGGGACGATCTTAGTGATAGAGTTCTGCAGATCGTCGTTGTCCGTGACCGTGAGCTTCACGGGGAAGTCGCCCGCTTGCGTGAAAGTCCACTCGACGAGCTTGCCCACAGCGTCGGGCTTGCCGTCATTATTAAAGTCCCACTCATAGCGCACGATCTGGCCGTCGCTGTCTGTAGACGCCGACGCGTCGAACGTCACCTTCTCGCCGACTTTCGGTTGCGCTGGCGTGAACGTGAACTCAGCTATGGGCGCGAAGAGCACGGGGCGCGGCACTTCATACGCGCCGAAGTCTAGAGTGGTAGTCTGGCCTGTCTGTACTGTCACGGTCGTGCTCAGCGGTGTCGTCGGCTCATAGCGTTTGGGCAGAGTTGTGCGATCCAACGTCACGGTATAGCTGCCCGGCGGCACCTGCAAGACGTACTGCCCAGTGGCGCTGGAGCGCGCCTCGATGCTCGTCGCACCAACGGCGAAGATGCGCACGTTAGCTAGGCCGGGTTCATCGGGGTCGGCTTGGCCGTTGCGGTTCTTGTCATCGAAGACGCGCCCGCGAATGATGCCCACGGAGCGCATGGGGACCTCTAAAGAGATCACTTGTCCGACGGTGACGGTCACAGAGATCGGCATGGGGACTGTGGGTACTAATCCCAAGGGCGCCCGCGCGATCTCGACTTTATAAGAGCCCGGATCAACGGGTGGGAATCTGAAGTAACCTTGGGCGTCGGTGCGCGCTAATTGGGTATCTAAGCGCAGGAGCGCGTCTTTGACGGCGGGCTCGCCTGGGTCGCGTTGGCCGTTGTTATTCAGATCAATAAAGAGATAGCCCTCGACGCGCCCTCTGATAATGACAGATTCAAAGGGCATGGCAAACTTCGTGCGCACTTCGACATTGAAACTGAGAGCTGATGGCTCGGTGAACGCGAACGCGAACGAAGTGCTCACCGGCCCAAAGAGCGTCGCACTGAACGACCCAAAATAGCTCGAAAAGAACGGGTAGAGCAGATTGGTGTTCAACCCTACTAAAAAGAACATGGAGACCCGTGCGGTCGTGAACGCCACGCGCCCGATGAACGTCACTTGGTGCTCGAGCGTTGTGTTCGTATTGGGATCGACTTGGAAGGTGCCCTTGGCACTCAAGCTGAGCGACAGCCCTTCAATGCCCAACAGTGGGCGCGTGATAAGTGCGCTTATGAACTCGAACGTGTCGGTGTTATTGGCCGGGTTGAGATTATCCCGAAAGAGATTGCTCTGGAACGTCAAGATATAACTGATAGGACTGGCGATGTCGGCAATAGTGAGCGATTTGATATCTTCGTCGGTGCTTATGGGTGTGAAGGGCGGATCGTTGCTGCGCCGCGAGATGAATTTTATGTCGAAGAAGATGCTGGGCACACCGGGGGCGAAACTTCTGATAACAAGGCGCCCTTGGGACGTGATCGAGGTCACTTCTTGGACACTGAGCTGGCTGAAGAGGTCAGTTCTCTTGCCGGAGACGAGCGCGCTGAACGCCAATACTCCGACGGAGCTGGTGCCAAAGAGCGTCCAGATTTGGGTATCGGCCAAGACCGAGGGCACACCGATCAAGCTGGGGAAATCAGGCTCGACGCGCAGATACTCTCCCCCGATCACGAGCGTATAGAAATGCGGGGCCGCGCGCAGGAAGAACATGCGGCGCAGGCCCGCGCTGACCTCAGCGACGGCTCCCTCAGCGGAGAGCACGCCACTTCTGAAGTTCGCCGCTGTGAGCGCGTAGGGGTTAGCACCGGCGACGCTCAGTCGCGCCAGTGAGGCCCGCAGGCTCGTCCCGTTGAAGTTCAGCGCCATCGCGCGCTGTTCTTGAATGAAATCCCCATCTTGGTCTTCGAAAGTTGCCATCAGCGAGAAGAAATCCGTAAACCCCAGCTCGACGCCGCGGCGCGGCAGCAGATTGTAGAGCAAAGGCGATTGTGGCAAATCCCCCAGATGCACAAAGAACGTGCTGCGCTGCGACGTGAAGAGAAACTCTTTCACAGTGATGGGCAATCCCGAAGGAATCTGCGATCTGACGAGATCAGAGATCGTGGTCTTTATGCTGAAGCGTTGTTCCTCGGGCAGCGTCGCGTAGGTTAGGAACGAGATCAACGGGGTCAACGTGCTGCTGCTCAGAGAAAGGTTGGCTCCTACAGAAAATTC
>JBKBIX010000142.1:0-2334 GCA_046293845.1 Bipolaricaulia bacterium | reverse complement strand
AACTGATCGTGAGATAAGAATCACGGAAAGCACGGAAGGTATCACAGAAGGCACGGAAGAGCCTCCGGGGGTCTCGCCGGTGCGCGCGGCCCCCGGAAGTCTTGTGGGTCTTGTGCTTTTCCTTCAGAAGCTGTACAATCAAGCTCGGTGATCGCGATGAAGGGGTTTTCCAGAATTACCGTCGACCCGAAGGTCTGCAACGGCAAGCCCTGTATTCGTGGGCTACGCTTTCCCGTCTCGCGCCTGCTGGGATTGCTTGCGAGCGGGGAGACCAAAGAATCCATCTTGCGCGCTTACCCCTATCTGGAACCTGAAGACATTGATGAGGCCCTACGCTATGCCGCGGCTCTTGCTGAAGACGAAGTGCTCGAATTCACCGCATGAGGTTTCTGATCGACATGCCTCTCTCTCCAGAGCTGGCCTCGTGGCTTAAGCAACGCCATCATGAAGCTGTTCACGCTCTGGATGTGGGCTTGGATCGGGCTTCGGATGAGAACCTGATTGCGCGGGCGCGCCAGGAGCGGCGTGTCGTCATTACAGCAGATCTGGATTTTCCAAGATTGCTGGCACTTACGAGCGCTGATGGCCCCGGGCTGATTCTCTTTCGCGGTGGGAACTATAGTGAGTTAGAGATGCGGGCGTTACTGGAGCGAGTCTTTCAAACAGTCCCTGTGGAGGAGCTGCCGCACTCTATTGTCGTAGTAGATCGTCGCCGAATTCGCCGTCGGCGTTTGCCAGTTGGCTAAAGCTTGAAGGTGGACTTGGCCCGCACGATCACGGGTGTGCCCTAATTTCCCCTCCCGCGTGAGGAGCAGGACGAGGGTACATCGTGACGCTCTACGGGCGCGACGGGGCTGTGTGGCGCAGCGAGGTGCGCAAACTGATCGTGAGATAAGCATCACGGAAAGCACGGAAGGTATCACAGAAGGCACGGAAGAGCCTCCGGGGGTCTCGCTCGCGCGGGGCCCCCGGAGTGGTGGCTGCTGCCCTGCAAGGGCTAGAGGTTTTTGATGAGGTTGAAGTCGCATCGCATCTGTGCTAGACTCAAACCATGAAAGCGCAGCGACTTCGGAATACTCTTGGCGAAAAGCTCTTTGACCTGGCGAACCTTTCCGCGGCTGTGCTCGTCTTCGGGAAATTCCTCGACCCGGAGAAAGTACCGGACTGGGTGCTCTGGATTGGAGGCCTCACGTTTGTAGCGCTCTATGGCGTGGGAAGCATTTTGGTCTACTTTGGAGGTGAGTAAGAGTGACTTCGGCGATCTGGTTCTTAGTGGCGATAGCGGCGGCGGCCATAGCGATCGGGCTCTTCACCCTGGTGCTAGGGCGCAAGGCCCCTCAAAACCCCAAGGGATGAGAGCCTGCCTGACAGCCGGGGGTCTTGTGGGTGTGCGGGGCCCCGGGAGTAGTTTTGGGAAGCCGGCTTGCCCGCTCGCTGATACCCCAGACGCTCCAATAACTTGACGATCTGCTCACCGCGCAGTTGGGGCTGCTTGCGGGACATGGCTTTCGATTACTAGGAGTGCAGCGAGCGATCATCTTGACCTTGCGCATAGTCGTATTATCTCTGATGATAAACAAGCTTGCAAATGAGGGGATCAAGTGCGCGCGGCCTCCGCAAGCCTTGCGACAGCCCGCCCCTGCGGGGCGCACCCGCGGGGGCTGTCACTTTCTGGGGATTTGCTGGATAAGCTCCTGCTTGTTATAGTATGCTGTGGCTCTTGATGAGGCGAAGCGCCGACGCAACGAGCGCGTCTTCAAGAACTGGGAGGAACTCCCCAATGGCGGTCGGCGCTACTGGTACGAGATCCACGGGCGCTTGGGGTGGAAGGCTCGCTATGTCAAGGAAGTAGACGCTGAAGAGACAACGACGCGCTTTTGGCAAGAGATCTATAATGAGCGTGGCGAGCTGGTCGAGATTCACGAGAAGTACCCTGTAGACATGGGGCATCGGAAGGTGAAGGGAACATGATCACGCGACACGACGTCGCGCAGCGGGTGATCGCGTATTTGCAGCATCGTCTGAGCTTAGCGGAGCTTGTGGACTGGGCGGAGCAAGCGCTGCTGGAGAGCGATCTGGATGAGCGTGATCTCGATCTGGTGCGCGAGAGCTTGGCACGTCTTGGGGTGGCTGATGTGCGGGCATTTGGGCTGAGCTGGGAGGAGTGCGAGCAGTTGCTGACGCGCTTGGGGTACAAAGTGAACGTGCAGGTCGTGCCGGTGTCGTGAAGGGGAGTTCCCCTTCGTGCCCGCTCGCTGATACCCCAGACGCTCTAAGAGTTTGCGGGACATGGCTTTCGATTACTAGGAGTGCAGCGAGCGATCATCTTGACCT
>JBKBIX010000141.1:0-2371 GCA_046293845.1 Bipolaricaulia bacterium | reverse complement strand
TAGATCAGCTAGATTTTCTGCTGATCATGAGCGTAGAGCCGGGGTTTGCCGGACAGAGCTTTCTCGCCGAGACCCTCAACAAAATTTGTCAAGCCAAAGAGCTCATCCGGCAAAAAGACTTGAGCGTCGAGATTGAAGTCGATGGGGGCGTGAACGCGCACAATATCAAAGAGATCGCGCGGGCCGGGGCAGATATTCTCGTCGCGGCCAGCGCGATCTTCGGGCAGAAAGATCCGCGTGCGGCGCTTGCTCAGCTGCGCGCACTGATTACTTCTTCTTAAAGTCTGCGGGCCACTTGAAGTCTGTCGGGCACAAATCTCCCCCAGCGTTGGCGCTCATTGTATTATTGCTCCCTGAGACTTGCGCGTCCGCGGCCCACCCTTGCGCCTTGGAGATGGCCCACACGCCGCAGCCGCGATTGTTGGTGATAGTATTATTGCTGATCTCGGCCCTGTCGAGCACGGCGATCCCCACGCCGTTCGCAGTAATTACGCTGTTGTGAATCGTAGCCTTCCCGTCGGCGACGAGCACCCCGCCCCAGAGATTCTCTTTCACGGTCACTTGGTCGAGTACAACTTCAGCGTTCTTGCCGATAGTGATAATACCCCTATCGCCGCCGGTGATGAGAAGCTTTCCGTCGGTGCTCAGGGTACCAACCAAGAGCACTTTCCCGTTGGTGACAGCGACGACGGGAAGATACGGAGTCGGCGAACTGAGCGTCGCGCCCTCTTTGGGGTCTCCTCGTAATGTGAGACCCTTCGTGATATATAAGCTCTCTTTACACGTCCCTTTGATGATGATCTCCGTATTGGGCGCAGCGCCGTCAATCGCTTTTTGCAGGCTTTGCGCAGGACAGTTCACAGTAATAGGCTGTGGCTGCTGCGCCTCACCAAGCCCCAAGCCTCCTACAACGACCAACCCGACAACTCCGACCGCCAGCAGACTACACCGACGCATAGGGATCTCCTCCTTTCTCTGAGTGCGTGTGTTGTGCAGCGATCTCTCTGCCTAAGAAGCCCAACAAGCCCCAGCTCGCCAGAGGCGCAAGCCAGTCCCCACTAGCAATGAGCATATACGCCCAGCGCATCGAGAAACTGATGCCTCCGCTGCTAAACATCGCGTTCCAGATTGCGATCAATCCCCATAATGCTATCAAGTGAAAGCCGAGCAGCACCAGCGTTCCTAAGCCCAAGCGTGCAAGCCGCCGTCGCCACGGCAGGGGCATCGCCAAAAAGAGCGCGAGCATCAAGCCCAGCCCACTGAAGCTCGTGGCGTCGCGCTCGACCGCGGGCTTGGGATAATTTTTATAATAGACGTAGATGCTGCCGTCTGACTGCAGGCGCAGCGCAAAGTCCGAGCTGATAAACGGTCGCACCAACCCGATCTGCAGCCCGCTGTATAAGGGCAAGATCACCGGGGCGACGAGCGCAAAGATGAGCACAAACGCAAGAACTTTAGCGGCGAAGGGGAGCCAGCTGCGCATCGGGCTTCCTCCTCTCTTCTATCGTCTTATCATGAGAAGCGTGCAAGGCCAGGCCCAGGCACCCTAGAGCGGGCACGAGCATATCTCCAAGGGCAGTGACCAAAAAGAGCCGTTGCGCGACGAGCTTCCAGAACCAATGATGAGCTAATAAGACCCCGGCTTGACAGAGCAGATTGAGCCAATGGATGAGGGCCATGCTGCCTAAGCCCAGCAGGCTCAGCCGCGTGCGCCTATGTCGAGGGAGCATTGGCGCAGCCCACACGAGGGCGAGCAAGAGAGGAACCCCGTACAGTGACGTAATCTCTGTAGAGACCCGCACGTTATGTGAGAGCATGGTGAGCACGATCTCGCGGTCGTGCAGGGAGAGCAGAGGGGGATAGCCCAGCAGAGAGAGGGTGCTGTTGCCCACGCCCACTAAGATGCCAGCGTAGAAGAGCGCGAGCCAGTACCAGATGGGCGCAAAGATCAGAAGCAGCGCGAAGAATCTCCCGAAGAACATAAGCAGCACGCGGGGGGAGAAGCTCATGGGCGGGCCTCCTTGGGGTGTCGTTGGGGTTGCGGGGCAGGCGTGGCTGGGGGAACAACGGGCTTGGGGAACCAATAGCGGAAGGTGAGGAGAGCCCAAAGCAGAAACGGTGCAATGTAAGAAACTGGCACTAACGCTCGTCCTAACCAGGCGTATGTTAGATATGCACTATCTGAAATAGGAACCCCTTCTGTTACTAAAAATTGAATGTACTCAAAGCGTGTCTTGGGGACAAAAAGAGCGCTGTGTATTCCTATCAGCAATCCTATTCCTATTATTGTTACTCTGAGGCGCCGTCGCCATGGCAGGGCTGGGGTAGCTAAAATGAGAGCTAAACGCACAGCTAGGCCATTTTCAGGGTT
>JBKBIX010000140.1:0-2387 GCA_046293845.1 Bipolaricaulia bacterium | reverse complement strand
CGTCGTGCAGATACGGGAAGGGGTAGCCCTTCTCTTTCGCTCTTTTTATCATGTTGTCGAAGCTGTCTTCGGGATATTTGGTTGGGTCGTTGGCATTGATGAGCACAAACTGGACGCCCTGGGGCTCGTACTCTTTGGCCAGCGCGATCATGCGATCTTCATAGGCTTTGACATAGGGGCAGTGATTGCAGCTGAAGATGACCGCGACGGCCTTCTTGTTCTTATAATCTGAGAGCTTATAGACCTTGCCGTCTACACCCTTGAGCTGGAAGTCTGGAGCTTGGTCGCCGTACTTGAGCATAGAAAGATCACCTCGTTGGGGTAATTATAACTGCTTTATGCTGGACGAGCCAGCGCCCACACTGTACAATACTCATGCTATGCAGAAGCCTATGATCACTATCGAATACTGCGACGAGTGTATGTACTTAAAGCCGGCCCTGGAGGCCGCGCACAAAATCTTAGAGAGCTACGCCGATAGCGTCGAAGCAGTAGTCCTCAAGCCCGGACACGACGGGATCTTTCGGGTCACTGCCCATAATGTTCTTATTATTGAGATGGGCGACGAGGGCTTGCCCAACGCCGAAAGAGTCGCTCACGCCGTCGGAGAGTTCTTGGGCCAGGGGTGAGGACCATGAAACGCGGCTTATTTCTCGGACGCTTCCAGCCGTATCACAACGGCCACCACGCCGTCATCAAACAGATCGTGGAGAGCCGCGAGATCGATGAATTAATTATCGCCATCGGCTCGGCCCAGGAGAGCCATACCCTCAAAGACCCCTTCACCGCTGGCGAAAGAATCATGATGATCACCAAAGCCCTCGAAGACTTAAAGCCCCCAATCACGACCTATGTCTTGCCCATCGAAGACATCGAGCGCAATTCGCTCTACGTCGCGCACATTCGCAGTTTGACCCCGCCGTTTGAGATCGTCTACTCCAATAACTCTCTCGTGCAGCAATTATTCAAAGAGCGTGGGATTACCGTGCGCCCCCTGCCCTACGTCGAGCGTGCCCACTGGGACGGCACGAAGATCCGCGAGCTCATGCTCCGCGGCGATGACTGGAAGTTGTATGTGCCGCCTATCGTCGCCCGCGTGATCGAGGAGATCGGGGGCGTGGAGCGCCTCCGACATATCCAGAAGACTGATAAGCACTCATGACGCTTAACATCCCCGTCCGAGAGAACAAAAAGCTCGAAGCTATCGTTGCCCGCATCAACGAAAACGTTATTCTGAATACATATTGGTACTGCTCGAACATCAACGCGATTGACAGATTGGGGATCAACGATCATGGGCCGGTGCACATCAGAATCGTCGCGAATCTCGCACTCAAGATTTTGCGAATGCTGATCGAAGCGGGCGTGCAGCCCAGCGTCGAAAAAGACCATAAACTCACTAAAGACGACGCTGAAGTGATCGTCGTGCTCGGAGCGTGCCTGCACGACATCGGGCACATTGTGCATCGCACGAATCACGAGCCGTTCTCCGTCGCAATCGCTGCTGATCTGCTGCCCGATCTCCTGAAAGATATCTATGCAGAGCGCGAGCGCGCTATTATTACTTCAGAAGTCTTGCACGCGGTCTACGCGCACGAGACGGAAGTCGAGCCGTTGACGGTTGAAGCGGGGGTCGTCAAGATCGCCGACGCTTTGGACATGGAGGAGGGCCGCGCGCGCATCCCATTTAAGGCCGGCTCGACGACGATTCACGCCGTCTCAGCGTTAGCTATAGAAGACGTACAGCTGCGCAAGGGCGAGAAGCGCCCCATCTGCATCGCGATCAAGATGTCCAACTCCGCGGGGATCTTTCAGATTGATAATCTCTTAAAAGAGAAGCTGCGGCACTCTGGGCTTTCTGAGTATTTTGAGATTCGCGCCGAGATCGCCGGGGAAGAGAAGAAGCTCGTCGAACGCTACGAGCTCTGATCAATCTTCGTCAGCCCTATGTCTAAGCGCTCTGGTGCCAAAATCCCCCCTGACACGACCATCTTGAGCGCTTCGTCCACCGGGATCGAAGTGAACTGCACGTTCTCCTTGGGGAGAAACTGCAGATAGCCCGAGGTTGGGTTCGGCGTAGTGGGCACATAGACCCGTACCCATTCGCGCCCATCGCTCGTCTGGATCATGCCCACCTGAAAGCCTATCGTCCACAGGCCTTTGGAAGGGAATTCAATGAGAACGACGCGCTGGAACGACTTCTCTTGCGGCTGGGAGAGCGTGCGCACCACTTGTCGAGCAGCGTTGTAGATGCTGTTGACAATGGGCATTCTCTGGAGCACTGATTCCCAGAACTCCAAAAATCTTCGTCCCAACATGTTCGCTGCTAAGATGCCCGTGACATAGAGGGCAAGCAGCGTCAGGACCAACCCAACGCCAGAGGGCAA
>JBKBIX010000013.1:0-24360 GCA_046293845.1 Bipolaricaulia bacterium | reverse complement strand
GTGGCCGGGCGGGTCACCGCCCGTAGAGTAATGGGCGGCGCCTCGTTCTTAGATCTACGCGACGGCTCCGGACGCATCCAGCTCTACGGCACAGCCGATCTGTTGGGAGACGAACACTATGAGCTCTTTACCCAGATAGATATTGGGGATTTCTTAGGGGTCTGTGGGCTCGTCTTTCGCACGAAGAAGGGCGAACTCTCCGTGCGCGTCGAAGAATTCACGCTATTAGCGAAGGCGCTGCGCCCCCTGCCCGAAAAATGGCATGGCCTCCAAGACACAGAGATGCGCTATCGGCAGCGCTATCTCGATCTGATTGCGAACGAGCACGCCCGACGGATCGCGCAGTGCCGCAGTCGTATCGTCAGCGCCATGAGAAGATTTTTAGATAACGAGGGCTTCTTAGAAGTCGAGACCCCCATCCTGCAGCCACTCTACGGCGGCGCCGCTGCGAAACCGTTTACGACCTATCACAATGCGCTCGATATGACGCTCTATCTGAGAATCTCTGACGAGCTCTATCTCAAGCGTCTCATTATTGGGGGATTAGAGAAGGTCTACGAGATCGGCAAAGATTTCCGCAACGAGGGCATCAGCACCAAGCACAATCCCGAATTCACCCAGATGGAGTGCTACTGGGCCTACGCAGACTATACCGATATGATGGCCCTCACCGAGAGAATGATCTCCCAGATCGCTCGAGAAGTCTTAGGCTCGACGCGCATCCTCTATCAGGGCCATGAGATCGACTTAGCCCCCCCGTGGAAGCGTGTACGCTTCCGTGATGCGCTTCTAGAGCACACGGGCATTGACATTGCAAGCGTTCGAACGCTGCCGGAGCTGCGCGCCGAGATCGCCCGCAGAAAGCTTACTGTAGACCCGCAGCCGACCTGGGGCAAGCAAGTCGACGAATTGTTAAAAGCGTATGTCGAACCGAAGCTCATCCAGCCGACGTTCGTGCTCGATTACCCCATAGAGCTCTCGCCCCTCGCGAAGAGGAAGCCGGATAATCCCAACTTCGTGGAGCGTTTTGAGCCATTCATTGGGGCAATGGAGTTCGGGAATGCGTTCTCAGAGCTGAACGACCCCATTGACCAACGAGAACGCTTTCTCGCGCAAGAAGCGATGCACCGCGCTGGCGATGAAGAGGCCCAACCCCTCGACGAAGACTTCTTGACGGCTTTAGAGCACGGGATGCCGCCCACGGGGGGCTTGGGCATCGGCATAGATAGACTCACCATGATCCTGACGGACGCGCCGTCCATCCGTGAAGTCATTCTCTTTCCGACACTGCGCACAAAGAGCGAGAGGAGCCCATAATGGGACGCACACAAACAGTCATACAAAAGAGATTCCTCACACTCTATCACTATCTGGCAGACATTCTCCCCTATACGATCGTTCTGTGGGATGAACGATACTTACGGTTTGTCGGGGCTAATCGCCTCCTGAAAAAGCTCTCCCCAGCAATGGTCCTGGCTACATATTTTGGGGATGGCTATCTGTGGGCTTTGGTCGGACTGTTTATACTCATCTGGGGGACGCCGCTGGATCGCAAGTACGTGATGATCGCGTTCGCGATCACGATCATTAATATTGCGCTCTTTCGCTTCTTAAAATTTGTCTTCAAGCGCACACGACCGCTCTATATCGCTCCCCCACACGATCTCGGCTATCGCCTGCTCGATACGTATTCATTCCCCTCGGGCCACGCGACAACATCGTTTGGAATCGCCTATGTGCTGTCGCATTTTTACCCTCTCCTGCCGGTGCAGATCGCCGCATACAGCGCCGCGAGCATCATTGCGGTCTCGCGCATCCACGTGGCTGAACACTACCCGTCCGATGTCATCAGCGGCGCGTTGCTCGGCATGCTCTCCAGCGCATTTCTCCTGCCCATCTTCGAAAGGATCCTCCGACTATGAAAGCCCAGAACGCCCATGAGCTGATCGCTCAATACGCTCCACAAGAAGTGCACTACTACAGTGACCCAGCGACGGGATTGAAGGCGCTCATCGTCATTCACAGCACAGCGTTAGGGCCAGCGACTGGCGGGACGCGCTTCTATCCCTATCAGAGCTGGGAAATAGCCCTTGAGGACGCCCTCAAGCTCGCTCAAGCCATGAGCTATAAGTGTGCGTTAGCAGAGCTGCCCTTCGGCGGTGGCAAGGGTGTCATCTTAGGAGACCCGAAGCGCGACAAGACCCCCCAGCTCCTGCGAGCTTACGCGCGGATTGTCCAACAATTCAATGGCCGCTTCACCACTGGTGAGGAGATGGGGATCGGCGCTGAAGACCTTAAGATCATGATGAGCGAGACGAAGTTTATAGCCGGAGCCAAGGGGATCGCGCACGATCTGTCCCCCGTGACCGCCCGAGGGGTCTTCTTCGGTCTCAAAGCGTGCTTCCAGACGGTCTTCGGCAATAGTTCTCTCCAGGGGCGCACGATCGCCGTGCAGGGTGCGGGCAAAGTCGGATATCATCTCGTTAAATTATTAGCTGCCGAAGGAGCGAAGCTCTTCGTGAGCGACATTGACCGTCGTGTGCTTGATACCGTGCAGGGCGAATTTAGTGTGAAAATTGTCGAGCCCCCTGATGCGATCTACGCTCTCGAATGCGATGCGTTTGCGCCATGCGCCCTCGGGGGTATCATCAATGACACCACACTGCCCCTGCTCAACTGTAAGATCGTCGCGGGGTCAGCGAATAACCAATTGAAAGAGCCGCGACACGGCGACAGACTGCATGAGTTCGGGATTCTCTATGCACCCGATTATGTGATCAATGCTGGGGGTCTGATCGCGGCAGTGCAGGACTTCCTGGGCGGGTCTTTAGAGAAAGCCCTGCACGAGACGGAGAAGATCTACGGTCGGTTGCTGAAGATCTTTGAGATCTCGCGGCGCGAGGGGCTGGCTCCCCATCGTATTGCCGACCGCATAGCAGAAGAGCGCCTGCGCAAGCATCAATAAGAGTGAGATAAGCCACATATACTCTCATCAATGACAGGAGGCTGATCGTCTATGAAGCGTTGTCGGTTGTGGCTGTTGGTCGGGTTGGTCGGGGCGTTATTGATCGGGCTGGGCTATGGACCGCTGGCCCAGCAAGCTGTTTCGGTGTCGGCAGTGATCAGCAATCTGAGCTGTCGCGGGGGAGTGCAGATCGTGCAGTTGACATGGCTGCAGAATCAGGCGCCTCTAGCCACTCAGCTCTTCACCCCGCCTATTGTGATCCCCATTGAGACCAAGCGCGAATTCAAATTCGAGCTGCGCGCTGCGCCCACAGCTCTTCAAGTACGCGGGGCGTTCGTGGGGACAAGCGGACAAGCGATGGCATTAGATCTCTCTGTCCCTGTGGGACAAGAGACCAAATACGAGTGCGGCACGATCTTAGCGACGGTTGCGGGGCAACAACCCCAGCCAGGGCAGCCCACGCTGCCGCCGGGCTTGCCCCCGCTCACGCCGGGGATGAACCCGCAGCAGCTTATCGCAGCGCTCCAAGCTGCGGGAGCGACCGTCGAAGTCCAGGGCAGCCAAGATAAACCCAAGATCGGCAACGCCGATGACCCGTTAGTGTTGGGAGCTTTAGGGCCGGGCTTACAAGCCGTCGCGTACTGGGTCAGCTCCGGCACGGGGCAGCTCCGTGCCGCTGTGACGTATGATCGTCCGGCAACGCCGGTCGTCTTATGGGTCGTCGGGATTCCCACGTTAGCGACGTGCTTTTCTGTGCCGCCGCCTGGGGGCGGGCTGACGGTCTTCTGTGATCGTCCTGCGCCCTTTGCTCCGTTCACGACGTTTGGTGGCGGGCCGGTGCCCGGCTTTGTCTTCTTTGTGTTGGTCATCAAAGTCGGCGGGCCGACGATGCCGTTTGTGCTCTCGTTGGCTGGCTGAGCTGCTTTTTATGCAGTGAAACCTAGCCCCCAAAGTGCGAGTATATTAAAAAAGCTCTCAGTTTGGGGGCTACTCTTTTAAAATTCAAGGGGTGATCTCTCTATGCGGTTGCGGAGCGCATGGAAGTGCGCGAGCGTTCTTGTGTTGGGAGTGTTGCTGTTGGCCGTGTCGGGCGTCGCGCAAGTCGGCACGACGATCAATATTATTCCCGGTCCTATCGTCCCCTTTGGGACACCGGTCTTCATTCAGATTTCGGGCGTTTACAAGAACGGCTGTGTCCCCCAAAGCCCAGTAGCGAGCCTCTTCGGTGCGACGATCACGATTAACACTTCCAATCCTGGGCAGATGTGCGCACAAGTCCTGACGTCCTGGGGGCCGTACACGATTGGGGTGGGGATTCTCCCGCCGGGGACGTATCTGGTGCGCGTGATACACCATTCCGCCAATAATCCGCCGGAGCTTCTTGGGACTCGCACGTTCGTGGTCGTGGCCGTGCAGCCACCTCAGCCCCCGACGCCAACGGCCATCGTCTGTGACCCGGGGATGCCTGCTGAAGGGCTCTTCTTGCGAGATGGGGCGCGCTATCTCGCCACAGGGGGCACGAACGTCAACCCCGACAAGCGCGGCGCAGACCACTGGGCCGATCTCACGACGATAGACTCTGCGTTCTTGGCGAAATGGCAGGCATGGGGCAAGGCCGAAAAGCCCTTCGAGACGGGGATGAACGACGACGGCGACTGGGTGATCTATCGCATTATGGCGCGCAATCAGCCATTAACAGAATTACAGTTCTGCTTGAAAGCAATGGGCGATAGAATTGCTCAAGTCGAGGTCTTCGTCCAGACCGAGCCGACTGATCCCACGAAGCTCCCCGCATCTGATGGGGATATTCGCGGTCTTGAAGGCTGGACGAAAGTCGGGATGCTGACGGTCGCGCTGGGGAGCTATCAGCTCTACTCGGTGCCTATAAGCGGGGTGGCTGCTTCGGCGTTCTACAACGTTGCTCTCAGGCTTGTCGAAGAAATCCCCGACGGCAACGTGATCATCGCGTGGCTGAAGCTGCAGGCGTAACTTGCGCTGAGAGCATAGGGTGAGCACGGGGCGGGGCGCGGGCTCCGCTCCGTGTTTTTTTATCCTCTCACAAGATTCTTCACCAAAAACAACAGATTCGCGGGTCTCTCGGCAAGCCGTCGCATAAAGTACGGGTACCAGTGCGTCCCATACGAGACATAGACACGCACACGATAGCCCTCTTGAGCCAGCTTGAGCTGTAAGTCTCTTCGAATCCCGTAGAGCATCTGAAACTCAAAACGATCCCTAGAAATTTCGTGTTTTTGAATATAATCTATCGCCCACCGAATGATCTCCTCGTCGTGCGTTGCAATCGCAGGGTAGACGCCCTTCTCTTGCGCGCGTGGGCTGAAGAGCATCCCTAAAAGCTTTAGATAATTTGCGTCCACGTCGCGCTTGCGGGGAAACGCAATGCTCGGCGGCTCTTGATAAGCTCCCTTGCACAGCCGCACTCTCACGCCCCACTCAATAAGCCTCTCTATGTCACGCTCACTTCGCCGCAGATACGATTGAATGACCGGCCCCACGTTCTCAAACCCCTCCCGGCGCAGCTTCTCGTAGAGATCAAGTGTTCTGTCTGTATACGCCGAGCTTTCCATATCTATACAGACAAAATTTTTGTGAACACGCGCACGCTCCAAAATCCGGCGCATGTTCTGCAGGCACAGTTCGAGGCTGATGTCCAGCCCCATCTGGGTGAGCTTGAGCGAGATTTCCGATTGCACGTTCGTTTGCGCAATCGTGTCGAGAATCTTCAGATACTCGTCTGCAGCAGCGATCGCTTCGCGCTCGTTGGTCGTGTTTTCTCCTAGGTGATCGAGCGTCGCGAGTATATTTTTCGAGTTGAGCTCGCGCACGACAGCGATGGCTTCGTCTAAACGCTCTCCGGCGATGAACCGCCGCGCCGCACGCTGGGCAAAGCGATATCGCGAAAACGCCGACTGGAGAGCACCATTGTGGGAAAGCCTCAAGAGTAGAGCTCGCATCATCTTCTCAGTACCCCTTCTCAGTTCCGAGTTCTGAGTTTGTCAGAACTCTCTCTGGGTATTGTAACGCAACGGACATTCAGAGCGCAAAAACAGACAGATGTCAATCGTCCGTGTATCGAGAAACTCAAGTTCGTATCTCACAGGTGCTCCGACGCAGCGCGCTCTGCGAGTATGATGCTTGCGGTGACTGTCTATGAAGCGTTTGGCGATCTCTATAATAGTTATTGTCTGCGCGCTCTATCAGATGGCGCGCCGCATCTGGCTCGTCCGCCGCGGCAAAGGGTTCTACTATATTAAGCTCACGTAAAAGAGTAGGGGCGTACGGCCGTACGCCCCTACAGAAGTGTGTGAGAGAGGTCAATGGCTTATAATAAAATCCGAAAACCCCACGGACTTTGTCGGTGTAATCCGGAAGAACGGTGTGGTGTACCGCAGCAATACTTGGGTCTGTGCAGTCTCTCCAGCAGTGAAGACCGCGCGCAGGACGAGCTCAGGGTCTGGCCCCAAGAACGCTTTGAAGAACGGGTCCTTGAACGTTGCAAACTTCAGCGTCGCTTTCACGACATAGACAGTGTATTCTCGCCGACCAAGTTTCGTCTCCAGGGGGATTTTATCTGTGCCGATCACTTCAGCGCGCGCCCGCGCAAACGGCTCTTCCCCCCAGCGTAGCAGCTCGTGATAGAAAACATTGAATTCATAGACTTGCCCGACTTTTAAGGGCTTGCTGTAGAGATGATAGACCCAATCTGAGATGGTCATTGCTTGCCCTGGCCAGGGGATCGTCGCTTTGAAGATCCCCTCGTAGCTTGGAAGCACGATCTCCATCTGGTTGGTGTCTACGGGCTTATAGTAGCCTTCACCCGTATAGTCAGGGCGGTTGGGGTCGAGAAAATCAAATTTTATAGTGAAGCGCGTCTCCCGCAGTGTGAAGTTGGGGTTAAGAAAGCTGTGCCAATCTATAGTGATGACGTTGCCCGCCTTGACCTCGACAAGCTGATGGAAGCGCAGCCCTTGCGCCCCTTGGATGATGCGATCTACGGTTGTTGTGACACCGTTGAGGTCTTCGTAGCGTACCCAGCGGGGATAGGGGTCTTGCTTATCAGGGATACCGTCTTCGTCGGTGTCAGATTTCGTCGGGTTTGTAAAGTAGACAAAATACTCTTCGCCATCTAAGAGTCCATCGCCGTCGGTGTCGGGCTTAGTGGGATCGGTGCCCAAGATTTTCTCTTGGGCATCGGTGAGGCCATCGTTGTCTGAGTCCTGAGCGATCGACGTTTGAGAAACAGAGCCGACGAGCAGCAATGCAAGCAAGAGCGACACAACGAGAACGCGCATACGACATCTCCTCCTTGTCTAAGATGCTTTCTGAAAGCGAGTTGCCATACTGAGTAACGCTGGCAAGACGAGAACCGTCACGACGAACGCGTAAAAGACGGCGAGTCCTACCAACAGCCCAAAGTCGCGGTTCCACGTGATCGTGCTGAGCATCAATACAAAGAACGCTGACGCTGTCGTGAAGAACGCGGCGAAGAGCGCCTCGCCGGTGCGCGCTGTCGCACGTGGGAGATCGCGCTCCTCACGGAAGCGCTGCATCAAGTGAATCGCGTAGTCTACTCCCAGCCCGATACTGATCGCCGCGACGATAGCCGTCGCCGCGTTCAGTTCGAGCTTGAGCAGACTCACCGTGCCCAAGACTAGCCCCGTCACCAGCGCCATGGGGAAGAGCCCTAATAGCCCCCACAAGACCGAGCGCAACGCCAGCGCCATCACCATGAAACACAGTCCAAACGAGATTGCCAGCGACTGGGTCAATGATCTATAGAGCGCATCCAACCCGAGCTCCTCTACAAACGGGACGCCCGTCAGGTGGGCTTCGATTCCTAAATCTTTGAGCTTGGCCATCACCGGGGCGAGTCTCTGAGAGATATCGTGCGCGACGCGGCGCACGCCCTCTTGATCTGAGAATCTCATCGTGTTGACACGCACGACGGCTTTAGCGTGGCCCTCACCCCGCCCTACGGGCACCCCTCTCCCGTCCGTCAAGACGGGAGAGGGGTCAGGGGTGAGGGCCCCAATGTACGCTTCCGCACGCTGGCGCAGCGAGTCTTTAGCTAAAACTTCGTTCAAGAGCCAGCGATACGCCTCGTCGGGATCGTTCAGAAAACGATCCATAAAGCCCTGGGCGAGCTGGGGGTTGGCCGCACGCACATCTTCTAAATAGTGGGCGATGCTCGTCACCGTATGAGCATAGGGGGATGCAGCGAGCGCTTCGGGAATATCTTTCAGCAGTATGCGCATTACCTCGAGCCGCGCCATGTCCCCCGTCAAGACGAGCTGGACTTCATCATACGTGCGAAATTCTTGGTTGATCTGCGTATAGAGTGCGACCGTAGGGTAATTGGGAGGCAGGAGCCGACGATAGTCGACCGTGTACGTCTGAAATGCTCGGCCTTCCCAATAGCCAAACGCTCCCAGCGCCAGCCCTAGCAAGAGCACAGCGGTCATCATGGCTCGCCCGCTCAGCCGTTCGGCATAACGCCCAAGCACAAGACTGAGCAGGCTCGCCTGTGGATGCGCAAAAAGTCTGCGGGCGCTGGGCCATTGCTCCGTGCGCGGCCCCTCAGGGAAGGTCTGCTTCAGCGCGGGGATGAGCGTCACAGTGATTATAAACGCGCTGAGCACCGAGACAGCGGAGAGCAACCCAAACCATCGGATCGGGGGGCTTGGGGCAAAGAAGAGCGCCGCGAACCCTACAACCGTCGTGGCAGTCGTCAGAGCTATCGCACGGCCAGTACGTGCCAGCGCAATCCCAATCGCCTGTGGCCCTGTCTGCTTTTTGCAGCGCTCCTCTTCGTAGCGGTGCAGTAAGTGAATAGCGTAGTCGTCACCGATGCCCATCAAGAGCGGGAAGACCGCGGCCATCAGGAAATTGACGGGAACCCCTAAAAATCCCAAAAGCCCAAACGCCCAGACCCCCGATAGCCCCACAACCCCTAGCGTGAGATAGAGACTTGCTAAGGGCTTATATGTCAATACCACTAAGAGGGTTAAGGCCCCCGTCAGCACAAGATCAATCGGCACAGCTGCTCCAGAAAAGAGCTCAGGGCTGAACGCCCCTATCGCTACCCCGGCAATTAAGAGAAAGACCAATCCCAGCTCCCACGGGCGCGTCAGCCGAAAGACCCACAGCAGCGTCAGCGCGATCACCGTGAATACTAACGGAGTCAGATAGCGCAGATCCCGCTGGGTGACTTGATTGAAGACATCGAGCGTCTCGCCGTAGCTGACCATCCCGATCTCTACAGCAACAGCGCGCTCTTGGATGGGTTTGAGAGCTGCTAATGCGTGGCGCGAGACCTCAACAATATCGGCGTCTTTGGCAATAGTCGCTGTAGCGAGAGCTGTGCCCGCCAGCGACGTGAATTTCTTCAGCAGCGCCATGCGCTGGAACGCCATGCGGATGATCTCAGCGAACGAGTAGCCCAGCTCATCGCCATCGGTAGGGAGGCTATAAAATCGTCGGTCGCCGCCGTGGAGCTCTGCGCGCACAAACTTCACAAAGTCGGGAATCCCCTGGGCGGAGACGATCCCCGGCACGGCCCGCAGCGCTTGGAGCACGGCTTCCATCTCGAGGATCGCTTGAGGGGATTCAATAGTGAAGTTTTCTCTGGGCGCGAAGCGCACGGCAATAACGTGCGAAAAGCTTGCTATCCCGAAGTCGCGCTCGATCTCACGGAAGAGCCGCACCGTCGGGTGATCGGGCAAGAACTCTTGGGGATCGTTAGCGACTTTGAGCTTCGTCAGCCCCACGGCACAGAGGGCCGTGATCAACGCGATCACGATGAGAACGGACCACGGCCCTCGTGCCCACCGCACACCCTTCATATTTTTTTACGACGGCATCGTTAAAATTAATAATCCCACGACGCCGCGCAAGTCCGTGCGCACCTCAAAATCTAAGACACGCCCAAAGATCGCTCGGCTGACAAGTTCAGCGCGATAGAGGTCTTGCGCTAAGTAGCTGCTCTTGCCCGCTAGGAGATTGCTGAGCGCGGCTTGGGCTGCGCCCTCAGAGAGAAAGCGAATTTCAAAGCGCACCCGCGCCGTCGTGCCCTCGAAGAAGACCGCGTAGCTCATGGCTTCCTCGTTGGGCTCGACGGGCTTGTCTTTTGCAAGATCGGTGCGCCGCACAAACGCCAAAGCGCCCCCTCTGGTCGCATACGCTGCAATAAATTCGTCAAACACCCCAACGCGCCCGGTCAAGCGCCCCACGACGCGCCCAGCAGAAGCCTTAAGTCGGTCAATATTCGCTGGCCCGCCCAGCCCCACTTCGGTGCCGAACCACAGCCGAGTCGCCAACGGAATATACGCCCACTCGATAGGAATCGGCCCGAAGACTCCACCCACGAAGACCACAGGGATGCCGTCCATCTCGACCAGCTCCCAGTGCTTGTATGGGGAGTTGGGAGCTCCCACGGCGGCTTTCAAGCCCTGCAACGCCCCGAATGTCTGCGGGAAGGGCGCCCCGTCAATAACAGAGAAGCTTGAGAGGTTCGGCCCAGCTCCATGCGCTACCCAGGGGAGCTTCTGCGCATCTAAGCGAAAAAGCTCAATAGTTTGACGAATCCCGTTAAGTGGATGCCGCGCCGCTCCTAATGGGCCCAGCACGCCCTCACGCAAGGTCGCGTCGCCCAGCAAGAGCGCCATATCCGCGGCCAAGACGCGCGTATAGCCCTCCGGATACTGCACGACGATCTCATCGAGCTTCACAGTGGGAGCCTGAGTCCAGCCGACCCCGCCGACCACAACAGCAGCGATGCTCGCGAGTGCGAGCCCAAATAGAACCCTTTTGCGCATAGAGTCCTCCTTATTTTAAGAAGGCGCGCAAGACGCGCCCGGATTCTTCCCGAAGCTTTTCGATATCCCGCCCGGCGACGGCAGCAAAGAGCAGACCATGCGCATACGTCCCGATGAAGTCTACGAACGACTCCACAGGGAGCCCGCGAGCCGCTAAGAGCTCCGCAGTCTCGCCCTTGAGCAGGGCCAGCCACTCGCGGTGCTTGGCAGCAAAGACCTTGCGCGCTCGCGGCGGCCCGCCCCCAGGCGCAGCTAAGATCATCTGCATCACCTGAAAGAGCTCGGGCTGCCGCGCATAGTGCTCTAAGAGATTGGTCATGACGCGCTCGGCAATCGCCAGCGGGTCTGTGAAAGCATCCGTCCCCTCTAAGAGATTCTGAAAGTACCGATCAGCAAGGGAGCAGAGCAGCTCTTCAATCAGGGTCTCTTTGGAATCGAAATAGTAATAGATCGTGCCCTTGCCCATCCCCGCCGCCTTGGCGATCTCGTCCATCGTTGCTTCTTGGAGCCCTTTGGCCGCAAAGATATGCAGTGCTGCGTTCAAGATAGCAGTGTGGCGCTCTTCTTTCTGCCTCTCTCTCAGCCGCTGTTGCGGGGATTGGGGCATTTTCGACCACCAAGTCCAATTTCGACTCATTGGTCGAATTATAGAAAAAAATATTACATGCGTCAATGATCCTTATCAGCCCCGGATGTGACGGCAGCTGTCACAATTGGGCATTTGCCCCTGAAGGGCTTGGGCGCTAAACTCTTTATATGAAGCTGACGTTTCACGGCGCAGCCAAGACGGTCACCGGCTCGTGCATCCTGCTGCAGGTAGACAAGCTGAAGATTCTGATAGACTGCGGGATGTGGCAAGGCCATGAGGAGATCGAGAGCCGCAACTGGCTCCCCTTCGGATTCCCTCCCAATAAGATCGATTATGTGATCTTAACCCATGCCCACCTCGATCACTGCGGGCTGATCCCAAGACTAGTGCGCGAGGGCTTCTCCGGAGAGATTCTGTGCACTGAGCCGACGCGCGATCTGGCCCGACTGGTCTTGACCGACAGCGCACAGCTCCAAGAAGAAGAGGCAGCCGTGCTTAGTAAAAAAGAGCGTCGCCGCGGCGGCAGCCCAATCCGACCGCTCTATGAGATCGAAGACGTCTTAAACTCTTTAGATCGCTTTGCTGATCCTGTCCCATTCAATAAGACCATTGACCTGGCCAAGGGCGTCACGCTTCAGTTTCGCAACGCCGGACATATCTTAGGGGCAGCGTTTATCCAGCTTCGGGTCACCGAGAAGCGCAAGCGCCCCACAAGACTGATCTTCTCTGGGGATCTGGGCAACACTGATAAGCTCCTGACTCCCGACCCTGCCGACCCCGAGCCCGCCGACATAGTCGTCATCGAGTCGACATATGGCGACCGAGCTCACCGCTCGATGCGCGACTCCATGGCTGAGCTGAAACAAGCTCTTCTGCTGACGTTCGCGCGCGGGGGCAACGTGCTCATCCCCAGCTTCGCTCTCGAGCGCTCCCAAGAGCTCTTAGCCGTGCTCTTTCAGCTCTATAAGCGCAAAGAACTCCCCGGCTGTCAGGTCTTCTTGGACAGCCCCCTGGCGACGAACGCGACGAAAATCTTTCGGCGCTACAGCGAGTACCTCAAGCCCGAGGAAGCGCACGCATTAGCTCACAGCCCCAATGCGTTTGACTTCCCCGCGCTGCGGTTTGCCCGCACCCCCGACGAGTCCAGAGCGATCAACGCTATCGCCAGCCATGCGATCATCATCGCGGGCAGCGGCATGTGCACCGGCGGACGCATCTTACACCATCTCAAGCACCAACTCTGGCGTCCAGAGTGCAGCGTCGTCTTCATAGGGTTCCAAGCCGATGGAACCCTAGGCCGCAAACTGATCGAAGGGGCCCGAACTGTGCGCATCTTCGGGGAAGAGATCGCCGTCCGCTCCCAGATCTGGACGATCAACGGGTTTTCCGCGCACGCCGATCAATCGGGGCTCTTACGGTTTCTCACCCACGCACGCAAGCCCGAACAGATCTTTCTCGTCCACGGGGAGATGCCGAGCTTCATCGCACTCAAGCAAGCGATCCACACGAAGCTGGGGCGCACCGCGCATATTGCCGACTGGAAGGAGACGATAGAGCTATAAAGGCAAGCCCCGCAGATGATCGGACTGTTTGAGCTTGCTCAACGCGAGCTCTTCGATCTGGCGTACGCGCTCTCGACTCAAATTGAGCGACATCCCGATCTCTACGAGAGTGCGGGGATGGTTGTCTTCGAGACCATAGCGCAGGATGAGCACGCGGCGCTCCCGCGCATCCAGCTCGGCCAGCGCCCGTTCTAGACGGTCCCGGTGCGCCGTGCGCAAGGTCTCGACCTCTGGTGCCGCGCGATGCGTGCTGACGCTCTCGAGCAGTGTTTCGTCCTCCTCCTCGCCGACGGGCGTATCAAGTGATGGGGCAAACGGACGCACCTGGAGCAATCGCTGTAAGACTTCGGGAGAGACCCCGATGTGGGCAGCAAGCTCCGCGTGTGTGGGCAGATCACCGCGCTCTTGAACATAGCGCTCTTCTATCTGGGTGATCTTGTGCAACAACGAGACCAAATAATCGGGCACAGCGATTAAACGCAAGTGCTTGACTAACGAGCGCATGATCGCCTGGCGGATCCACCACGTCGCGTAGGTGCTGAACTTATACCCGCGCTGGGGATCGAACCGCTCGACTGCCGTGATCAACCCGATATTGCCCTCTTGAATGAGGTCTAAGAGTGGGACTCCCAAGTCTCGGTATTGCGCGGCGATCGAGACGACCAATCTCAAATTCGAGGTGATGAGGCGTTCGCGGGCCTGCGGGTCGCCTCGCGCCGCCCGCTTGGCGATGCGATACTCCTCCTCCGCAGATAGCAAGGGGTGGCGCTTGATCTCATCGAGATAGAGCTGCAGAAAATTATTCTTCCCGTTTCTCACGGCTCCGTTGGTCTCCACGGGCCATCAACCTCCTCGTGCGCAGCGTCGCTCTATCTTAGCGAGGAGCCCTCTGGAAATCGCTGATGGCGCTCATGAGCCAAATTGATCTCGGTCATCTGTTACGAACCGAGCGCGATGTCTAAGTAGAGCATGACAGCAACACCGAGCATCAGCCCAAGAGTCGCGGCACGCTCGTGCCCCTTACGGTGTGTCTCTGGGACGATCTCGTCGCTGATCACATAGAGCATAGCTCCAGCAGCGAATCCCATCGCGTAGGGGAGAATGGGCTGGGCGACGTGTACCGCCCACGCGCCAAAGAGCGCTAAGGGAATCTCTACTAAGCCTGCTCGGATCCCGACAAAGCTCGCGTAAAAGTACGCGCCCAGCCCCGCGCTGAGCGCCGAGACCGAAACAGCCAGCCCTTCGGGAATATTTTGAATCCCAATGGCGAGCATGAGCTTTAAAGCATTCGCGAGGTCCCCAGAGCCAAAGCCGACTCCCACCGCAAGCCCTTCGGGCATATTGTGCAGGGTGATCGCGATGATGAAAAGCCACACCGCGCGCACGCGCTTAGTCATAATCCCTTCTTGGCCGGAGATCGCGTGCAGGTGGGGCACGATGTGATCAGATACGTCTAATAATAAGACGCCCAGGGCCATGCCGATCAGTATCGGCCAGACGCCGCCGTACTCAATCCCCGGCAAGATGAGGCTCGTAAAGCTCGCGGTGAGCATCACGCCTGCAGAGAAGCCCAAAGCACCATCGAGCAATCGCTCTGACGGCTTGCGCCAGATCAAGACTGCCAGCGCCCCAAGGGCGTTGAGCACTGTAATCAAAATGCCACCCCACAACCCCTGCCAGATCGGGTTGAGTCCGGCTATGGAGACAAAGATCTGCTCAAACGGGTTCAAAGCCATCGGTATCGGCCTCCTCATCACTAATATTCTTGGCCTAGAGAAACTTTATTGTGCTAGTGTAATATATGTGGGGTTGGCCGTCAAGGCTGCTTGGTCCCTGCGCCTTGCCCCCTTGCTCACCAAAGACGCTCCCGATAAGATAGCATTCAGCGACTAAAGAAAGGACAAGCTATGGAGACAAAGCGATTGCTCGAACACTGGCAGGACGAAGGGGAGTCGGCATATCTCTATAAGATCTTAGCGGACGTTGAGCCTGACCCACGGCGCAAGAAGATCTATCTCAAGCTCGCCGACGTCGAGCTGCAGCACCAACAGAGCTTTGCTAAGCTCTTGGCAGAGCACGGCATCTCCGTAAGAGAGTTCACACCCGGGTGGCGTGCGCGGCTGTTGGGGTGGATGGCACGGCGCGGTGGGGCGGGCACCGTCGTGCGCTTACGCATCCTCGACGAAGCTGGGGAAGTCAAAAACTATCTACGTGAGAAATCGAGCATGGGCACAGACAAAGCCGCACAAATCTCTCAGCAAGTCGCGCGCGACGAAGCGATCCACGCTGAAACTCTGATGAAGCTTGCTGGCAGCGGCGGCGAGCCGTGGCATCGTATGGAGTCTGGGGGCTTTTTGCGCAACGTCGTCTACGGGTTCAACGACGGCTTAACAGCTAACTTTGGGCTGGTGATGGGCGTGCTCGGCGCGCAGGTGCACGAATTTATCGTGCTGTCAGGCTTAGCCGGCCTTGTCGCCGACGCGCTCTCGATGGGATCGAGTGGGTACTTAGCCGCCAAGAGTGAGCAAGAGGTCTACGCGCACGAGATCGAGCTTGAGCGCGAAGAGATTCAGCTCATGCCCGAAGTCGAAGCTGAAGAGTTGGCGTTGCTCTATGAAGCGAAGGGGATGCCCGCAGAGGCCGCCCGCCAAGCGGCAGCTCAAGTGATGGCCGATCCCCAGATCGCGCTCCAAGAGAAAGCGCGTGAGGAGCTGGGCATCTCCCCTGAGGCTGGCTCGCCCCTGCGTGAGGGCTTTTTGACGGGAACGGCTACGGCGTTTGGGGCGCTCATCCCCGTGCTGCCGTTCTTCTTTGGCAGCGGCCCGGTCGAGATCTGGACGTCATTTACGATTAGTATGCTCTCGCACTTTGGGGTGGGGGCAGCGCGGAGTTTATTTACGGGGCGCGGGGCTTTTCGCAGTGGGCTGGATATGTTCTTAGTGGGCCTAGGGGTCGCGATCGTTGGGTACTTTGTGGGGATGCTCATTGAGCATTTATAGTTGCGTGACCATCCCGCCTAGCCGTATCATTACGGTACCTAAAGCCTTCACGCTCGACGAGGAGTGACCTAGAGCATGGCTCACGAGCTGGCCCCAGAACAACTGCGTCGCGCGTTTGATCCCAAAGAACTTGGGATTGAGTCTACCGAAAGGATTCCCCCGTTAGAGGGGATCATCGGGCAGAAGCGCGCCGTGTCGGCGCTCCAATTTGGCTTGGGCATCCACGAGCTGGGCTTCAATATCTACGTCGCTGGCCCGCCAGGCATCGGCAAGATGACCGCTGTCAAGTCTTTCTTAGAAGAGCTGGCCCAACAGAAAGAGACGCCCCCCGATTGGTGCTATGTGAATAACTTCGACGACCCCTATCAGCCCAAGGCGCTGCGCCTGCCCCCCGGCTGGGGATCACGGCTTGCCCAAGACATGAAGAACCTCATTGATCACGTGCGGCGCGAACTCCCCAAGGTCTTCGAGAGCGAGGAATACAGCGCCCAACGCGATGAGATCATGAAGACTTTCAATAAGCAACGCGAAGCCGTGATCAATCGCGTGCAGGAGCGCGCGACCCAGGCGGGGTTCATGCTCCAAGCCGCGCCTTTTGGCATTCTTATTCTCCCGGTGTTGGGCGGGCGCCCCCTAAGCGATGCCGAATTCCAAGCCCTCCCCCCAGCAGCTCGTGAAGATATCCAGCGCCGACGCGATGCCCTCCAAGAAGATCTCAAGACGGCGATGAAAGAGATCCGTACCCTGGAGAAGACCGCGCAAGAGAAGCTCCACGATCTCGATAGACAAGTCGCTCTTTATATGGTCGGGGGATTGATAGACGACCTGCGCGAAAAATACAGAGAGCTTCCAGAAGTTTTAGAGCATCTGGACGCTGTGCAGAAAGATATCTTAGAAAACATCGAGCTGTTCAAAGGCGAACAGAAGCCTGAAGGCGAAGTCCCCGCATGGGCCAGAGAGCTGCCCTTCCGCAAATATTTCGTGAACGTCCTAGTGGACAACAGCAAGCAACACGGCGCGCCCGTGGTCGTCGAGCTGAACCCCGTCTACCACCATCTCTTTGGGCGCATCGAAAAAGAGACGCAATTCGGCGCGCTCTACACAGACTTCACGATGATCAAGGCCGGCTCGCTCCACCGCGCCAATGGGGGCTACTTAGTCCTGCCCATCGAAGACGTCTTAAGAAATCTCTTAAGTTGGGATGGACTGAAGCGCGCCCTGCGCAGCCGCGAGATCTTCATCGAAGAGCTTGGGGAGCGCTTGGGCTTCATTGCGACCAAAAGCCTTCGGCCACAGCCCATCCCCCTCAATATAAAAGTTGTGCTCGTCGGTCCGCCCATCTATTACTATCTGCTCCACGCCTACGATGAAGAGTTCCCCGAGCTCTTTAAAGTCAAAGCCGACTTCGATACGCGCATGGACAACTCTCCAGAGAACATCCAAGATTTTCTCAAGTTTCTTTGCACTTTTTGTCAGAAGGAGCATCTCAAGCACCTAGACAGCGCAGCCGTGGCAAAGCTCCTAGAGCACGCAGCGCGCCTCGCCGAAGATCAGAAAAAGCTCTCGACGCACTTTGGCGCTATTGCTGACGTCATCCGAGAAGCGAACTACTGGGCGCTGCAAGAGAATGCGACGCACATCAGCGCGCGCCACGTGCAGAAAGCGTTAGAAGAGAAAGTCTATCGTTCCAATCTCATCCAAGAGCGCATCCAAGAGATGATCGCGCGGGGCACGCTGCTTATTGATACCGACGGGCAAGCCGTCGGGCAAGCCAACGGGCTTTCCGTGGTCAGCCTTGGGGATTATATGTTTGGCAAGCCGAGTCGGATCACAGCGAGCGTCGCGCCGGGGCGCGAGGGCATCATAGATATTGAGCGTGAAGTCGAGCTGGGCGGGCCGATTCATTCCAAGGGCGTCTTGATTTTAAGCGGGTACTTAGCACAGAAGTACGCGCCAGACAAACCCTTAACGCTCTCGGCGAAATTAGTCTTTGAGCAGAGCTACGAAGGGGTCGAGGGCGACAGCGCCTCTTCGACGGAACTCTATGCGCTGCTCTCAGCACTGTCGGGGGTGCCGATCAAACAGGGGATCGCTGTGACAGGGTCGGTCAATCAACATGGTGAAGTCCAAGCGATCGGCGGGGTCAACGAGAAGATCGAGGGGTTCTTCGATGTGTGCAAAGTGAAGGGTCTGACAGGGGAGCAGGGGGTGCTCATCCCCAAGAGCAACGTGCAGAATTTAATGCTCCGTGAAGACGTGGTCGAAGCTGTGCGCGCCAAGAAGTTTCACATCTGGGCGGTGAGCACGATAGATGAGGGGATCGAGATTCTGACGGGTAGACAAGCGGGGGAGCGCGGGCGCGATGGGAAATTCCCCGAGGGCACGATCAACTATTTAGTAGACAAGAGATTGCGCGAGTTCGCTGAGTGTCTCAAAGAGATCTCTGAAGACACGCGCAAGCCGCGCCGCGCGCGCCGGGCAGTGAAATAGAGAACATTACACGCGAGGCGTTCTCTTGGATTCTTTCGCGCTCACTAAAACATCTTGGTAGAGTTTAGGAGAGAGCCAGAACCCCTTTTTTATTAAAGCGTCTAGCAGTGGCTTCACTTTGGGGATGAAGCCCCGTTCTTTTGCATCAAGGAGCGCGGCCAGCGAGCCAAAGACAGAAATGCCTAAGCGTTGAGCTTCCTTTCGCGCCTTGGCATCATCCGTGAAAAGTTCTAGATCGTGCTCGTAAGCCAAGGCAATAGCAGCTCGCTCTCCAGTTCCTAAGTGAGCAGAGACTATATTCAGCAGCTGAGGATCTTGGGGGTCTTGCACCGCAATCCACGGATAAGCTTGAAGAGCAATCATGCCCTTCTTCCGTAGGCCTTTTGGAGCGATTTCTTCTGCTACAGCAGTCGGGATGAGAATACGGTTATAGAGTTTCTTCAGAAGTTCTAGCTGTTCAATGCGTGCAAAGGCGATGAGAGGGTCGCTATCTGCAACGATAGGCCTCATTATTTCCGGGCCCGCCGTCGCCTCAAATGTTTGAGCTCAGTAGCAAGCTCAGAAGAGGTGAGCGTGCTTACCGGCACTTGGTACGTAGCCATTAAATCCATAAGCCGCCAGCGATCTATTTTTAAGAGCTCTGCGGCTTTGCCGTGGGAGAGCTTCCCTTGACGAAGGAGCTCCATTACAACTATCTCTTGGAGCTTCGCACTTGCGTCTTTGGGTGGTATTCCCGCAAGCTCCCAAAGTTCCTCTGGTAGCTCGACTTCGGCTCGCTTCAGCGCCATGAGTCCCTCCTCGGATTGACATAATCTATAGGATAGCACAAGTAATGGTGAAGTCAAGTTCGGGGTGATGAGCTTGAATTCAAGATAAATTTTTTGACTAGCGTCTTCTTCAAACCCGCCTAAGATCAAAAACATTTCTAAGTTAGCAGCAGCCAAGCGAGGGCAGCAAAGCAACTCTAACAATCTTTCAAGCAAGCGAAAGGAGAACAGCTTGCTAGAGATTCTTTATACATTGCGACTAAGGAGGTGTGCGATGAAAACGTTAGTGAGCTTCTTGGCAGTATGTCTTTTAGTGCTCATCGGCAGCCAAAGCCTCGTATAGCACAGGCATTTACTAAAGGTGACATTGTAGAGGTTTACAATACAGGCGGCGTGGGGTTAAGAGTTCGTGATAATCCCTGTGGTAATAAGATTAGAAACAAGCCTGACGGAAGTGTGGGTATAATCTTGGAAGGGCCTAGCTTCTGTGTCCTAGAAGGGACAGGATACAACTGGTGGCGCGTGCGTTGGAGCGATGGCCTTGAAGGCTGGTCAGCAGAGAACTGGCTTAGAAGGGCATCGCTGCCTTCAATAACCTCTGCTAGCCCATCGCCGAGTACTGTTTCTCCCGGTAGAGCAGTCACCTTCACTTACAACGTGACAAACTCAGGGAGGGAGATAGGGGGAGCGATAGCGCCTTTGCTTGGGGCCAGCATTCAGCTAAGCGGTGGAGGACCTTACTTGAGCGCCCCACCTAATGATCGCAAGGCCACGATCCCTTACGGTTCTGGCTCCGTTTCGCGTCCATTCGTCGTGCCCTCGACAGCAACTCCTGGTACCTATGATCTACTCGTCTCTTTGGTAGCGGACGTCAACAACAACGGCATAATTGATTCCGGTGATCGAACATGGGATCTCAAGAGATTCTCTGGAGTACTCCAGGTGCAGGTCATATGCACTTACTCCATCTTTCCGACAAGTCAATCTTTTGGTTCCGCAGGCGGTTCAGGGCAAGTGAACGTGACAGCGCCCAGTGGGTGTTCTTGGGCAGCGACAAGTAGCGCCAGCTGGATTACGATCACTTCGGGCAGTAGTGGGAATGGCAACGGGACAGTGAACTACTCAATTGCTGCTGAGAGCGATGAAGGCAATAATACTCGATCGGGAATATAGTTGTAAACTGCTCCTTACGAGAGCTTATCGTTGGGCAGCTTATGATCAAGGCTGAAAAAATTCTCCTCAAAGGTGACGGAATCTATGAGGCACAAGGCAATATTACAATCAATAACTTCATCAGAACAACGAGCATAAACCTCAAGATAGATACCAAGAAGCTGAGAGTTGAAGGTGAAGGCAAGATTATCTTGTCGGAAGTACGTTTTATCGGCGATTTAACGCTATTTGGGGGCAAGTTTGTGCTCGGTGCGGACCCTCCGGAGTTCCTGTTTTCCAGTACTGTCCCGGCGAGCTTTCAGATCGGCAAGTTAGGAGTCGAGATCAGTAAACTGCGCTTGTCATCGGACGGTGTGGGAGGAACTTTCAGCGTAATTATTCCGAACATTCGCGTACCAGATGGCACAAGCAAGATCAAGATTGAGGACTTAATGATCTCAAGAACCACTGGTATAGAGTCGATATCACTGGAACTCGAAAATGTTAGCCTGATAGATGGGTTTGTCCTCCGCACGCTGAGGCTCGCCTATGATAGAGAATCGGATAGCTGGTCTGCCCAGGGGCAGCTGGAGATTCCTCCGCCGAAAGATGGTATCCTAGATCAGATTGGCATTGGAGTCGATAACCTTAACAAACCCATCATGGCAGCAGTATTCTTGCAGAGGGTTGCCTTGGAGGCTGATGGGCTAGCACCAGGTCCACCACCTGTCAAGCTGACTGGCTCAGTCGGTCTCACTGGTGGACCAAAAATTCACGACCTAGTGGCCTGAGTATCAGTGGAGAACTCAACCTTGTCAGCATTTTCGTTGTGCGTGGCAACCTTGTACTCGATCTCTCCAGTAACTTCCAAGGTCAATTGCAAGGATCAGCAAAATTCCCGAAGAACTGGCCCCTTATTGGGAATCGTGAGATCAACCTGGTAACAGCATATGTAAATAACACTCTGTTTTTCTCAGAGATCTTGCTCTTCACGGTTGTGTACACGCCGCGCAAGGACGTTAACTGCTGGTGGGATTGGGGTAACTGGCACGTGGGCTGCAATCTTAGCCAGTTGCAGAGCCAAACGATGGGACCATCTGCTCTCTCAGCAGGGAGCACGAGGGAAGAACTCGTTGTAGTGCCACCTGGCTTACCATTTGTCGTCTTCCGAGCCACTTATGAAGGGTCACCCGTTGAGCTCTCTCTCATCGATCCTGCAGGGAAAACCATTACGAAAGAGACAGCAGGGCTTGACCCGCAGAAATATCTGTATAGTGAGAACCCCGAGATTGCTGAAGTCTATTTCGCGGTGAAACTACTGCAACCAGGCACAGGACAGCGGAGGGGTTGAACTACAAGTGCTTGTTGGAAACAGAGCTCCGAGTCTTACAATTGTTCAGCCTGCAAGGACCGTACGTCGCCGGATTGCCTGCAACGAATGGCAAATACGAATGGGACACCCAGCAAGTTCCGAACGGGGTGTACTACATTATGGGGTCGTCAATGATGGCTATAACGCTCCAATTATCTCGTACAGCAAAGGCCGCGTTGAAGTCAAGAATACCATAAATGTTCTCATAGGAGATGCCAATCAAGATGGCGTCGTTGATAACCGTGACGTTCAAGATATCAACGCAGCTAGGGCAAGTCTTTTGATCGCATGTGATGTGAACAAGCCCATTGGTACGTGCGATGATAAGGATGCCAGTCTAATTAGCCAAGCGTTAGACGCGAACGGTAACCTTAAACCTCTTTCAAAGCGGCCCAGATCCCTTAATTCGCTTCATAAGAGGAAGAGGATCGGTGAAACGGTCGCTGTTATCATGCCCGCGTCATCGACCAGCTTCGCCGTGCAAGGTATACCTATTGAAGCCCTGAAAAATCTTCAAGAAGTCATCGCTTTGATTCTCGAAGACATGCAAGCTCACGATGAACCCATCCCCGTCGGTCGCGGCGTGACGGTCTCTCTAGAGCCGAAAGTCACCGTCACGGTATGAGCTCCATAGATTACAGCAAGCTGCGCAGCCTCACGGCTCAGAAACTCATTCGGGCACTCGAGCGCGATGACTTCATCGCTGAAAGAGCTGATCGCGCTGCGCGCGGATCTGCTCGCACGACGTCTCAGCGCTGACTCGCCTTGAGCGAAAGAAACTATTATTGGGATCGGGAAACGTCGGATTGGGGTTGAGAAAGATCGAGTTCGTCGCTCCTAAGATGACTTGTTCGGATTCCCACTCGACCAAACCGTCCAACGTCGTGCTTGACGTGAGCCGCCCGCGCAAGATGTTCCAATCTCGCTGGATGATATAGATCTCGGCGTTCAGTACCCCTAAAACACTCGCTATGAGCGTCATGCCAGGTTTACCGTCGCCGTCTTGGTCAAAGATGCGCGGGTCTTTGGGATCCGTAGGCAAGGGATCTCTCTCTGGATCTTGGAGACGCACCCCACGCAGATATACGGTGCGCGGCTGCACGAAGTTCAGCGTGCTTGGATCAAACTGAGCTTTCTTGACATCTGTTTCTAAAGAGCTTACAAACCTCTCTGGGAAGGTAAGCTTCACAAGCGGGGTTCCGCTATCAAACTCCAGAGCGCATGTCTGCGCTTCCATTGTTACCATTTCACCGTTCTGCTTGATTATGACGCGCTGGATCGAGATTGTCTGCTGGCGCACGCGCCCGGCAAAGGGCACATCGCTCAGCTGTGAACTGACGACTAGCTGCGCCCAAACTCCAGAGACGTCTACGGGCTGCATTGTGGCTGTGACTGATATCAAAACTATCGTAAGGATTGCGAGCGTGAGTGCGCGCATGTGTGACCCTCCTGTCTATATGTAACTTTAGCGCACAACGAGCATCAGAATAATTCCTGGGCCGGCATCTAACGACCCCAAAGCCTTGCCGATGAGCGCCCCATCGCATTCTGTGGGATGAGCGCAGCGCATAGCGTGTCCAGTCAGTGATGACGCCGTCAAGAGATCGCCCGGTCGGATGGGGCCGTTCTCTGTTGTGACTTTGACGGGCACGACACCAGCAAGCGCCAGCGTTGGAGCCCAACGCATCTCTATGCCCCCTGATCCGATGATGACTCCCGGCACCGAAGAGATAACACCAGCGGCCAAGGGCGAATACGCGTGGCGGCTCTTGCGATAGTACCCCGGCTGATCGGGGTCTAACTCGACGACGTCCCCGGGTTCGACAGACTCGCTCACGCGAATACGCTCGGCTATGTCTGCTCCGCCGCTATAGAACTGTCCATCGGTGTAGACGTTGCCCGTCGCGCGCTCGATCCGAAAGAGCGCGCCGGTCTGATTCGATTGGGCGCTCTCCAGCGCGACGACTGCCCCATCAGTGCTCACAAAATAGATCGTATTATTGCTAACGACCCACTGGGCGTACTCACTCCAGTACTGATCGTAGACGTTGCCCTGCTGCCAGTAGATATAAAACCCGCCAGGCCAATAGCGCGTGTTGATTAATTGCTGATCGCAGTAGTGTGTCGTGCTGAAGCCAGTCCCACAGGCATCGACGTCTTGGGAGGTCACGATATGGGGCAAGTTCTCCGTCACGATGGGATCAGTGCCTGTTCCGCGTGAGGGCGATCTGTCTACAATCCGATGGGCGATGCCCGCCTCCCAGTGCCCGCCGAAGATATAGTCCCCGGCCATGCTGATATACGCCTGCTCGTCAGTTGGGAAGAACGTGTTCTGCATGAAGCGCACATAGCCCCCCAGATACCCGGGGACGGTCGTGTCGTCGAGCACCAGCTCGCCCAGATGAGAATCCCCCCGGCCATCGCATGGGGATAATATGCATGGTTCTCCCCGCATGACGACATAGGCGATCTCGTCACCGTTAGGGAAGCGCTTGACGACGGGCTGTGGCCCCATCGGCAGATACCCGCCATCGCCGAAGCCTCCATGCCCAACGTGAGCGATGAACGGCACCGAGCCGTCATCGAGATCGAGCGCGAAGAGCGCTTGATATTGCGGGTTCTGCTGGAG
>JBKBIX010000139.1:0-2412 GCA_046293845.1 Bipolaricaulia bacterium | reverse complement strand
CAGCACACGGGCGCTTGCTCATGTATTGCTCGATCTCTTCGCGGGCCCAGTCGGATTCGGCCTCTCTATATGCACGCTCCAGCGCTGGGATAAGCCCCTCATAGTAGTCCATGAAGTAGCGCGTCCGCCCGTAGCGATTCGTGTACGGGAACGTGATGGGGATGCCGTTTGTGCCGTAGAGCAAGACGTCAAGCTGATCTTTGGGCAGCCGCCCCAACGGCTTATCAGGATCGATCTTGTACATCTTACAGACGCCAAAGAGCAGCCCCCACAGCCATTTGCTCTGGCGCTCGGCCCAAGGGATCAGCCCGCCGTCTTTCAGCGATTTCTTTGGGTCAATGACTCGTTCAGGGTCAATCTCCATCTTGAAGCCCAGGCCTGTGCACGTGGGGCACGACCCGAAGGGACTGTTGAACGAGAAGAGCCTCGGCTCGATCTTTTCGTAGCTGATCCCACAATCTGGACACGCAAACTGCTCACTGAAGAGAATCTCTCTCTTCTGCTCGACAACGTCTATGAGCACCAATCCGTTGGCTTTTCTCAGTGCCGTCTCCACAGCATCGGCGATGCGCGTCTTCGTGTCCTGTCTGACGACAATGCGATCGACCACGACCTCGATAGAGTGTTTCTTCTTCTTATCAAGGGTGATCTCGTCTTCTGTTAAATCTTTGATCTCGCCGTTGACGCGGACGCGAGCGAAGCCCTCCTTGCGTAAATCTTCGAAGACTTTTTTGTACTCGCCCTTGCGCCCGCGCGCGATGGGCGCGAGAATCTGAATCTTCGTACCCTCGCCAAGCTCTAAGACCTGATCGACGATCTGCTGCGCCGTCTGCTGGGCGATGGGGCGCCCGCACTTATAGCAATGGGGCTTGCCAATCCGAGCAAAAAGCAAGCGCAGATAGTCATAGATCTCCGTGACCGTGCCCACGGTGGAGCGCGGGTTCTTGTGAACCGTCTTCTGATCGATGGAGATCGCTGGGGAAAGCCCCTCGATGAAATCAACGTCGGGTTTGTCCATCTGGCCCAAGAACTGCCGGGCGTAAGCCGACAGTGACTCGACGTAGCGTCGCTGGCCCTCAGCGTAGATCGTGTCAAACGCTAACGACGACTTCCCCGACCCGGAGATCCCCGTGAAGACGATTAATTTATTTCTAGGCAGCTCGAGATCTATATTTTTGAGATTGTGCTCTCGTGCGCCGCGAATGATGATCATTTCCGAAGCCATACTCCCCCTCACAAGCTGTGCACGACCTCGTCAGGAAGCTCATCTATGAGGGTCTTCGCTTGCTGCTTGATCGCGCTCATAAGCTCCTCCCCTGTGAGAGAGTGTCTTGTTAAGTTTGCCACATCTTGTTCTCCCTTGCAATCCCCGCCCAGCCGTTTGATATAATAAGCCAAAGCCCCTATAGAGGAGGGAGATTGATGAAGCGATGTGGTAGTGTAGTCTTCTTAATGCTCATAGCACTCTGGGTCTTTCCAGCCCTGGCGCAGAAGCCCCGCGGGCTGACGCTCTCTACCCCGTACCCAGCACAGTCCGTCCAAGTCGGCGAGACCGTCACTATCTCCTTGACCGTGGCCAATCGCGGGCTGGCGCCGCAGATCGTGCGCGTGAACATGAAAGAAGTCGCGGAGGGCTGGAAGGCCTCGCTGACAGGGGGAGGCCGCCCCGTCCAAGCCGTCTATGTTGATACAGACGAGTCGGCTTCGCTGAGCTTGAAGCTTGAGCCGCCCGCGGGTGTATCAGCGGGCGTCTATCGCTTCGTGGTGCTCGCCCAAGGGCAGGGCGCACAGAGCGAGCTGCCTATCGAACTCACCGTCGAGGCCCAGCTTCCTCCGCAACTCGAATTCGAGACAGAACTTCCCACGCGACGCGGCTCCCCAACCACGACGTTTCGGTACTCTGCAACGCTTACTAACAAGGGCGAGCAAGAGACAACAGTCAATCTCGAAGCCGACGCCCCTGAGGGCTTCCAAGTGACGTTCAAGCTGCGCTTCGGCAGCGAAGAAGTCACGAGCTTCCCCATCAAAGCCGGCGAGTCCAAGAGCTTAGACATCGAAGTGCGTCCCCCAAAGCAAGCCCAAGCCGGCGAGTACCCTATCACCGTGCGCGCATTGGGCGGCCAAGCTCAGGCACTGCTCGCCTTGAGAGCAATCATCGCTGGGCAAGCCGAGCTGAACGTCACAACCCCAGATGGACGACTGTCAGCGCAGGCGACGGCCGGCCGAGAGAATACCCTCAAACTCAAGATAGAGAACCGAGGCACCGCGCCCGCGCGCGACGTCGAGCTCAGCTCCTTCCCCCCAGTTGACTGGACCGTCGAGTTCGACCCGAAGACTATCGCTGAGATCGCACCAGATAATTTCGCCGAAGTGACGGCCAAGATCAAGCCCTCAGACAAGACCGTCGCCGGA
>JBKBIX010000138.1:0-2431 GCA_046293845.1 Bipolaricaulia bacterium | reverse complement strand
GGAGCACAAACGCTAACGCAAGCGCGATGAGCACGCCGGGGAGGGCTTGCCCCGCTTGGGCAAGTCTTGTCAGCCCGTGTCGGCCATAGCGCACCGCCCGGTACGCGATGGGCCAGGCGAGCACGAGAGCCAGCGTCGCAGCCGTCGCAGCGCTGAACAAACTGTTCCCTGCATATCTCAAGAGATCAGTGGGCGACGTGCCCCACAGCGCAGCTATCGGATGAGGACGAACCAAGCCCTCAAGCCACCAATAGAGCGAGACTCCAACGGGCAGTATCAACCCTAAAAAGAGCACAAGTCCCACAAAGCCCAGCGCGGCCCCGCGACCCCAAAAACTCAAACGCACTAACGGCAGCGCACGCTGTGACGCTTTATAATAATGACGCCCACGCCCCCACAGACGCTGCTGAATGATTAATAAAATCACGGTGAGCGCGATGAGCACCGTGCTGAGAATAGCCGCCGGAGCTTGGTCGTAGCGCCCTGCTAATTGTTTATAGATCGCGGTTGTGAATGTCTCGTAGCGCAGCGTTGCCACGACGCCGTAGTCGGAGAGCACATAGACTGCCGTGAGCAACCCCCCAGCAGCAAGCGCTGGGGCGAGCAACGGCAGCGTGACTTTCAGAAAGATTTTCAGCTTATGAGCGCCCAAAGAGCGCGCGGCTTCTTCGAGTTGGGGATCGAGCGAGCGCAGCGCCGCCCGAGCCAACGTGTACACATACGGATAGGTCGCGATCACCAAGATCAACCAAGCACCGAGAAACCCATAGATTGTGGGCACTTTCACGGAAGCGCCAAAGAGCGTCTCTATCGCGCGTTCGAGCAGCCCTCCTGGCCCCCAAAACGAGACATGCCAGATCGCGATCAGATAGCACGGGATGACGAGCGTCGCCACAAGCAGCGGGCCCAAGATCTTTCTGCCGGGCAGATCGGTGCGCTCTATCAACCAGGCCAAGAGCATTCCCAGAAGGAGCGCCCCAAGGGTCACAGCGCTCGCGAGCGCGAGCGTGTTGCATAGCAACGGCGCAAGCCGGGCCTGCCACAGCGTAGCCCAGAGAGAGAGATCGGCGCTCAGCCCACGCCAGAGCGTCACCGTCAACGGGAGCGCCATCGCCACAGCGATAGCAAGAGCTCCAAGAGCAAGAAAAGCCCGCTGAGGCGAGCTCAGCTCACCCCAGCGAGCGCGCACGTTTCTTCCCAGAGCTTGATGCGAAGCCATCGAGAGCTTATTTTACCCTAACCCGACTTCATCTAACAGCTTGAGCGTCTTTTCGAGCTCCTTGCCCAGCTCGTCCAAGCGCACAGGCATGAGCTTTATAGTCTCTAGCGGGCGCACGCCCGGCATCGTGGGCACCCCTGGCAATAGGGGGTACTCGAAGTTCAGCTCGGCAAAGAGCTTCTGAGCCTCGGGCGACGCGAGAAACTCCAAAAAACGCTGCGCCTCGCGCACGTGCTTGGCGTTCCTCACAAGCGCTGCGCCGGCAACGTTGACTAAGACCCCAATGTCGTCGGGGCCTTGGTCGGGGTAGATCACGCCGACGGGAGAGCCGTCGCGCAGCTCTAAGTGATAGTAGTAGTGATTGACCAGCCCTAAGGGGAATTCCCCGCGCCCGACGGCCTTCCTCACGTCGGTGTGGCCGTTGAGCGTCACGATCCCGTTCGCTTTTAGCTTCAAGAGATATTCTTTGGTGAACGCATCGCCCTTGACTAATCGCAACGCGGTCACCCACGCGACGACCGACTCGTTGCGCGTTGTGGCCATGGCGAGCTTGTTCTTCCATCGGGGGTGGGTGAGGTCAAAGACAGATTGAGGCAGCTCGTTGGGCTTTAAGAGTTTCGTATTGTACATAATGACGCGGCTGCGACCAGAGACGCCGAGCCAGCTGCCGTCGCGGGCGCGAAACTGTTCTGGGATCTTCTTGATCTGCTCAGAGATATATGGCTGGAGCGCGTCCTTGAGCTTGAGGAATTCAAGAGTCCCCGCGTCGTTGGCGATGAAGATGTCAGCTCTGGGGTTGGGCTGCTCTTGCAGCACTAGGTTTGCAAGCGCGGTCGCCGACCCGCTCTGGAGTGTGACTTTGATGCCCGTCTGCTGCTGGAAGAGCTGAATCACGGGGACGATGAGCGGCTCGCTCCGCCCAGAATAGATCACTAACTCTCCCGACGACTGAGCCAACGTCGTCGGCGCCAACATCAAAGCAACAGCTACTGCGAACTTCTTCACCACAGACATAGCTCCTCCTCTAATTGTGTTGAGCTCATCGGCCGATGGTGCAAAAAGCATACTAAAATAGTCTGCTTTTGTCAAGGGCTGAGGGGCTTGCCAGCAGCTTCACTTTCAGTTAGAATCGTCTTGTAAAACTCGACGCTGGGGTGATACGCTATGGCGCGACGGCTGCTCTTTACAACCGTGAGCTTGGTCTTTTTCGTG
>JBKBIX010000137.1:0-2441 GCA_046293845.1 Bipolaricaulia bacterium | reverse complement strand
GATGGCTGTATCCAGGGGCGGACACTCTCGGAGGAGAGCGATTTTCGGTATGCGTACTTATATAAGAGCGGGCGGCCAAAGCCCGTGAGCCGAAGAGCAGCTATATCGGGCCTGCGAGCAGCGAGGGCTTCCCTGAGATATTCATCAGCGATGGCCTGCAGGCGCTCCCTTGTGAGCTTGGGAATGATGATCTCGATCTCGGCTTCAAAGCGAAGAAGATCTCTCTCTTTGATCTGGGTCTGGCTGACCAGCCGATGGTCGCGGATCTGCAGGGGCTGATCTGCCCCCTTGGGAAGAAGATGGAGTTGCCACCACATGAGGGGAACGCCACCGCCGACGACAAGAATCGCTCCGATGGTCAGAAAGAGCACGGTCAAGCTCTGGCGCGCCGTGCGCCGCCACAATGTCCAGACAAGCCCGATCAACAGAGCTAGCGCCACGATCCATAAGATAATTTGCATCTCTTGGCTCATCTCTTTCCCCTCCCACCGAGGGTCTCCATAACAGCATTATACTGCAAAGCCTTACCGTCGGCCAAACGCAAGCTCCGTCGTGACCGCCCAGCCGTCGGCCTGCCAGGTGAAGTCCGTCTGCAAGATGTTCACAATCCCCAAGCCTCCGCCCCATGTGATCGTCCGTCCGTTCCAGCCCGCGCGCAGCGCGATCCCCTCAAAGGGCTGAACTTCTATCCCCACGCGGAGAGCGCGCAACTCTTCGTGACGCGCAAGATCGACTGCCCCAAGCAAGCGTATTCTATCTTCCCAGAGCGTGAGGGTCGCGCCCATGCGCACGATCATGGGGATCTCAAGAGAATCACCTTCGCTGACGAGCTGTGTGCCTACGATGTCAGTTATGGTCAAGCCCCCTCGTATCCACCCGAACTGCGCCATCAGCCCGATGTCAACCCCTGTGCCGCGGAAACGTTCTCCCGAGCGCAGCTCATCGTAGAGCTTGAGAGCGATCCCCGCAGCCATTGCTTCACGTACTCCAGCGCCAACTGCGAGCACTGTGAGCGTGTGCTCTTCTCTCACGGGAGCTCTGATGGTCTTGCTGCCGTACCAGAGCGCGCCGCCGATCCCAAAGGCCCCGCCGCTGAGCGCAGCGCCCCAGATCTCAAACGGCGTCGTGGGCGCGGGCATCGAGAGCCTTCCCAAGACCCCAAAGCCCTTCAGTGTAAAAAGCCCCGCAGGGTTCCATAGCGCCGCTGCAGCGTCATCGGCAAGCCCGACAAACGCTCCCCCAAGACTGACTGCTCTTGGCGAAAGCTCTTCGGTCAGAAAGCCCTGAGCGCAAGTCGGGAAGACAAGCACTACGCTGCCCAAAGCGATAATAAAAAGAACACGCATAATTTACGGAGGGCGTGGCGGCAGCGGCTGATCGACGGGTGTATTTGACAGCCAGTAGGCGATCAGCTCTTGCAGCATTGCTAAATCGATCTGCTGGCCGCCGGTGCCTGGCACTATCGGCGATTCGCTGATAGTAGACCATCCCGTGGCAAGCCACCAGCTCACTGCTCGCTGAATCTGATTGAACGAGATGAGATTGTCGTCCTTAGGGTCGATGCGCTCCTCTTCAGGGGGGATGTCTGGACGCGTGATATAGTGTGCCACGACGACTTTGATCGGCAGCCCCGCGACAAGCTGAAACGAACTTGTCCCTTCCGTAGGCGTTTGGATATCTGGGATCTTGCTGATGACAAATCCCGTCAGCGTGGGCGAATCTACTTCAGCAGCCTCTGCGAGCTTCACTTCATAGACGATCTTTTTCACCGTTCCGGCTGCTAGGCGTTCTGGGAAGATCCATTCGATCGTAGTACCCCCAGGTGGCGGTGGTCGCAGCGTGCCCCCGTGTGACTCCCCTAAGACTTTTTCAGTGACATCTTCGACTTTGGTGTCAGCAGCAATGATGTTTTGAGGCCATTCTTCCCGAACCCCAAGCCCCAACACGTCGCGATTGACGCGAATCTCTAGATAGACTCTGATAAATATCCCTCGAGGGAGCTGGCCGTTGAAGGTGGGCAAGTCGCGAATCGCTATAGCGACGTTGAGCACAGTGATAGTGACGCTGGTGCTACCGGTAGCCCCTTCGTTGTCGGTGACCGTCAGGGTCACCGTGTACGTCCCAGCTTTTTCGTAGGCATGGGTTGGGCTTTGGGTAGTGCTTGGTGTGGTGCCGTCGCCGAAGTCCCAGAGCCATTGAGTGATCTGCCCGTCAGGATCGGAAGACTTATCTGTAAAGACGATATTCTCTTTGACGGCGGGTTGCCACGTGGCCCGATCAGCCACGGGGATTTCCGGATTGAACTCGAATTGCGCCACCGGGGGGGCATTGGGGACGTCCAAAGTAATAAACGGTAGATTGATGCGCGCCCTCTGCCCCAAAATATTTGTGTACTCGACGGTGCTGGGGCTGCGATTGATGGGGAAAGACCCCTTCACACT
>JBKBIX010000136.1:0-2489 GCA_046293845.1 Bipolaricaulia bacterium | reverse complement strand
CATCGCGTCTAGCTGCGCGATTCTGTTGGCAAGGGCGCGCTCCAGGGCACGCAGCTCCATCCCATGGAGCTGGGCCAGCTCGCGCAGTTTTCGGTCGAGCTCGTGCAAGCGTGCTGGGCATTCGGCCAGATCGCGCTTGAGCTGCGCGATCGCTTCGGCGAGGGGCATCGTGCTTGGGATATGACTCGGCAGCGCCAGCGGGCGCACCCCCTTCGCTTCCAGATACTCTCTCACCGCGGGGGCGTACTCGGCATCCACGCTGACGATACTCTCCCAGCGGTCGTGGGGGAGGGCGCGGGCGCGCACCGTGCACCGCCCGGCAAGCTCCGTCTGCAAGAACTGCGCGATCTCCTCCCACGAGATCTCACGGCTTCCCAAGCCGACGAGATACGAGCGCCCCGGCTTTTCACCAAGCTCTCCCAAGAGCGCTTCAGTAGCTTCGAGGACATCTTGCAGGCGCGTTGCAGCGTCGAGGCGCTCTTGGAGAGTACGGCGCTCCGCGACAAGCGGCCGAACTTGCTCTTCAAGAGTGCGCACGCGCTCGCGGACTTCTGACAGATCGAGCCTCTGGTGGGCTTGGGGCTGCTGCTCTTTGCCCTGTGGGAGCACGTCGCGCAGACCCCTGACTTTGAGCAAGAGCTCTTCGAGCTCGTGGCGCTCTGTTGCGAGCTCATAGGGAGGATCTGAGAGCGCCACCGGCTCGAGGTGCAGCACTCCAAGCTTCTGCAGGGCGCGCACCAGCTCCCTCAGAGGCCCCTGGGCGCTCAGCACGTAGATGCGAGTCATTCGGCGCTGCATGGCGGTTCACTCAAAGAAGAGCTCCCGGCGGAGTTTTTCGAGCAGGGGGGTCAAGCGCGCACGGGCGCGCTCAGCGGCGTGGGCCGCGTGGGCACGGCCCTCCGCGAGAATCTTTTGGGCTTTTTCTTCGTACTGCTTCTGGGCCTCAGCACGGCGACGCTCGAGCTCGCGCTGAAGGTCATAAGCCGCTTGAGATCTCAGATGAGCAGCGCGCTCACGCGCCTGAGCGAGTATCTCTTCGGCGCGGGCGTGGGCCTCCTCTATGCGCCGCTTGATCTCTTTCTCTTTTTCGCGCACCAACACAAGCTCAGAGAAACGCTCTTCTGGGCTCAGTTCCCGCTCTGTTCGCATACCCTACCCTCGCTGCCAACACGCGCCCGTGCTCTGTGCTTTCTGGTGAGACACAAGACGGGCCAAAGTTACGGTGAGTATAACAAACGGCGCGCCAAGATTCAAGCTAGGGCAATGCCCGCACATGCGGCCAGCGCCACCAGACAAACAGCCCAAACCCTAGACAGATCAGGGCTCCGAGCGTCAGCGCCGTTGGCGCACCGAATTTCTCGGCTATCGCCCCGACCTGCAAGCTCCCAAACGGCAGCATCCCCATAAACATAAGAGTATAGAGGCTGAGAATGCGCCCGCGCAGCTCCCCCGGCACGATCGTCTGCAAGAGCGTATTTGTCAAGGCGTTCTGGGTGATCAGCCCCCAGCCAAACCCAACAAGTGCGACAAGCGAGAGTGCGAAGATCTTGGACTGCGCGAAGATCAAGAGCATCACGGGGAAGACGAAGTTCCCAATGCTAAGCAAGAGCCCCTTGCGCTGATAATCCCCCAACGACGCTAATATCAGCGCTCCGGAGAGTGCTCCCAGCCCTGCCGCGGCCATCAGAAAGCCGTAGCCCTGCGGGCCAACTTTGAGAATCTCTCCCGCATAGAGGGGCATAAGCGTCATATACGAGAACCCAAAGATACTGGAGACCCCCATCAGGCTGAGCAGCGCGAGCACTCTTCGATCGCGCCGCGCGTAGTCGAGCCCCGCCCACAGGCTCCTCCAGACCGACTCGTGATTGCGGTTTTCTTCAGCAGGACGACGATCCATGAGCATCAGCCCGACGATCACTGCCGAATACGACAGGGCATTGAGGGCGAAGCAGATCCCAATGGCGATGCGGGTTGCGTTCTCGGAGTCCAGGGCGAACTGAGAGCTGAGCCAGGCGCTGAGCGCTCCAAGCAGCGTCCCGGCGATGGCCGGCCCAACGATGCGCGTGCCGTTGAATGCCGTGGAGTTGAGCGCGATGGCGTTCATCAAATCTTCTTTGGAGACGAGCTCATGGATGAGCGCTTGGCGCGCCGGGGTATCCAAAGCATTGATCGTTCCTAATAAGAAAGCGAGAGCGATGATATGCCAGACCTCGATGACGCCGGTCAATGTCAGCAGGGCTAAGAGAGACGCTTGGACGAGCGAGGCAGTTTGGGTGAGGATCACCAATTTCTGACGATCGAAGCGGTCGGCGGCGACGCCGCCCAGCAGGGTAAAGAGCAAGACGGGCAGGAACTGTGAGAAGCTGACGACGCCCAGCTGCAGCGCGGATTTGGTGAGCAGGTAGACGAGCCAGCCCTGGGCGATGGACTGCATCCATGTCCCTGTGAGGGAGACGAGCTGGCCGGTCCAGAACAAGCGATAATTTCGG
>JBKBIX010000135.1:0-2518 GCA_046293845.1 Bipolaricaulia bacterium | reverse complement strand
TCTCCCGTAGTCACCTACGGGAGAGGGGCCAGGGGTGAGGGCCCCTATCCCACGCAGTCTCTTCTCGAAATGCGCGATCTCTTCTATCTGCGCCAAAAACCATGGGTCTATCCCCGTCCAGCGAGCGAGCTCCTCGGCCGAGACGCCCGATTGCACCGCGCGATAGATATAGAAAATTCTCTGGGGGTTTGGGCGTTTCAGATGCTCACGAATCAGCTCCGGCGAGAGCAGAAGATCGGTGTCTCCGCCAAGACCAAGCCGCCCGATCTCCAACGAGCGCATCGCTTTCTGCAAAGCTTCTTTGAACGTGCGCCCCAGCGCCATCACCTCGCCGACAGAGCGCATCTGCGTTGTCAGCGTCGTGTCAGTTTCTGGGAATTTCTCGAAGTTCCATCGAGGAATCTTGACAACGACGTAATCTATCGTCGGCTCGAAGCTCGCCGGGGTTTTCTTAGTAATATCGTTGGGCAGCTCGTCGAGCGTGTAGCCCACAGCTAACTTTGCTGCAATCTTCGCGATGGGAAAGCCCGTCGCTTTGGAAGCCAACGCCGAGCTGCGGCTGACGCGCGGGTTCATCTCGATGACGAGCATCGTTCCATCCGTGGGGTTCACGGCAAATTGAATGTTGCTCCCCCCAGTTTCAACCCCAACGGCACGTATCACTCTGATAGCCCAGTCGCGCATCTGCTGATACTCTCTGTCGGAGAGCGTCTGCGCCGGGGCAACGGTGATCGAATCGCCCGTATGGACGCCCATGGGATCAAAGTTTTCTATCGCGCAGATGATCACGACGTTGTCTGCTCGGTCGCGCATCACTTCGAGTTCGAACTCTTTCCAGCCGATCACGGACTCTTCCAATAAGACTTCGTGCACGGGGCTGAGCTCCAAACCGCGCTGCACCACACCAGACAGCTCCTCTTCAGAGTGGGCGATGCCGCTGCCTTCTCCCCCAAGGGTGAACGACGGGCGCACTAAGATGGGATAGCGCAGCTCGCGAGAAATTCTCAGAGCTTCGTCGAGTGATCGCGCTAAGCCCCCTCTGGGCACGGGCAGCCCTGTGCGCTCCATCGTCTCTTTGAAGAGCAATCTGTCTTCGGCGATCTCGATAGCGCGCTGTGACGCGCCGATCAGTTCGACGCCATAGCGCTGCAAGACCCCTGCACGCGCAAGCTCAACAGCGAGGTTGAGCGCGGTCTGGCCGCCCACGGTGGGCAAGAGAGCATCTGGGCGCTCCCGCGCGATAATTTTTTCTAAGATCTCCGGGACGAGCGGCTCGATGTAGACGCGCGAAGCGCTCTCCGGATCGGTCATGATCGTCGCAGGATTATTATTGACCAAGATAACGTCGTAGCCCTCTTCGCGCAGGGCTTTACAGGCTTGGCTGCCCGAGTAGTCAAATTCTCCCGCTTGGCCGATGACAATCGGCCCGGAGCCGATCACTAAAATCTTTTTCAGATCAGAGCGCCTTGGCATGTCCGTGAGCTTCTTATCAATGCGAAGAACTGATCGAAGAGCGAGCACGCATCATGTGGCCCCGGCGACGCTTCGGGGTGAAACTGCACCGCGAAGATCGGAAGCTTTTTATGGCGAAAGCCCTCGACCGAGCCATCGTTGAGATTGATGTGCGTAAGTTCTAAGTCTGGGGGCAGATCCGCCAGAGCAAAGCCGTGATTGTGCGAGGTGATCTCGACCCTGTGTGTTAAAAGGTTTTTGACGGGCTGGTTGGCACCGCGATGGCCGAACTTTAATTTATACGCGCGCGCTCCCAGCGCTAAACCCAAGATCTGATGCCCCAGACAGATGCCGAAGATCGGGCAGCGCTCGGACTCAATCAGGTGGTGCGCTGTGCGTATCGCGTCTGTGAGGATAGACGGGTCTCCAGGGCCATTGGAGAGCAGAATCCCATCGGGCTTGAGCTTGAGAATCTCTTCAGCGCTCCAGCGCGCTGGGACGACCGTGACTCTGCCAGCGCGTGCGCGTAAATTCCTCAAAATGTTGCGCTTCACCCCGAAGTCTATGACGACGATGTGCAGGCCCTCACCCCCAGGCTTCGCCTGCACGCTGCGCGTGGGCTTCATCGTGCCGCCGGAGGCGGCACGGCAAACGGTCCAGGCGGAGCCTGGGCAGCGTGCCCTCTCCCCTCCGAGGGAGAGGGGAGCAGGGGTGCCGTCAGGCGGGGTGAGGGCCAGACGCTACTTCTCATCCCGCGCCATAAACGCCCTCATCATATCTACCGGCAGCGGGAAGACGATCGTACTTGTGTTGCGCTCCGACGAAATATCTATCAGTGTCTGCAAGTAGCGCAATTGCAGCGACGCTGGGTTCTGTGTGAGAATCTCGGCAGCTTCACGGAGCTTCGTCGCGGCTTGCAGCTCGCCCTCAGCGTTGATCACTTTGCTGCGGCGCTCGCGCTCGGCTTCGGCTTGACGAGCAATCGCTCGCTGCATCTCTTGGGGGATTCTCACGTCTTTGATCTCGACGGCCTTCACTTTGATGCCCCACGGGTCGGTTTGCTCAT
>JBKBIX010000134.1:0-2552 GCA_046293845.1 Bipolaricaulia bacterium | reverse complement strand
CTGTCGCGCAGCGCGTTGACGACTACCGGGCCAAAAGTTAAGTTGGGCACGAAGTGCCCGTCCATCACGTCCCAGTGCAGATAGTCTGAAAGATCAGAGACTGCCTGAGCGTGCTCAAGCAGTCTCCCAAAGTCTGCAGCTAAGAGCGAGGGGGCAAGCTTCATCTATCGCTGTGAATCCCGCGCGATCAACAATAATCGTATGAGCTGCAAGACGGCCATCGCCGCGGCAGCGACATACGTGAGCGCCGCAGCGTTTAAGACTTTCTGCACGGCCCCTAGCTCAGATTTCGCGACGATCGTTCCGCTCTCGTGGAGGATCTGCACCGCGCGGCGACTAGCGTCGAACTCCACCGGCAGCGTGATGAGCGTGAAGAAGACCACGCCGGCAAAGAAGAGCACCCCTGCCCACAGCAGCAAGGGCATTCCCGCGAAAAGCCCGATGAAGAAGAGCGGGAAGGCCAGCATACTGCCGAAGTTGGCCACCGGGACTGCTGTATTGCGCACCACCAGCGGCGCGTAGCCATGCGCGTCTTGCAGGGCGTGGCCCGCTTCATGAGCGGCAACCCCGATAGCTGCTATAGAAGGGCTGTCCGGAGCCGAAAGCCTTAATGTCTTCGTGCGGGGGTCGTAGTGATCTGTGAGCTGTCCGGGCACGGCTTCGATCTTGACGTCATACAGCCCAGCACGATCGAGCAGCCGTCGCGCCGCTTGCGCCGCCGTCAACCCCGATGCCGAGCGCTCCTGAGCGTATTTATTATATGTCGACCAGACGCGATACTGCGCGTAGAGCGAGAACGCTAACGCCGGGATAATCAAGACTAGAAAGTATAGATCAAAGTAAAACATCCGATCACCTCTGTAGATTGATTATAGCAGTCCACACGACAGTTGCAAGTTCACCATGACGAGCTAGACCTTGCACTGTGGGCCTCTGAACTGTATGATTATTATATCGCCTTTGGGGTGTGGTGCAACGGTAGCACGCCGGCCTTTGGAGCCGTGAATGGAGGTTCGAATCCTCCCGCCCCAGAAACAGAGGGAACGAATCGAGGTGAAGCCGTGCTGCTGAGCGCAAGTTCTGTAGTTTTTCTACAGAGCTTCCGCACACCCGCACGCACACGTGACGGAGCTTGAACGACTACGAGAGCGCCTCGGCCTGGAAGAGCTCGCGCTCGAAGAGCTCGAGCGACCCTTCCGGCACAGCTCTTACGTCAATGAGCAGCCTCCAGGACTGGAGTCCAATGAGCGTCTAGAATTTTTAGGCGACGCGGTCATCGAGCTGGCCGTGGCTGAGTATCTTTTTGAGAACTATCCCAATCGTACCGAGGGCGAGCTGACCAAGATAAAATCCGTCGTCGTCAGCGGCTCAGTGTTAGCAGAAAAAGCGCGTGAATTGCGCCTCGATCAGTGCTTGCTGTTGGGGCACGGGGAAGAAGAGTCGGGGGGACGTTCCAACTCGAAACTCTTGGGCGATGCGTTCGAAGCTCTGATGGGGTTAGTCTTTGCGCACTATGGCTACGAGCGCACTGCCCAGTTAGTCCTCAAGCTCTTGCACCCGGAGATCGAGCGCGTCGCCGCGGGGCGGCACCGTCGGGATTACAAGACCTTGCTCCAAGAGTGGGCGCAAGAAAAACATCAGAAGCCCCTCTATACCCTCGTGAGCAGTGAGGGAGAAGATCATTGCAAAGAATTTACCGTGCAGGTGGAAGTGAACGGCCTTTCTGCATTGGGGAAGGGACGCAGCAAGAAAGCTGCTGAGCAGGACGCGGCACGGCGGCTCTATGCCCAGATTCTTGGGGAACCCTGTCCTTGACGGAGTGCTCTCTTTTGTTTTAAATAGCGGAGCCCACGTGCAGCGTGCGCCCGTAGCTCAGTTGGACAGAGCAGCGGTTTCCTAAACCGCAGGTCGTGCGTTCAAGTCGCACCGGGCGCACCAGCAGGCTTCGCCTGCACCATACGCCTTCGCCGGCTGCAAGCCGGCGAAGATGGACGATACTCAGGAGAGCATCAATGCGCACGGCGAGCGCCCAACAAGCACTTGATCTTGGCCGGCTACGTTTGCACGGCTTGGCTCTGCTTGCGGGGCTGGCTCTTTTAGGGGGCTTGCTCTTCCCCTGGATCGGTTTTGTTCAGCTCGTGGTCAAGCATAAGATCCTGACGGGCGTCTTCTTTGTTGTGGCGCTGCTCGCCCTTGAGTTATCGGGGTATTTTCTCATTCGCGCGGTGCGCGCGCGAGCCGTCACCCTTTTAGAAGCGTTTGCACCGCTCTTCTACAGTGCTGCTGGCGTGCTCAGCTTGATCTTCGGGTATTTTTATATTCTGCCGATCAATCCCGTAGCGACTGTCTATCTCCTTGGGGCAGTGGCCTTAGCTGTGGGCACACTTTTCTTATGGCCACAAAGCCCACAGATTCGCACCTTGCTCAATGGCAAAGCGTTTCGCTCTAGCGCCCTGGGCACTACAGCCCTCACGCTCATAGCTGGAGCGTGGCTCTTCTCACTGGGCTGGGCGCAGCGCCCCGTGAGCATTAATCCCCCGATCGCGGAGTTC
>JBKBIX010000133.1:0-2556 GCA_046293845.1 Bipolaricaulia bacterium | reverse complement strand
CAGCGTCCCTGGTGGGTAGAAGCGATTTTCCCCGTTGATGTCGCGGTCCCAGTCGGCGAGGCTGATCTGAATCTCGAGCGGCTCGGCTTCGTTGTTGAGCACTTGAAAAGAGAGGGTCTCCGAGGCTCCTCTAGGGAGGGAGAGATCAAACTCGATATTCGAGATGAGCAGCGCCTGACCGGACAGAGCTGCTAGTCCTACGCCGAGAGCTGCTATGCGCAACACGCGACGGACCTTGCGGCTCATAAGAAGTTAGTCAATTGCTGCGACCTTGCCTTGGAGCATCAGGGCGCGCATGAGATCGTGCTCGGTGACCCACTTCTTGGAGAGCAGGATCTCGCCGATCGTTCGCGTGCCCCCTTCTTTCTTTTGAATCTCGATCGCTTGATTGAGCTTCTCTGGGGTGAGTTTGCCCAAATCGCATAAGATCTCGCCGATCTTCTTCTTGCGCTCAAAGTACTCTTCTACGATCGAGAGGATGACGGAGCTCTTGCTGCGTCGCTCTCGTTCAGCTTTAGCCTCGACTTGCTTGATGAGATAGAGGTCGTCTTTCGTGTAGTAGATTGTGATTTGCATAGCTTTCGCCCCCTTGGCGTTATAAGATATTATACTATATCAAACGAGGGGGCCGTTGTCAAGGTGAAAGCACGGTTTACAAGGTGATAGTCCATCGCACGTCTATCGAGAGGTGAGCGTGTAGATCAGCGTGACGTGATAATTGCCGTCGCGATGCTCTGCTCCTAGGCGCACACGGTAATCAATCGAGAGGAGGTGCTCCCCCACAGGGCCGCGAGCGACAGTCTGATCGTACACAGTGACGGGTATGTACGAGCTGTGAGCGGCGCGGACTTCGAGGTCGCTCACGGGCTTACGATATGTGCCGTCGTCGCTGAGGCCCATATCGGGTTGGGAGGCGCGGACGCGCAAGGCCCACGGCACGGTGCTGCGCGCTATCAGCGTGAGAGCGCTGAGACGCTCAAGAAATCCCATCTGGCGTTCCTGCGCCGTCGGGCGCGGGATAGTATACACTGAAACAACGCTGTTCCCAGAAGGGCTCTCGCCCCAGACGGAGAGGCTCATCATAGGGGCTATACGAAACGTCACGGTTGCGCTGGCCGAGCTTTGCGAGGAGCTTTCTAAGCTGAACGCCAGACCGCATACGCCGATCACCGCAGCAAGCACGAGTATCTTCTTCATGGTCCTTTGGCAGCCCAGCCACCATAACAGTTCACACTGTTGTAGGTCTGTGGCTTTGCGCCCCGCGCTTTCGCGCGGTTTGCCTTTGTCAGGACCGTCTTATGGGCTGCGCTTCCCAACCTCCTTGTCTGGAGCTAAAACAACTATAGCATAAGATGATCACTTTGTCAAGTGGTGAGAGTCTTGGTATCTCACCTACACGAAGGTAATAGACATTACACTCTATGAAGGGCTTGCTTGAGTTATGGGCTGCCAAAGAGAAAGCGCAACTCGACGCCGAAGCGCCATTCTAAGCCTGAGCCTCCAGGGCAGTCTGGCCCAAAGCAGATCTCCGTGAACGCCCGGAAGAACGCGAGTTCAAAAAGCGATTGGAAGACTTGCTTACGGAAGGAGAACGCCCCGTTCACCGGCCCTGGAGGAGCCGGATCGGCCAAGAGCGTGAGGCTGCGCCACTGGAAGAAGCTCCAGCGCAAATAGAGCTCGATGGGCAAGAACGTCAAGTAGACCGAAGGCGGGACGAATTCGAACGTTGAGCTGATCGTCATGCGCAAGCGCAAGTCCGCCGCTGGCACGTTGACTTTGACCGCGAGCGCGGGGATGAGCTTCTTCAGCCCGCTTGGCGTGAAGAGTGTCATCACGCTGAACGAAGCGATATCAAGGGCATAAAATTCTGCGGCCACGATCTCTTCGGTGAACACGAACGGCGCGGTGACGACGCGATCCGGCTCGCGCTCGCTGAACGTGTCCAGCTTCGCGATTCTCGGTTCAAACCCGAAGGGCTCGTTCACAATGGGCAGTTGATCTAAGTCCAAATCTTCGACGACCTGAGTGACGCCGAACCCGGTGTAGCTGGCAATAGTAAACCATGTTGTCTTGGCGGCAGCTTCGACGACCAGCCCGACCTCCAAAGATGGGCTTTGGTTCTCTAAGATCAGCTCGACCCCGATAGAAACCCCGCCGAAGCTCAGCGCCGCGACCAGCTCGTTTCTGTAGAACGTAAACCCGTTGATAAACGTGAGGCGATTGCGTGCTGAGAGGGGATTGATACCCACAGACGCGATGAACTTCTGCCAGCGCAACAGACTAATATCGAACTTCGTATCGGTCGCGAAGGCGGCTTCAGCGACGCTGATGCGCGAGAGAATGCGAAACTCGGCGTTGAGAAAGTACGGTGCGACGTTGTTGAAGCTCAGCTCGCTGATGAAGCGCCCCAGCACAGACTGGCCCGACGCGATCTGCCCAAACGAAGAGATCAAAAGGAGGACACACACCCCGTATATGATGCTGCGCCGTATCTGGTTCATACGGCATAGACTCTATACGGGGTAATGGGAGTCGCCAAGGAAGCCCGTGCAGGGT
>JBKBIX010000132.1:0-2612 GCA_046293845.1 Bipolaricaulia bacterium | reverse complement strand
CAGATGCTCAAATCTATGACGGAGAACCCCGCGCCCACGCGCGCCGAGGTCGCCGACGTTGCTAATGCTATTCTCGACGGGACGGACGCGATCATGCTCTCGGAGGAGACCGCTGTGGGCAATTATCCTATAGAAGCGGTGCGCATGATGAGCCGCATTGCCGAGCGCCTTGAAAAATCACCGACGATCTATCACCGATACGAGATGAGCGAGGGAACAGTGACAGAAGCGATTGGGGAATCAGCGTGTCAGATCGCTGACAGGATTGGCGCGGCAGCTATTATCCCTTCGACGACCTCGGGATCAACAGCGAAATTGGTCGCGAAGTTTCGCCCCAGAACGCCGATTATCGCTGTGACGTACACCGAGCGGGTGCGCAACAAATTGGCGTTGGTGTGGGGTGTCTATCCTGTGCACGTTGAGTTTTCGAAGGACACAGATGCTATGCTGAAGCTCTCTATCGAAGCGGCAGCGAGGGCGGGGCAGCTCCCGTCGGGCTCGCTCGTGGTGATCACGGCGGGCGTGCCCTTTGGTGTGCCGGGAACGACCAATCTCATCAAAGTCGAGAGGATTTGACCTCTCCCCTAACCCCTCCCCGACACAGGGAGGGAGTAATAAAATTAAGGAGCACTGATGAATACGAACAAGACCGTCGTTATCGCGTTAGGCGGGAACGCCCTGCTCGACCCGAATGCCAACGGGTCTATTGCCGAGCAGATCCGTACTGTTGAGCGCAGTTGCGCAAGAATCGCGCAGATTATTGCTCGAGGGTATCGTGTCGTCATCACGCACGGCAACGGTCCGCAAGTGGGGAATCTCTTGATCCAGCAAGAGGAAGCGAAAAAGTTCGTCTCGCCGTTGCCGCTGGACGTCTGCGGGGCGATGACCCAGGGGCAATTGGGGTATTTAATTCAGCAGAAGCTGCGCGAAGCGCTTGTGCAGCTGGGCATCGCGAAGCCGGTCGTAACCGTTATAACCCAAGTGCGTGTGGATCGCGATGACCCTGCGTTTGCCGATCCGACGAAGCCCATTGGGCCGTTCTATTCTGAACGCGAGCGCCCGGCCTTAGAGCAGAAGGGCTATGTGCTCAAGAGAGTGGGAAAGGGTGCCAAGCCGTGGCGCCGCGTCGTGGCTTCGCCAGAGCCAAAAGATATCGTCGAGATCGAGAGCATCAAGGAGTTGGTCGAAGCGGGCTCGATTGTGATTGCCTGTGGGGGTGGGGGAGTGCCGGTCGTGCGTGAAGACGGGCGGTGGCGTGGGGTCGAAGCTGTTATAGACAAAGATTTAGCGTCGGCGCTGTTGGCTGAAGAGCTGAGGGCGGAGGTCTTACTGATTCTGACAGATGTCGAGCGGGTGGCGTTGCACTTTGGCACGCCGCACCAGATCTTTTTGGATAAGCTTTCGGTGAGTGAAGCGCGAAGGTATTTAGCTGAGGGGCATTTTCCGGCGGGGAGCATGGGGCCGAAGGTTGAAGCGGCAATACGCTTTCTAGAGAGCGGGGGCGAGCGCGCGTACATTACGTCGCTGGAGAAGGCTTTGGAGGCGTTGGAAGGGCGCGCGGGGACAGAAATTTATCGATCTTGACAGAGCGCCAACTATGAGCTAATATTCAAGAGCCAGGCTTCGCCGGCTGCAAGCCAGCGAAGATGAACGTCAAGCGAAGCTTGCCGAGGTGGCGGAATTGGCAGACGCGCACGTTTGAGGGGCGTGTGGAGTAATCCGTGGGGGTTCGAGTCCCCCCCTCGGCACGAGAGAGTTCGACAGTTACAAGTTCTAAGTTCAAAGTTATAATAAAAGAACTCAGAGTTTTTTTTACTGAGTTGGCTCTGCTAATTGCGCTGCCGCCCCGATCACAACTTGAGCGATGCGCTTGGCGTAAGAGAGATCGAGCTTATCGAGAGTATCTGCCGTCGAGTGATAGTACGGGTTGAAATCATCTGTCTCGCCGTATTCGCTGTCTTCGATCACTAAGACTGCAGGATACCCGCGACTCCAAAACGACGCGTGATCGCTGCGATTCGTCGCGCCCACTTCTAGAACTTCTGGGGCAAGCTTGATCTCGTATGCCTGCAGCGTCTGTACGAGAAGATCAGCAAGCCTGACGGAGCCTTCGCGAGTGCCCGCGTGCACCTCAAACGCGCCATTACTATCGCTATCGTAGCCGATCATGTCCATATTAAAAACGCCCAAGATCTGCACGCCCTCGCTAGCAAGTTTTCCCGCATACGCTCGACTACCTATCAGCCCTTGCTCCTCCCCAGTAAAGAGCACGAAGCGAATTGTGTGCTTGAACTTATATTGACTCAAGATTCTCGCGGCTTCTAACACCGCAGAGCTGCCACTGGCGTTATCGTCGGCCCCGGGAGCGATAGTCACGGAGCCAAATGTCGTGCTGTCTAGGTGTGCCGTGATCAATACTGATTGTTGTGATTCTGTCCCCGGCAAGATCGCTTCGAGATTGTGAGACAACCCCGTGCGACAGAAGAGCGAGAACGGCACTCGCTCGGTCTTCAGACCCAACTTGTCGAAATACTGCTGCGCGTACTCCAATGCGCGATCAATCGCTGAGCTGTCACAAGCCCAGCGCGACCCTTCGCTATTACAGAACTCCC
>JBKBIX010000131.1:0-2877 GCA_046293845.1 Bipolaricaulia bacterium | reverse complement strand
GTAGCCAGCGCTGTGCCCCCGGCCTCCGCAATGAGTACTGGGCCAAACCGACGCTGTAAAAATTCGAGAGCCTCCAAGACCTCGCTATCCGTGCCCAGCGCCCGCTCGCGATAGAATTGATAGACGAGCATCTCGACCATCGCCATCAGATCTATCAGACGCTCCTTGCCTGCCTTGTAGAGCGGCTCAGTCTTCTCTAGCCATAGAGCGTGAAACTCCTCGGCGAGCCGGACGCGGTGGTAGCCCTCGTGTGTCTTAAAATATTTACAACTGATGGGGCAGCTGATCTCAATCCCGCGATGCTGCCCACAGCACGTTGGGCAGATCAGGCCTCCCAACGCCGGGCAGGCGCGCTTGCCCGCCCGCTTGCTACAGTAGATACAAAGAGACATTTAGATAAATCCCATCTCCGCGCGGATCTCTTCCGACATCATCTCTGGGCTCCACGGCGGGTCGAAGACGAACTCGACCTCGACGTTGACGTCCTCGCCGTAGTGCTCTTTGATGACGCGCTCGCAGTCGGCTTGGATCTGTTCGTAGAGCGGACAGCCCACGGTCGTCAGCGTCATCTCCAAGCGCACGTCTTTGTCGCCGCGGACCTCAACGTCGTAGAGCAGTCCCAAGTCCACGACGTTGTATCCTAGCTCCGGGTCGAAGACGTTCTCGCGGATGATCTCGCGGATCTCGTCAGGGGTCATCGGTGGTCACCTCACTGCCCCCTCACCCTTGCTCCCCTCTCCCTCGGAGGGGAGAGGGGCCGGGGGTGAGGGTGAAGTATTTGATGAGTGTATCGGCGATCTTCATGAACTCCTGCGCGGCCGGTGACGACGGATCAGCAATCACGATAGGGACACCAGCGTCGCCGCCCTCGCGGAGCTTCGGGTCGAGGGGGATCTGCCCCAGCAAGGGGATATTCTGCTTTTGGGCCTCTGCAGCGCCGCCCCCTCGACCAAAGATATACTCCTTATCTCCACACTTGGGACAGAGATAATATGCCATGTTCTCAATGATCCCGATGATGGGTACATTGAGCTTGTGGAACGCCCCGATGCCCCTTCTCACGTCGGAGAGTGCGACTTCTTGCGGGGTCGTCACCGCGATCGCTCCGGCAAGCTCGACGTCTTGAGCCAGCCCAAGCTGGGCATCCCCCGTCCCCGGAGGCATGTCCACTATGAGATACTCCAGCTCCGGCCAGGCCGTGCTCTCTAATAATTCATTAATAGCTTTCGAGATCATGGGGCCGCGCCAGATGAGCGGGTCTCCTCCTCCGACTAACAAGCCGATGGAGATCGCGTGCACGCCGTATTTGCAGATCGGGACGAGCTTTCCGGCGTTGACGGTCGGCGGCTCTCTCAATCCCATAAGATTGGGGATATTCGGCCCGTGCACATCAGCGTCGAACAACCCGACGCGCGCTCCTTGCTGCGCCATCGCGACAGCTATATTGACGCTGACGGTGCTCTTGCCCACCCCGCCCTTGCCGCTGAAGATCGCGAGAATATGGGCGATCTGGGGAAAGCGCAATCTCTGTGGGGGACGGGGAACCCTAGGCTGGGGTCGAGGAGTTTGCACAAACTCGACGTGAACCGTCTCGATCTCTGAGAGGGTCTTGAGGGCTTGTTCAGCCCACGCTTTGAGCTGGGACTTGGAGACATACGCAGGGAGCAGCTTCAGCCGCACGCGGGCAACTTTTCCGTCAATCGAGAGGTCTTCGACCAGATCGCTCAGGGATCGGTGGGCACGGGGAATCTCGATCTTGTGGAGGGCTTCGCGGGCGCGTTCACTCAGGGTCATGATGAGACCTTTACTCGCTCGGCTTGCTGTATGTTAATGACATCGCTCAGCGTGAGCGAGCCAAGATATTCTTCGAGTTTTTGGTTGATGATCTCCCAGATGGAGCTTGTCGGGCAGTTCGCTTCGATGGAGCATTGTAAGTTTGGGTCTAAGCACGTGACGAGCGCGATGGGGCCATCGAGCGCGCGCACGATCTCGCGCAGCGAGATGAGCGAGGGGCGTTTTTTGAGCAGATACCCGCCGCCACGCCCGTGGGTCGCTTCAACTAAGCCATGCTCGCGCAGCTCCTGCATGATCTTCTCGAGGAACGGTTCGGGGATCTTGTGCTCTGCGGAGAGCTGCCCAATCGAGACGGGCTCCCCGTTGTACTGGCGCGCCAGGGTGCACAAGGCCCGCAGACCGTAATCGCTCTTGCGCGTCACTTTCATAAGAGACACCCCAAAATCCGAGTAAAATACTCTGACTTCATTGTAAAAAAGACCTGGGTGAAAGTCAACTCCTTTACTCTGTGGGTCGGTTCTGCCCCTTTGCAGCCAATGCTTTCTCGATGAGTCTCTCAAAGATCGCCCAGACGCGCGAGTACCCCGTAGCCGGGTCGTGCTCGCTGATGTTCTGTCGGGCGTTGGCCCGCGCGATCTCTTTCGCCTTGCCGATGAGCGCCGCGGCTTCGACGCTCTGGCCGGCAGCTTCGAGTGCCATCCCTTTCTGCATCAGTTTTGTATACTCGCTCCCTGGGCCGTGGCACGCTTCGCACGTCACGTCCATCGTCTTGAGGGTCTGTTCGTCTATGAACGGGTGATCTTTAAATTCTTCGATATTCTTGCTTGTCATAAACTCTGGGCGGAACCAGATCTCGACGTGGCGCTTGCTCGATTCGGGGATATAGACATCGCTGATCTCTGGGTGAGCGTGGCAGGCCACGCACGTTGCCGAGCCGACAAACTGCAACGGTTCGCCCGCACCTGAGATATCGGTGCGGGACTCGATCGCTTTGGCTTGGGGGTTTTCCGTGCGGAACGGCGAGCTGCGCTCGCCAAAGCCCTCGACGAGAAACGTATCTTTGTGTAATTGCCACCACGCGAG
>JBKBIX010000130.1:0-2881 GCA_046293845.1 Bipolaricaulia bacterium | reverse complement strand
ATTATACGGCGATATCGGCTTGATAGTGAGCATCTCGCCGCGATATGGGCGCACCATAACGGCGCGGACGCGGGCCTGCTCGCCGTTATCGGCGATGACGTAATCGCCGGGTTTGAGGCTTTCTACATTGACCCAGCGATCGCCCGCGCTGACTTGTTCGCCGCCGGGCAGACACCCTTCGATATAGTGCACGCGCGCGCCCTCGTCGGCGATAATGAGCGTGCGCTCAAACTGCCCCATCTGCGGCGCATTGATTCTGAAGTACGCTTGCAGCGGGATCTCTACGTGGACACCCTTGGGCACGTAGATAAAGCTTCCCCCACTCCAGACAGCGCTATTGAGCGCGGCAAATTTGTTGTCCGTTGGGGGAATCACCGTGCCGAAGTACTCCTTCACTAGCTCCGGGTACTCTCGCAGCCCATCGTCCATGCTCAAAAAGATGACGCCCTTCTTCGCTAAATCTTCGCGAATGGAGTGATAGACTACCTCGGAATCGTACTGCGCGCCCACGCCCGCTAAGAATTTTCTCTCGGCTTCTGGAATCCCTAAACGATCAAAAGTCTTCTTCACTTCTTCGGGGACATCGTCCCAGCTGCGTGCGCCCTTGTCCATAGGGGTCGCGTAGTACGTGATCGTGTCGAAATTGATCGCTGAGAGATCCGCTCCCCAGGTGGGCATGGGCTTCTTCAGAAAGATCTCGTATGCGTGCAGGCGGAACTCGCGCATCCACTTGGGCTCGTTCTTGATCGCCGAGATCTCCTCAATCACTTCGCGGGAGAGCCCCGGCTGGAGCACGTACTTATATGTGTCTGTGGGGTAGCTGAACGCGTAGCGCGAGTAATCTCGGTCGTATGTCTCTTTCTCTCTTTCTCCAACTGCTGTGGGGCGCTTCTTCTCCCCAAGATGGCGCACTTCTTCAAGCTTCTTGGTCATCTATCTCACCGCCTCGGCCTTGACTTTGTTCACCAGCCAATCGTAGCCCTTGGCTTCGAGCTCGTGCACTAAGCTTGCGTCGCCGCTGCGCACGATCCGACCGTCTATCATGACGTGCACAAAATCCGGCTTCAAGAAATTCAAGATGCGCTGGTAGTGCGTGATGACTAAAGCCCCAAAGTCCGGCCCGCGAAGCTGATTGACGGCCTCAGCGACGATCTTGACGGAGTCAATATCTAACCCCGAATCAGTCTCATCTAAGATAGCGATCTCGGGTTTGAGAATGTGCATCTGGACGATCTCCGCGCGCTTCTTCTCGCCGCCGGAGAACCCGACGTTGAGATAGCGCTGGGCGAACGCCTCGTCCATCTTCAAGAGCTTCATCTTCTCTTGTAGTTCTTTTCTAAACTGTGATAGCGCTTTCGCGTCGGCTTTCTTGTCGGGCTGCCCGTCAGCAGTTTCCGCGAAGCGGGCCTTCTTGGCAGCCCAGAGAAAACGGCCCAGGGGAACCCCCTGGATCTCCAAGGGATACTGAAACGCGAGGAACAGCCCCAACCGAGCGCGCTCATCAGGCTCCAGCTCGACAATGTTTTGCCCTTTAAAGAGAATCTCTCCCTGAGTGACTTCGTACTTGGGATGCCCCATCAGTGCTAGCGCTAACGTGCTCTTCCCTGACCCGTTAGGCCCCATGATCGAGTGGATTTCGCCGGTCTTCACGGTGAGCGTCAGGCCCTTCAGGATCTCTTTGCCCTCGACGCTCACATATAAGTCTCTGATCTCCAACGCCTGTGCCATAATCTAACCTAACCTCTTTTCTGGTAGCGCCGTTCCATAAAAATCCTACCAGATTAGTCTGCTTTTGTCAAGGGAGTTCAGTCTCTTGTATAGACAAGCTCGTATGTGCCCACCCGAATGATCTGCCCCTTATGAAGTCCTTGGCGCCGCAATTCGGCCAGAATACTCAATGCTTCTAAGCGTTCATAGAGATATTCTTGGGCGTCGCGCTCCTCGAGGGAGAGCCGGCTCAGGCGCTCGACCGATGGCCCGCTGAGCACAAATGTGTCTCCTTCACGATGGATCTCGAACGCCGGCCCGCCCGTGAACGCATAGACCCGCCGCACCGGCGCGTGGGGGTGGCTTTGTGCTGGAAGCTGCGCAGCCTTAAGCTCTTCCAAACGACGATAACACTGATACACAAGCTCGCGCGTCCCTTCACCCGTCACTGCGGAAATCAGCTGGAGTTCGATCTTATGAGCAGCAAAACGCTCGCGCACTTCATGACGCTGCTCCTCGCTCAGAAGATCGATCTTGTTGCCCACGACGATCTGGGGTTTTTCAGCTAACGTTGGGGAGAACGAGCGCAGCTCGCGATTGATGATCTCATAATCGGCGAGGGGATCGCGCCCCGTGAGTCCCAGATCTATTAAGTGAATCAAGAGTCGCGTGCGCTCGACGTGCTTCAAGAAGCGATCTCCTAGGCCCTTGCCTTGGTGAGCCCCTTCGATCAAGCCGGGAATATCGACAACCACAAACTCTTTGAACTCTTCGACTTGCACGACCCCAAGATTGGGAGTCAGAGTTGTGAACGGATAGGGAGCGATTTTGGGGCGCGCCGCCGAAATCTTTGCGATGAGGCTCGACTTCCCCGCGTTCGGAAAGCCGATGATCCCCACGTCGGCTAAGAGCTTGAGCTCCAACTTGAGCCAGCGTTCTTCGCCGGGCGCGCCGCGCTCACGAATCCGAGGTGCTTGACGGGTCGAACTCTTGAAGTGCGCGTTCCCTCGCCCACCCTCCCCCCCTCGCGCGACGACGATCTCTTTTCCAGGCTCGTCAAGATCAGCTAAGATCTCGCCGGTGTGAAGCAGCTTGACAACCGTGCCCACCGGAACGCGAATAATCAAATCTTCCCCATCGGCGCCGCGACGCTCGTTCTTGCCATCGCTCTGCC
>JBKBIX010000012.1:0-25281 GCA_046293845.1 Bipolaricaulia bacterium | reverse complement strand
CGCTGGAAGCGGGCGAAGGCGAACGGTCCAGGCGAAGCCTGGGGGTGAGGGCCAGGGTGGGTAATCCCTATTACATACTGTGGCGGGGTCCGCGCCTATAATAGAGGGGACCGATCACGGAGGTTGGTCTGTATCCTAAAGCGAGGTGACGTTCCTATGCGCAATCCCGCCCGTGTTCTTGGGCTTGTGGTGCTCATTGGTGCCGGCTTGGCGTGGGGAGTTTCTGCTCCAGCCCAGACTGGCTCCAGCGTGATCTTCGTGGACTGCACCCTGCCCGTCGAAACCCCAGGAAACTATAAGACCCTCACAGCTGCTCTTCAGTGGGCCCGTGAGAGCCGCCACAAACCGCGCTCAGAGTTTGGCGTCGTCATCGTCGCTCCCTGTACGTATCGGGAGAGCTTGACGGGAGAGAACGCCATTGACGTCAAAGGCTTACAATGGATCTCCCGTGCTGGGCGCGATAAGACAAAGATCATCGGGTCTCTCGAGATCATCGCGAAGAACGCGCTCTTTGTTGGGTTCGACGTGGACGCTGATCAAGCCGAAGTGGCTCTCGCTATCAAAGAAGATTTCGTGGCTGTCTCCAATAGCAAGTTTCACAACGCTGCGGGGGCAGGCGTCTCCATCACCAACAGCGCTGAGGGCGTCATCCTCCTGCGCAATGAGATCTTCAACAACGGCGGCGAGGGCGTCAAAATAGAAGAGTCCAGTGCCAATCTCAGACTTGAAGAGAACAAGATCCGCAGCAACGGTAGCATCGGGGTCTACGTTGGTACCAATAGCGACCGCGCCGTCATCAGCCGCAACGAGATCATCTTAAATAAAGGGGAAGGCGTCTTCGTCACCGACAACGACGGCGTCGAGATCTCCAACAACGAGCTGGCCAACAACGCCATGGACGGCATCAAATTAGACAAAGCCAACGGCGCTGTCATTCTGAAAAATAAGATTAGCGCCAGCGGCGTCTATGGCATCACTATTCAAGCGTCGGATAACAACGAAGTTCGTGAGAACGAGCTGTTTAATAATAGCGCTGGGGGGCTGTCTATCAAAGAAGGGGAGCGTTCCGCCAAACGCAACACCATCCAAGGGAACAGTATCTATAACAACGCGCGCGCCGGAGCCGAAGGGGTCTTGCTCTCCGGCGACGTCAGCGGCAACGTCTTCCTCAAGAACTCTCTGCTCAATAACAGCTTTGGGATCAAGCTCGCGGCCCAAGAATCCGGCCGCGCACCAAGCGACAATACCTTCCAAGAGAACTCTATTAAAGACAGCCACGAAGATGGCGTCTTCATCCAAGAGAGCGACGGGCGCAATACGTTCCGATCGAACGAGCTTTCGGGGAACAACGGCTACGGCATCCGCGTGGCCGAGCGGGCACGCAACGACACGTTTGTCAATAACGTGATCAAGGACAACGGCAAGGCTGGGATCTTCTTAGAGAAGGCCTCGCGGCACGTGTTGCGCGAGAATCAGATTCTGTCCAACGGCGAGGCTGGGGTAGTCCTGGACGGCGCGAACGGCAACATCCTCCAGCTCAATCAGATCCGCGAGAACGAGCGCGAGGGAGTTCGCATTGTCAATGGCTCTGCGAACAACGATCTGATTGCCAACACTGTTGAAGCTAACCGATGGCACGGCGTCTATGCCCAAGGGGCAACGAATTTAGACGCCCGGCAGAACACATTTGCCAGCAACTATTGGGCTGGGGTCTTCTTCACCGAGACGACCGTTGTGGGCTTCGATCACAATAAAGTCCTGCAGAATGGCCAAGGGGGCATCGATCTTGGTGCAGGCTCCAGCAAGATCGACCTCGAGTTTAACGATATCGTCGGCAACACCCAGTTTGGACTGCGCTTAGCGGGCGGGCTGGACGAGACAACTATTCGGGCTGACCGCAACTGGTGGGGCGACCCCAGCGGGCCGTCGGGGGTCTTCGAGGGCCAAGGGGATTCAGTCGTAGGGATCCGCCTCAACCGTGACTGCATCGCTGAGGGCGCAGCCCTAGGCAGCAGCCCCTGCCCCATCGTCATGCCGTGGCTGTTGGCCCCCATCGCTGAGCTTGTTGAGAACTCTGTCACGGGGTGGATCTTCAGAAAATTCGGCAACGGGCGTGCAGAGTTCGACGCGACCAACACCGCGAGCGTCCAGCTGCGCTTCTATAATGTCGATGTCAACGCTGATGGCGTCGTCATTGTCGCCAAATATCGCAACGGGTTCCCGCAGCAGCGTAATCTCTTAGAGAACCCTGTGAAGATCGTGAGCGTCTTGGCAAGCGGAATGCGCTCCGGTGTCGCGCAGATCGAGCTTGAGTACTCCGATGCTGAGATCAAGGGCTTGGACGAGAGCAAGCTGTGCTTGCTCTACTTCGACCGCGCGACCAACAGCTGGAAGCGCTTGGAGTGCTTCGTCAAAGCCCAAGCGAATATTGTCATAGCTGAGATCCCCGTAGCGGTGCTCAACACAGCTCCACCGATTGCGCTCGCCACGGGAGCAAAGTAAAAAATCAAAAAAATATGCCCTCACCCTTTCTTTGACTCAGGGGCGAGGGGGAGCGAGGAGGATCGTGTCCATGAACCAGTGCACGGATCAACTGCACTCACTGACCCGCACAACGCCGGAGGTGCCCGCCGCCGCACTGCGATTTCTCGACGTGATGATGGGAGGGTTCGAATCGGACGAGGAGATCGAGCTCAAGGTGGCCATCCCGGCAGACTGGCACGACCAAGAGGTGCAAGCTTTCGTCTTTCTCAACGAAGGGGGACGGTGGGTAGAGCGAGAGAGCCGGGTGGAGCGTGAGGGCGAGAGACTCAGATTGGCGCTGCCAGGGGGACGCTTAGTACACGTCGCCGTCGCGCTCGTGCCGCAGTATCAGTCAGCACCGCTGTAGAGATAAAAAAAATCGCAGAGAGCGCGCACACTGGCTCTGTTCGTACAGGGCCGGTGTGCTTTGTATAATAATAATATGTTCGTGCTGAAGAATCTGCTTATAGCTCTGGCGTCGGTGCTGGACTGGGCAATCACGATCTATATTTGGGTCGTGATCATTCGTGCGCTGATCAGTTGGGTGCAGCCTAACCCCTATAACCCTATTGTGCAGTTCTTGCACGCTGTCACTGAACCATTGCTTGCGCCCATTCGGTACTATCTGTTGCGCAACATGCCCGTGGGGATAGATCTGTCGCCGATGGTGCTCATTCTGTTCCTTGTGCTCATTCAGAGATTCTCCATCCCGACGCTGATGGAGCTGGCAATGCGACTACAATGACATGCCTCGTCCTGAAGACTTCATGCGACGTGCGTTGGAGCTAGCCGAGCGTGGTGCCGGCTGGACCAGCCCCAATCCCATGGTCGGAGCTGTTATCGTCAAACGCAATATTATTCTCAGTGAGGGCTGGCATGAGAAGTTCGGCGGCCCGCACGCTGAATTTGTCGCCCTGCAGCGAGCAGGAGCGCTCGCCCGCGGCGCCGATCTTTACGTAAATCTTGAGCCGTGCGTGGCCGCTCCCGGGAAACGCAATCCCCCTTGCGCTGATGAGGTCATCCGTGCGGGGATTAAGAGGGTCTTTATCGCGCTGCGCGATCCCGATCCCCGCATCAGCGGGCAGGGGATTGAGGCTCTGCGGCGCGCGGGCATCGAGGTCATCGAAGGGCTGTTGGAGCGAGAAGCCCGCAAGCTCAACGAGATCTATCTCAAATTTAAGACGACGGGCGTGCCCTTCATCACGCTGAAGATGGCCATGACCGCCGACGGCAAGATCGCCACCCACACCGGCGATTCCCAATGGATTTCTTCGCAGAGATCTTTAGAATTTGCCCACGAGCTGCGCCATCGCCATCGCGCTCTTGTCGTAGGGATCGGGACGGTGCTCGCGGACGATCCCCAGTTGACGGCGCGCCTAGAGAAGAAGACCCGCAACCCCATGCGGATCGTGCTCGACTCCCGCGGGCGCATCCCCCTCGATGCTGCAGTCGTGCGTTCAGCGCATCAGATCCGAACAATTCTCGCGACGACGGACGTGATCTCTGCTGAGAAAGAGCGTGCTCTTCAGCAGGCGCACGTCGAAGTCTGGAAGCTGCCCGCCCGACAGGGGCGTGTCGACCCCCGTGCCGTGATAGAGAAGCTTGCGCAAGAACAGATAGACAGTGTGCTCATCGAAGGGGGAGCTGAGATCGCCTGGAGCTTCTTAAGCCAAAGACTGATAGACAAGATTCTCTTTGTGATCGCGCCCAAGATCATCGGGGGACGGCAGGCCCCCGGCCCCGTCGGCGGCATCGGGTGTGAGCGCTTACGCGACGCCATCCCGCTCAGGGAGCTCAGCATCTCTCGGCGTAACGGCGATATTCTCTACGAGGCGTACGTGGACAAAGAAAGCACCTTCTCTTCATAAGTTCTCCATAATCAGTGAGTAGGATTGCACAGGCGTGCGCAGCCCTTTATAATCGCGTAGGTAATTTCACAGGAGGTTGAACCCTATGAAGAAAGCGATACTGATCGTCAGTGTGATAGCGCTGGCATTCTTAGCTGGCGTCGTCGTTGATTGGTCATGGCAGCGCCAAGCTCCAGCACCGACAGCCCAGCAAACCCCAGCGGTGACGGAGCGCCCTCAGGCGCCTGAGACCTTCGTCCTCGCTCAAGCGACGGCACCCACAGCTCCAAGCACCGATCTCTTCGCGCAGCTCACAAAAGAGCAGATCGAGCAATTGATCATCGCTGCGGGGCAGAACGCCGTCAAGACGGCTATTCAGAAAGCCAGCCCCGCCGTTGTCCAGCTTGAAGTCATTAAGCAAAGGTCGGTGCGCAGTCCGTTTGATGATCTCTTCGATGACCCCTTCTGGCGGCGCTTCTTTGGGGAGCCGTTCGGCCCCGAGCGCGGCATCGAGCGCTCCTTAGGCAGCGGCTTCGTCACCGAGTTTCAGGGCCAGAAGATCATTATTACGAACAATCACGTCGTCCAAGGGGCTACGAGCATTCGCGTCACATTCCCTGACCGGCGCAGCGTCGAGGGCGAGCTCGTCGGCGGCGACCCGTTCTTGGACGTCGCTGTGGTGCGTCTTAAAGACCCCAACGCTCATGCGTTACCCACGGTCGAGTTAGGGGATTCAGATAAGGTCGAGATCGGCGACTGGGCCATCGCGATTGGGAACCCCCTGGGATTCCAGCACACCGTGACGGCAGGGATTATCAGCGCGCTCCATCGCGATTTCCCCAAGCCCGATGGTTCGGGGCAGTTCCAAGATATGATCCAAACAGATGCGGCTATTAATCCGGGCAACTCCGGCGGCCCGCTGCTCGATGCCCTCGGGCGAGTCATCGGCATCAACACAGCGATCGCCGTGAACGCCGAGGGGATCAACTTCGCGATCCCCATCAACGCTGCGTTGCGAGTATTGCCCAGCTTATTAGCAACGGGCAAGGTGAGTCGGGCATGGCTGGGCGTGGTCATCCAAGAGTTGACTGAAGAAATTGCGTCACAGTTTGGGGTCGAGCCGGAATCGGGGGTCTTGATCGCCGATGTGCGCCCCGATGGGCCATCCTATGGGATCCTGCAGCGAGGCGATATCGTGCTCAGCGTGGACGGCACCCCCGTGAAGCGCGTCTCCGAGCTGCAACAGAATATTATGTACCGCCCTGTCGGCTCGAAGGTGCAGTTAGAGATTCTGCGCAATGGGACGCGCCAGACGGTCGAAATCACGCTTGGTGAGCGCCCCACCGAGCAGGCTCTCATGGCTCCCGGAGCGCCCACTCAGCCCATTCCGCAGGGGCAGGGGCTCGAGAAATTTGGGCTGAAGGTCCAAGCACTGACTCCGGAGATCGCGCGACAGCTCAACCTGCCTAGCACTGCTGAAGGCGTCGTCATTGCTGAGATCCAGCCGGGGAGCCGGGCGTTCTGGGCTGGGTTGCAAGTCGGCGATCTCATCATAGAGATCAATCGTCAGCCCATTAAGAACTTAGACGATTGGAACACATTTGTGAGCGAGCTCTCTGATGACGCTCGCGTAGTGTTTACGATCATCCCGCGTGGTGGGGGCAGCGCGCGGTTTGTGCCGTTGCGGTAAGACGGGTTTTCTTCTACAATACTAGGGCCCTCACCCCCGGCCCCACAAGGTAGGGGCAGGCCCCTGTGCCTGCCCCTGGGCAACCACAGGGGGTTGCCCCTACAATTCTCCCGTAGGTGACCTACGGGAGAGGGGTGCCGTCAGGCGGGGTGAGGGCCACAAAGCGCACGAAGTGCTCGGAGAGTGGCGCAGCCTGGTTCAGCGCGCACGGTTCGGGACCGTGAGGTCGCGGGTTCAAATCCCGCCTCTCCGACCAAAAACAGTTCCCAGTTTAGCAGTTCTCAGTAAACTGGGAACTGTCTAACTTGGAACTCAGAACTCTCTTATGGTGGGTGCTCTTTCTCGGCTATGCTGGGGTGATCTTTTGGCTCTCTGATAGCCCGCTTCCCCCAGGAGTGCCGTTCATCGAGCTGCCCGGCGCCGATAGAGCCTATCATTTCTTCGAGTATGGGCTTCTGGGTTTTTTAGGGCTGCAGGCGTTCTCTCCTGCGACGAAGCGACAGTTGTGGGGCGTGCTTGTGCTCTGCTGGCTTTACGGGCTCTCCGATGAGATTCATCAAATATTGGTGCCGGGGCGCAGCGCAGATATGCTCGATTGGCTTGTAGATGGGCTGGGGGTCTTTACGATGGGGTGGCTCTGGATGCAGTGGCGTCGGTTGTGAGCAGCACACGGGCGTCTACGGCCAGCACACCCGATGGCAGCACTACTAAGGGGTTAATATCCAGCTCAGCGATCTGCCCATTCTCTGCGATCAATTGGGAAACGGCGAGTATCGCTTGCACGAGCGCCGCACGATCTAGAGCTGCTCGCCCGCGCACCTTCTCTAATAGTGATCTCCCGCGCAACTCGGCAAGCATCTCCTCGGCGTCTTCGAGAGTCAGCGGTGCTACGCGGAACGCCACATCGTCGAATATCTCCGTAAAAATCCCGCCCAGACCTATCATCACCACCGGCCCAAAAGCAGGATCGCGCTTGCCCCCAATGATCAGTTCTACCCCATCGGTGACCATCTGTTGGATCATCACCTTCGCCGCAAAGCGCGTCAACAGGGCCTGAGCCGCACGGTGAACAGCCTCTGCACTCGATAGATTCAGCACGACGCCGCCCACGTCTGTCTTGTGAACTATTTCAGAAGAGATGATCTTGAGCGCGACAGGATAACCGAGCCGTTCTGCAGCGCACACGGCTGCTTCAGGGGTCTCTGCGACCTCCCACCGTGCCACGGGAATCCCATACTCTTGACAGAGCTGAAGCGCTCTCTCAGCTGCAAGAATCGCTTCTCCACAGAGGGTCACGCAGGCTCTTGCCGACGGTACTGTTTTTGAGAAGGCTGTGGGACGCTCCCGTCGTTGATGCCAAGTGCGGGAGGCCGCCAGCCCGCATAACGCAGCCTCGATCTCCGTGAAGACAGGAATGCTCAGCTCTTGCTGCAACTCTTGCGCCTCATCACGCTGGGCGAAAACACACAGAGCAATGGGTGTTCCCAAATTGCCCATAATCTCTTCGACGCGAACCGGCGGCAGGGTAAGCCCTTGCGCAATAGCCACGGCTTCTTCGAAACTCGCTGCGCGTACAATGCCCGCTTGACGCAAGGCGCCAGTCACAATGCGGTCATCACTCGCTAACGCTGCCGTGTGCGAGAACGCGATACTCTGACTGGCTTGGCTCGAGAAGCCGCCGCCCCTCGCTGAGAGATGACAGAGGCGCACCCGCGACGTGCACTGTGTGGGTCAATGGGCGCGAAGGGCAAACAGAGAGAGGGTTGCGCGTATGCCGAGAATCTGCTATTGTTGCTGGTGAGGGACGAAATGAACCCAGGGCCCGACTCGCATCAGACCCTCCCAGTGCGACCAAGCCACAGAGCCCATTTCGCCCTCGAGTATGCTCTGAAGGGGGTGAGCTCTATGGCCTTTGGGCAGCGGAAGATGTACGACGTCTCGCATCTGGGACTCAAGTGTGCCAGCTGTGGCGTGGCGATTACAGAGCTGCCGTTCCAGCCCAGCTCCGACCGGCCGGTCTACTGCCGCGAGTGCGCGCGCAAGCGCAGCCCACGCAGCGGAAGTAGTCGTGGCCCAAACCGACGCTATTAAGAGCACTGAGGGGCAGGATCATCCTGCCCCTCTTGTGTTTACAAGAGCATTCCTATCTTCAGCGCGAAGGCGATCGCTTGATCGAGCTTCATAGCGTAGCCGTCGGCCCACGCTGCCGCAAAGAGCTCCTCACCCAAGCGCTCGTGGGCACGCTGAAGTGTCTCTTCGCGCCCTTCATGCTCTGAGGGCGGCAAGGGCGCCCCGATCGTCTCACGGAGGGCCTCTTCAGCACCAAGCAGTTGCGCCGCGCGCCCCCAGCCCCCTTGAGCTGCCGCCACTCGTGCCAAACGATCCAAACAGAGCGCCACGTGCCACTTGTCTCCCACATCACGGTATTTGATAAGGCTCTCACAGATCAGCTTGCCCGCCCGTTGAGCATCGCCCTCACTCAAAGCGACCATGCCCAACGAATTGAGCACGGAAGCTAACCCCGGCACCGCCCCCAGCCCACGATAGAGCTCCAAGCTCTCTTGGAGTAAAGCTTTCGCTCGGGCGCGCTCACCCTTCTGCAAGAGCACTGCCCCAAGGCGCCGCAACGCCAACGCTACCCCTTGATCATCTTGAGCGGCCCGCGAGAGGGCTAAGCTCTCTTCGAGCAACTCCTCCGCCCGCGCTATATCGTTCTGATACAGAGCCACGTTGCCCAGCTCGCTCAACGCCGATGCGATCCCCACTGTATCTCCCAGCTCGCGAAAGTGCTCCAAACTCTCTTCATGCAGTTTCGTGGCACGGGCGTAATCCCCGCGAGCAAATGCGATCACCCCAAGATTTCCCAAGACCGAAGCGACGCCGTGCTTGTCTTTCAGTAGCCGGTAGAGCATTAAGCTCTCTTCTAGGAGCGCTGTCGCTTGAGCATAGTCGTCTTGGGCACGCGCGAGCATACTCGTCCCGTAGAGCGCCTTCGCTCGTAGGGGCGACGGGGCGTGCCCCGTTCTTTCGAGAGATTGTCTCAGCCATTCCCGCCCCTCACTGACATACCCGCGCAAGTACCAGAAGAGCCAGAGTGCGCCAGCCAAGCGCAGCCCAATCTCTGCATCGTTGCTCGACCATTCGAGGGCTGCCCGAAGATTGTCATGCTCGGTCTCGAGGCGCTTGAGCCACAGGGCTTGCTCAGGGCCCTGCAGAGCACTCTCGGCGCGCTCCGCAAACGCCAGGAACCAATCGCGATGACGATCCCGAATCCGCGCGGCCTCGCCCGTCTCTAAGAGCTTGTCTCGCGCGTACTGCCGCACGGTCTCTAAGAGCCTATATCGAGCTTCTTCGTCGCGCTCTTCAAAGGCGACCAGCGATTTGCTCACCAAGTTCGTCAAGAGATCTAATATCTCATACGGCAGAATGTGCTCATCGGCGCAGACGGCCTCGGCAGCTTCTAAAGTGAACCCGCCAGCAAAAGCCGAGAGCCTCCGAAAGAGCATACGTTCCCGATCGTTCAGAAGCTCATAGCTCCAGTCCATCATGGCGCGCAGGGTCTGCTGTCTGGGCAAGGCCGTGCGGCTTCCCCCCGTCAGAAGCCGGAAGCGATCATCCAAGCGAGCCGCGATCTGCTCGACAGAGAGCACTTTGACGCGGGCCGCCGCCAACTCGATCGCCAAGGGGATGCCATCGAGCCGCCGACAGATCTGCACCATAGCCCCACTATTGTGCGGGGTGACGCGAAAATCCGAAGAGGCCGCCTCAGCGCGCTCGACGAAGAGCCGCACCGCTTCATAGTGAGTGATGTGCGCCAGAGAGCCTGCTTGAGCGACCTCATGAGGCTGAGGCAGCGAGAGCGACGGCACCCGCCATGCGACCTCGCCAGCGATGCCCAGCGCCTCGCGGCTCGTTGCCAAAATCCGTATAGCCGTACATGTTTTCAACAAGGTTTCGGCAAGCTGAGCACACGCCCCTACGACATGCTCGCAGTTATCTAAGACCAGCAAGAGCGTGCGAGACTTCAGCGCTTCGGCTAATGTGGTCAGCGTCGGCTGTCCAGACTCCTCGTGAATTCCTAACGTCGCCGCAACCGTGCTGGGAACGAGCGTCGGATCGGTGAGGACCGACAGATCAATAAACCAGATGCCGTCGGGGTAGTCTTCTAAGAGATCGGCAGCGACTTGAAGTGCCAAGCGGGTCTTGCCGCAGCCGCCGGAGCCGGTGAGCGTGAGCAGTCGCGTCTGCTGTAAGAGCTCTTTGACTTCTTTGATCTCGCGCTCCCGCCCGATGAAGCTCGTCAGCTGAATGGGCAGATTATTCGGCACAGCGTTGAGCGTGCGCAATGAAGAGAATTCTGTGAGCAACTCAGGGTGAACGACTTGAAAGACGTGCTCAGGGCGCTGAAGGTCTTTGAGACGATGGAGTCCTAGCGAGCGCAACGAGACCCCATGAGGGAGAGCATCGCGCACGAGCTCTTCCGTAGCAGCCGAGAGCAGGATCTGACCGCCGTGAGCGGCGCTGAGCAAGCGGGCGCAGCGATTGAGCGTCGGCCCGAAGTAATCCCCATCGTGCGCTTCGGCTGCGCCGGTGTGGAGCGCCATGCGCACCCGCAGCGGGCCAAGCTCCCCCCACGAGTGGCGCACAAGCTCTCGCTGCGCTTCTATCGCAGCGTTGAGGGCATCAAGAGCTGTATCGAACGCGGCGTAGACGGCGTCGCCCCACAGTTTAAAAACATAGCCCTTGTGCGCTTCGATCACCCGACGAAGCAGCATATTATGTTGGGCCAGTGCTGCCGACATCGCGTCGGCGTGCTCTTCCCATGACTTGGAACTCCCTTCAATGTCGGTGAAGAGAAATGTGACAGTCCCCATTGGTAGTTCCATTGGACTCCTATTATATCAGATGCCTCCTTGATTTGGAGAGGCAAAGCCAGTAAGCTGTTCTATCTTTGCGAAGAAAGAAGGATCATCATGGCACCCAATCGGCTCATCCACGAGACCAGCCCGTACCTGCTCCAGCACGCGAACAACCCTGTTGATTGGTATCCCTGGTGTGAAGAGGCTCTTCACAAAGCCCGCCGCCAAGACAAACCCATCTTTCTCTCTATCGGGTATTCATCGTGCCACTGGTGCCATGTCATGGCGCATGAGTCCTTCGAGAACGACGAGATCGCCCAGTACCTCAACGAGCACTTCGTCAGCATTAAGGTGGACCGTGAGGAGCGCCCCGATCTTGACGAGATCTATATGACAGCAGTACAGATTCTGACAGGCCAAGGCGGCTGGCCCTTAACGGTCTTTCTCACCCCAGATCTGAAGCCGTTCTACGGCGGCACCTACTTTCCCCCCGAGGACCGCTGGGGCCGACCGGGCTTGCTCACCGTGCTGAGAGCTATTGTTGAGCTCTATCGCAAGGAGCGGGAGAAGATCGTCGAACAAGCCGAGCGACTCACTCAATATCTGGGGGCATTACAACAGCCCAGGCCGAGCACGGGGCTGCTCACCCACGATCTCTTGCAGCGCGCGTATCTGGCGGCGCTGCAGAGTTTCGACCGCGAGCATGGGGGCTTCGGCGGTGCCCCGAAGTTTCCGCACAGCATGGAGCTGAGTCTCTTGCTGCGCTATTGGCACCGCACGAGGGACTCAGACGCGCTCGCGATGGTCGAGCTCTCTTTAGAACAGATGGCGCGCGGGGGCATCTACGATCAGCTCGGTGGTGGGTTCCATCGCTATTGTGTGGACGCGGCGTGGCGCATCCCGCACTTTGAAAAGATGCTTTACGATAACGCGCTCTTGGTTTGGACGTATCTCGAAGCGCATCAGATAACGCGCAAATCTCTTTACCGTCGGCTCGTGGAGGAAACTCTTGACTACGTGATGCGCGAGATGACAAGCCCTGAAGGCGGCTTCTTTGCATCTCAAGACGCCGACAGCCCCGAGGGGGCGTTCTACATCTGGACGCCTGAAGAGATCGCAGCTGTGCTCGGCCCTGAAGATGGGGCACGGGCGTGCGAATACTTTGGAGTTGTGGAGTCGGGCGCGAACGTGCTATACCAGCCTTATACATCCGAAGAGTTTGCTACTAAGATCGGGATGACACTATCGGAGTATGAGGCTTGGTTCGCCCGTATCAGAGAGGAGCTCTGGAGAGCGCGCGAGCGCCGAAGAAAACCCGCTCGCGACGAAAAGATCCTGACAGCATGGAATGGGCTGATGGTCTCAGCGTTTGCACGGGCGCATCAGATCTTAGGGCACGAGGAGTATCTCCGCGCAGCTCAAGACGCTGCACACTTCTGTTTGACACATCTTTGTCAAGACGGGGGCCTCCAGCGCAGTTACAAGGACGGCCAAGCCAAGCTCAATGCGTATCTTGAAGATTATGCGTTCTTTGTGATCGGATTGCTTGATCTCTACGAAGCTGATCCCGATCCGCAATGGATCGAAAAAACAAAGTCCCTGAGCACAACGATGATAGAAAAATTCTGGGACGAACACGCTGGAGGGTTCTTCTTCACAAGCACTGATCACGAGCCGTTGCCGGTGCGCCCGAAGAGCTTCTATGACGGCGCGACGCCATCGGGGAACTCGGCGGCGGCCTTTGCGCTGCTGCGCCTGGCAGAGATGACAAACGACAAGACCCTGCGAGCGAAAGCTGAGCAGACCCTGCACTTGTGCCACGACTTTATGGAACAAGCCCCACAGGCACTTTGCTATATGCTGAGCGCGCTCGATTTCTACCTTGGAGAGAGATAAATTTGGCTGGGAGAGGAGGATTCGAACCCCCACAAGCAGGTCCAGAGCCTGCTGTCCTACCGTTAGACGATCTCCCAAGGCGTCGTTATGATAGCGCAGAACAGCTCAATTGTCAAGCCCTTGCTTGACAATGCCCCCCTTCTTTGATTACTCTAAAGCATGATCTGCAGCATGACCGGCTATGGCCACGCCCAACGCCAATACCCATCCGAGACAGTCACAGTCTCTGTGAAGACCCTCAATCACAAGTATCTCGATCTCAAAATCTCTGGGCTGGAAGCCCATCCCGCGCTGGAGCTGAAAGTCCAAGAGATGGTCGGGCAGCTCTTCTCGCGCGGGCGCGTCGAAGTCCAGATCGCCCTAGAGCGTCGTGGCCTAGCGCCTCTCATTCTCAGCCCCGAGATCGCCCGCGCCTATGCAACGGCCCTCCAGAAGCTCGCCCAGGACTTGCAGCTTGAAGGGGGCCTCTCTCTCGACACTCTGTTAAGATTAGAGGGCGTCTTGCAGCGATCCGAAGAGCCGCAAGAAGAGCTATGGGAGCGCATCGAGCCTGTGTTGCGGGAAGCCCTCGCGCAAGCCCAAACAAGCCGCGCTCGCGAGGGCCAGCTGCTCGCTGAAGAACTCGTGCAGATCATAGCGCTCTTAGAGCGCGAGCTTGCCAAGGTCGAGCAGAGCGCTCCGGCTGTGAAAAAACTCTATAAAGAGCGCCTACAGGAGCGCGTGCGCGAGCTGACCGAGAATGCCGTCGAACTCGACGAAGGACGATTGGAGATGGAGGTGGCGCTCTTGGTCGAGCGATCCGATATCACCGAAGAGATCGCGCGACTGAAGATGCACCTGCATACTGCTCGTCAAGCAATAGCCGGCCCAGAACCCGCCGGGCGGCTCTTAGACTTTTTAGCTCAAGAGCTGGCCCGCGAAGCCAATACGATCTCCGCGAAAGCCAAGGACGCGCAGATCACTACGTGCGTTTTGGAGATGAAGTCTCTCATTGAGAAATTCCGCGAGCAGGCGCGTAACGTCGAGTGACGCTATGAGCGTGTTCTTTGTCATCTGTGGCCCATCGGGGGCGGGCAAAACGACTCTGTTGAGCCGCGTGCGCCAGCGATTCCCTGATTTGGTCTATGTGCCGTCGTACACCAGCCGATCCCCCAGAAGCCCCAACGAGCTGAAAGCTGGGCGCTATCGGTTCATCTCCAAAGAAGAATTCGAGCGCCGTATCCGTCAGAATGCATTTCTCGAATACGCGATCTACGCGGGGAACTATTACGGCACGGCGCGTTCAGAAGTGCAAACGCTGTTAGCATCCGGGCACGATGTGATTAAAGAAGCTGATGTGCAAGGCGTGCGTCAGTTGCGCCGACGGCGCTTGAAGGGACGCCTCGTGGCGATCTTTATCTTGCCGCCGTCGTTGAAAGAGCTTGAGCATCGCTTGGACAAGCGAGGCACCGAGAGCAGCGCCGCGCGACGCAAGCGTCTTTCGGCTGTGTTAGATGAGCTGGGCGCGCTCGATCTGTTTGATTATATTGTGATCAACCGTCGCATCGCCCAGAGTGTTGAACGTCTGAGCGCGATTATTCGTGCTGAACGCTCCTTCTAAACTGAGATTTGGAAAAACTTTCAGTCGTTAGAAACAGCTCGCGGGAAGCGAGAAGTGGAGAGGTGATGAATGTCCGAGTGCCGGATGTCCGAAGAATTTGAAACTTTCCTGGCAAATGTTATATAATTGTTGAGAAGTTTCACTTACCTGAAAAGGAGTTGCGATGAAAGAAAGAATTTACGGTTACGTCTTTGCCATTATAGTCGAAAAGGGGGAGACCGGCTGGATTGCGTATGCTCCTGGGGTGGGAGGCGTTTACGAAGAGGGAAGAACAAGAGAAGAAGCCAAAGCCAACGCTTATAGGGCTGCTTGTGCGATTCTCGACGTTCGGTGGGAGAGAAACGATCTCATAACAACAGAAAACCAATACCTACACATTCTCAGGGCATTGCCCGACCAGGATTACATCAGCAAGATCGGAATAAAAGAAGGATATATCGCTACATTGCCTTGCGCTGCTACTGCTTAGAGCAAGCCGAGGCTGCCTTATGGATTTTCCGTTCCCGCTGAAGAAATGGGACAAACAAGACTGGAATCAAATTAAAGGGCTTACCAAGGCGCAAATAATCTCGTTGTTGCACAAAGACAGCCGTTGGCAGTTCATAGGAGCAAAGGGTTCAGAGCATGTATTTCAGAACACTCAATACAAACCCCCTTTCGACTGCGTTTCTATTCACTACCACCCTAAAGAGCGTTTCCGAGAAGAGAAATTGCTGAAGCGTCTTCTCAACCATATATGTTGGACTAGGGAAGACTTTGTAAGATGGAAAATCATTAAGAAGTAGTCAACGCTACCAGCCTTCAAACTTCCTTAAATCAAGTTCTCTATCAGCCTAAAAAGTTTTTCCAAATCTCTGTCTAAACACAAGACTTGACTTTCTCTACCCCAGTCGGGTACAATACAGTTACGCGCGTGGGATAGAGTATCCCACGTCGAAAAAATTATGGAGGTGCTATGCGTTCTCTCTTCATCTGTGTAGGGCTTCTGCTGGGTATAAGCTCCCTTGACAGTTGGGCAGCGCCGGTGAGCGGTAGATGGGATGCGCGACTCTTACTGATCTTAGACGGCCCACAGCCCAAGATCGCTCAGCCCCCGTTTGCTCTCGACAGCGTGCTCCGGCTCGATCTGAGCGTAAGTGGGCTGCAGATCAGATCGCTCACGGCAGCAAGCACCGTTGGGGTCGAAGCTCAAGTCTTTCAGCTGAACGCGACACTTGGCGCGCTCACCCTGACAGATATCTTCCTCTTCTCGCGCAATATTGTCGAGGTTGATCAGAACTATCAGATCAGGTTTGTGCGGCCTGATCCCGGTGGGGTCGTCGGACAGTATATCCCCGTCTTTTATAAAGATTTAGTGACGCCCTACGCCCAGCTTGCGCGGCTCCTTGGGCCGACGCTCACAGAATCTGTCACACTGCGCAAGAAGATCGTGGAAGCCCAGCTTGCTCTCAGCGGGATAACAGTCAAGGCTGTTGGGCTGTTTGCAAACCTCGGCTCAGCGATAGCTCCACAGTGGGAGATCGGCGCAATTCTGATAGTGAGCGGGCAGACGGTGTCGGGAGTGACGGTGCGCTCGGAGACGTATATTGGGGCACGGCGCGGCTGCGAGTGCGTCGGAGAATGCATCCCCCAGCTGCAATTCTCTCAGGGGCGCGTCGTACCGGGATTCACCTTTGAGTACGAACGTCTCACCGTGAGCAGCATAAAAATATCGGGCGTGACGGTAAACGTTGACGTTGCTATGAACTTCAATTCCGTCGAGGGCCCAGCGGGGATCGAGTATCTACAAGTCACAAGCTTCGGGCGCGTCGAGCCGCTGGCGCTCGATCTGACAGATATTCTTTATTTTAATTCAGACTTGGTGCTCAGCTCGCACACGCTCATCACAAGTTGGTCCGTAGGCGATGCGTTCGTGACGGCGATCTGGACGGATACGCTCGGCGGGATCGTCTTCTCATTGCGGGAGTTTACGGCAAGCTTCTCTTTAGGAGGAGTGAGCATCACCAGTGATCTCTTCATCTGTGCTGCCAATGCTGGGTGCTTCGGGCTTGACCCCATCTATCAGCATGACATACAGATTGCGTTCAAGAACGGGCCGTGGACAACAAATCTGCTCTTTGTCTTGTTCGGGTTGATAAAACCGTTGGGCAAGGTCGTTCTCACGATTTCCTATACAGAGAAGAGCTGGGGTTGGCGCGCCGGTACGGCGATCCAACCCTCCGGTCTCAAGGTTCAAGAATTTTCCGTCAATCTAAACTTCTAGGGCCGACAGTATTTGTCGGCAGTCTGATAGGCGTCCATAGCACTCGCTACAGCCCACCCCAGATAGAGCACGGGTGCAGCAATCAATAAGAGATAGCTCATCGTGGGAACGACCGGAGCTAACAAGAGCGCCCCAAGGCCGACTGCCGTGGGCAAGACAAGCGCGATAATTAAGTGCGTAAATCCCTTGCCGTCCTCGCCGTTGAGAAACTGTCCTAGCCCGGGAATGAGAAACGACGCTGCTCCTGGCAGCAATGGGTCGGCCTTGAGACGACACTTCACTGCACCTCCTTGGGCCCACGCTGTTGGTACGCTCGTCCAGAGCAACACTGCGCTGAGCACAAGCACTAAAGCTGTGCGCATAGTACCTACCTCCTGAGCTATACTATAGCATTGCAGGGCGCGTGTGGGCAAATCCGCGAAAAAGCTTCCACCTGTTTTTCACCCTGCCGGTACAGACCTGTCACGCGCAAAGTCTTATAATGTACGCACCAAGACCAGAGAAACCAAGGAGGGTTTCTATGACACGAAGGACTGTTTTAGTGTTCGTCTTCTTGTTCGCCCTCACGGGGATCTTCTCGTACGGCCAGCAGGGGCTCAAGCCCAGCGTGACGTTGACTCTCTCCGGCGATGTCGTGGCGGTGGCGTCGTGCGCCGGTGGGAGTGCGCTCGTCGCCGCGAGCAAATCTGGGGAGAGCACGGCTGTGCAGATCATCAATACGTTTTCTAAAGAGATCGTCGCGAGCGTAAGCGTCGCTGTCGCAAACCCAAGCGCCTTAGCAGTCAATCGTGACTGTGCTACGGCATTTCTCGCTGACGCTTCAGCGAACAAAGTCTTCACTATCTCGCTACCCACTGGGGCTATTCGCGCTGAAATCGCTGTTGGGACAAGGCCCATCGCGCTCGCCCGTGCGACCCATAACGCTGATCTCTACGTTGTCAACGCCGACGATGGCTCCGTTGCCGTTATCAACACTCAGACCAATGCCATGAAAGCAGTCGTGAAAGTTGGCACTCAGCCCAGTGCGATTGCCCTCTACAGCCAAGGCGCGCACAACCGCGCGTTCGTCACCAACACGGGCAGCAACACGATCAGCATTATTGACATCAACGACGATCCAGCCAACGAGAATCGCTACAGGGTGATCGCGACCGTGCCGACTGGCCCAGAGCCCATAGCAATAGCGACTAACGTTGGCTCGTGGCTCGGTGACATGTATGCGTATTTTATCAACCGGGGAGATAGCACGATCAGCCGTGTTATGATCACGCCGCCGCACCTTGTCGACTCGGTGGTGCCCGCCGGTGGCAAGCCCGCGGCGATCTTCTTAGATTCGGTGCGCTTTTGCGCGTACACGATCAATTCGGGAGATGGGCAGAGCGCTATCGCCGTTGCGGTAGCTCAGCTCATCGCCAGCCCTAATCCAACGGTTCCCACGGGCAAAGACCTGTTCCATACGGTGACGCCGTACCCAGTCAGTGAGCAGCTGAGCGCTGTGGCGCTCTTTATCCCGTTGACGATTCAGGAGCGCGTGCCGGGGAATCCAGAGCTCGTGAGCCGCATCCAGCGCCAGCTCTGGGCAGCGAACACGGCGAAGCCTGGCGAGCTTGATCTCTATATCTTAGACGGGTTGTGCCCACAGTTGAGAGGGGACGAGCCGTAACGATCCGTCGTCGTTGCTCCACCCAGAGAAGGGGGAGAGGGTATCCTCTCCCCTTTTGGGTTCTTCTTGGCAGGTCTACGAAGCTCTAGGCTCTCGCTGTGATATACTGCTCCAGATCGCGCAGCTTTTCTGCCGGCCCAACAGCGCTCAAGCTCAGCCCGTCTCGCCCAAAAAGCTCATGCGCGATCTCTTGAATCTCGTCAGCCGTCACGCGCTCGATCTTCGCAACTAGCTCCTCCACCGGCGCGTGAATATTATAAAGCTCCCCCATGCCTAAGCGAATCATTCGAGAGTGACTGGTCTCCAGCCCCAAGAGCATGTTGCCCTTGAGCTTCTCTTTCGCAAGCCGCAGCTCGCTCTCCGGGACGGGTTCTCTTACAAGGCGCTCGATCTCGTCTATAGAAATCTCGACCGTCTGGCGCACGTTCTTTGGCTCTGTGCCCACATAGACGATAAAGATCCCGCTGTCTTCAAAGAGACTAGCACTGCTGAAGACCGCATACGCTAACCCCAGCTCTTCACGAATCTTCTTGAAAAGTCTAGAACTCATCCCCCCGCCCAAGATCGTGTTCATCACTTCTAAAGTGAATCTTCGTTCGTCGTGCCGGCCCACGCTGGGCACGCCGAGCACTAGATTCGCTTGCTGGGAGTCGCGATCTTCGATATAGAAGTGTCTGGTGGGCTGGGGGGGCTGGCGCACTGGGATGGGCACGCCCGGCTCTAACGCACCAAAGACCCGGCGCACAGCATCGAGAACTCGCTGGGGTGTAATCGCCCCTGCAGCTGTCACGATCAGGTGCTTCGGCTGATAGTAGCGATAGAATTCGAGAATCCCCGCGCGGTCGAAGCGCCGGACTGTCTCGGCTTTGCCCAAGATAGGTCGGGCCATCGCGTGCTGATGATCCCAAATGCGCTCCACAAAGAGATCGAAAACTTTCTCTTGGGGGTTGTCTTCGGTCATGCGAATCTCTTCCAAGACAACCCCTTGCTCCTTGCGAATATCTTCTTCAGCAAAGCGCGGGTTTTTTACCAAGTCTGCTAAGATATCGAGCGCAGCTTCTAGATGAGCTGGGAGCACATCGATGTGAAAGAGCGTGTACTCTTTGTGCGTCATGGCGTTGATGTACCCGCCCAGCGCGTCGACCTCTTCGGAGATCTGAAACGCTGTTCTGTTCGTGGTGCCTTTGAAGACCATGTGCTCGATGAAGTGAGCTATGCCCGCTAGAGAAGCCGGCTCGTCGCGGCTGCCCACGCGCACCCACACGCCAAGCGCCAACGGGCGATCTTCTATGGGCTCGACGATCACCGTGACGCCGTTCTCTAATTGTGCTGTGTAGCAGTTTGGGTAGAGTTCGCGCATTAGCTCTTAATTTTCAGCCCCTCTTTGGCTAAGCGCTTGAACGAGTAGCGCCCCTCTTTGTCGATGCGAATCACTTCGACGATGACGGCGTCGCCGACTTTGACGACGTTCTCGACGCGCTCCACATAGCCATCTGCTAACTGCGAGATGTGAATCAGACCACGCACCCCCGCATCGGTCTCGACGAACGCGCCGTAGTCAGCGATCCCCACGATCTTCCCCGTGAGCACATCGCCGACTTTGATCTGTACAGGCGAGGGCGCAGCTTTATCTCGGATCAATCTGAGATTGATGCGGTTCATCTCATCTACTTCGATGACTTCAACGTTGACTGTGTCGCCGATCTTGACGACGTCTTCGACTTTCTTCACATAGCGATCCGACAGATCAGAGATACGGATCAATCCCTGGACGCCGTTGGGCAGCTCGACAAACGCCCCGAATTTCTCGATGCGCGTCACCTTCCCTGTGTAGCGATTGCCCACTTCAATGTCTTCGATCATCTGCTCGATGCGCTCGCGGGCCTTGCGCACCATATCTTTATCATGCCCGGAGATCTTGACGAGGTTCTTCTCGTCGTCAATGTCGATCTCGGTCTGGGTCTCAGCTTGGAGGGCGCGAATGGTTTTCCCGCCCGGCCCGATGACCAAGCCGATCTTCTCCGGGTCGATGGGGATGACCTCTAGGATCGGGGCGAACCGACTCAGCGTGGGGCGCGGCGCGCTCAGGGTCGCATCCATAATATCTAAGATATGCAATCGAGCAGCGCGCGCCTGCATCATCGTCTCTCTTGCGATCTGTAGAGTAATTCCGTGAATCTTGACGTCCATCTGAAACGCTGTAAGGCCGTCGCGTGTACCGGCTAATTTAAAATCCATATCGCCGAAGTGATCTTCGTAGCCGGCTAAGTCCGTCAGAATCATATAGTCTGAATTGTGGGTGAGCAGCCCCATGGCAATCCCAGCGACGGGCTTTTTGATGGGCACACCCGCGTCCATCAGGGCTAGGGAGCTTGAGCAGACCGTAGCCATCGAGGACGACCCGTTCGACTCTAAGATCTCCGAGACGACCCGAATGATATAGGGGAACTCGTCCTCGCTGGGGATGACGGCTTTGACCGCGTTTTTCGCTAAGTTTCCGTGGCCGATCTCGCGGCGGCCCGGCGGGCCAAGACGCCCGGCCTCGCCCACGCTATACGGCGGGAAGTTATAGTGCAGCATGAAGCGTTCCCGGCCCTCTTCGAGCATTCGGTCTATGATCTGCTCGTCCAAGCTCGACGTGCCCAGTGTGACCGTGCCCAAGCTCTGCGTCTCCCCACGGGTGAAGAGCGCCGAGCCGTGCACGCGCGGCAGCAGCCCGACTTCGCACGAGATCGGGCGCAGCTCATCGGCACGCCGCCCGTCCATTCTGATCTTTGTCGTCAGCGTGCTCACGCGCACAAACTCTTCTAAAAGCTCGGTAAAGATTTCTGTGAGCTGCTCTTTGAGCTTCTCTAGCTCTGCGGGATCAGTGACGCCAGCGGCTTGTCTTTCCGCGAGAATCTTTTCGATAGCTTCGTCTCGAAGAGCGTCGGCCTTGGCTTCTCGCTCGAGCTTTCTCATCGGCCCGCGCAAGCTCTCAAACCGATCCCAGACTAAGCTCTTTAACGCTTCACGGAGCTCGCTTGTGTCAGCGGGTGGCTCGGGTTGGACCTTCACCGGCGGAGGGAGCTTCGCGAGGAACTCTTCTTGCAAGGCGATGAGATTTCTGATCTCTCCTTGGGCGAACGCAAGGGCCTCTAAGACCTCTTCTTCGGGGACTTCGTTCATTGCGCCCTCGACCATCAAGATCTTCTCTTTGTTCCCAGCGACGACGATCTCCATGTCGGATTGCTGGAGCTCCGCGTCGGAGGGATTCGCAATCAGCTCTTTATGAATACGTCCCACGCGCACCCCTGCGATGGGCCCCAAAAACGGCGCACCGCTCATCATCAGCGCTGTGGAAGCGCCGAGCAGCCCAGCGATCGACGGGCAGTGCTCTGTATCTGCCGAGAGCACCGTTGCCACGATGTGTACTTTCTCACGATAAGTCGGGGGGAAGAGCGGACGAATAGGGCGATCGATCATGCGGGCGCTCAAGATCGCAGCTTCTGATGGGCGCCCCTCACGCTTGAGAAACCCGCCAGGGATCTTCCCTGTGGCGTAGAACTTCTCCTCAAAGTCTACAGTCAATGGGAAATAATCGAGATCTTCTGCCTCACCGCGCGTCACCGTCACCAAGACGACGGTCTCGCCGTACTCGACCAAAACAGCCGCATCGGCTTGCCGCGCGACCTTCCCTGTGGAGAGCCGCAGCGGCCCTCGCTGTACTTCAACGACTTCTGTCATGGTGCGACCATCTCCTTTGACAGCCAGCACCACGACACAGTTCCAAGTTCCAAGTTACAAGTTCTCAATGCACAGCGGAGAACTTGCACCTTGCAACTTGTAACTGGTTCGTGGCCGGCTGCCCATAAAATTCTTCTCTTCAGCCGCGCAGACCCAGCTGCGCGATCAGCTGCGTGTACTTCTCCGGCTTGGTGCTGGCCAGATAGCGCAGCAACCGCTTGCGCTGGCCGACCTTGAGCATCAGCCCGCGCTGCGAGTGAAAATCCTTTCTGTGGGTCTTCAGATGCTCCGTCAGTCGCCGAATCTCTTCGGTCAGCTGCGCGATCTGGACTTCCGCCGAGCCGGTATCTTGTAAGTGAATCCGAAACGGCTCAGCGATCTTCGCCTTCTCCTCTTGAGTGAGTGCCATGGTCTTCCTCCTTAATCTAATAATTTTAATCTCTGCGATACTTGGCGCTCAACGCGCGCACCTTCTGCTTAGCTTGCTCTTCATCGAACGTGCGAATCTCTCGATCCTTCATAACGACCCTCCCATCAATGATCACGGTCGTGACGTCGCTCGCCTGCGCAGCATAAACTAAATCTGACACGGGGTTATGCCCCGGCTGCCAGTGAGCGCCCTGCATATCTATTAAAATAATATCAGCCGAAAAGCCTTCGGCCAAGTGCCCTACGCCATCCAGCCCCAACACGTGCGCGCCGTCTACGGTAGCCATCTGCAGAGCTTCTGCCGCAGGCAGTGCCGTAGGAGTATCTCGCTTGGCGAGCAGCGCAGCTAAGCGCAGTTCTTCAAGCATATCTAAGTTATTATTGGACGCTGCGCCGTCGGTGCCGATCCCTACGCGCAAGCCCATCTCTTTATATCTTTTGACCGGCGCGATCCCGGAACTCAACTTCAGATTGCTCGTGGGGCAGTGGGCCAGCCCAACGCTATGCTCTGCTAAAATTCTGACGTCGGAATCGCTCAGGTGCACCCCGTGCGCCACGGCTGTCCTTGCCCGAAAGACCCCAAGCGATTCTAATCGCTCCGTTGGGCTCTTCTGATACTGTTTCAGCGAGTCATTCACTTCTGTAATAGTCTCCTGCAGATGGGTGTGAATAAAAGTATTATACTGAACTGCGAGGGCAGTTGCATCCCGCCAGACTTCATCACAACACGTGTACGGCGCGTGGGGGCCAACAGCAACTCGTATGCGCCCCTCAGCGCTGTTGTGCCAGCTTCTGAGAAATTTTTCAGTGATAGAAAGTTCGCGCTGGGCTTTCTCCCCTGGCTGGGGCGCAATAATTCCATACGAGAGCACTGCACGCATCCCTGAGTCTTTGACAGCTTGGGCGACGGCGTCCATGAAAAAGTACATATCTGAAAACGTTGTCGTGCCGGAGCGCATCATTTCTGCAATCCCTAAAAGAGAAGCCCAGTAGACGTCTTCTTCTGTTAACTTTTTCTCGGCGGGCCAGATATCGTGCTCGAGCCAGTCTTGGAGATTTCTGTCGTCTGAATAGCCGCGCAGCAAGACCATCGCCAAGTGTGTGTGGGCGTTGACGAAGCCGGGCAGGGCGAGCTTGCCCTTCCCGTCAAGTACCGAGTCGAAGCGTTGGCCCTCGAAGTCCTTGGGGTTCTCGCTGATCTTGGCGATTTTCCCATCTTCGATGGCGATGGAGACCCCGCGACGCACGAAGGGATCGCCCATAGTAATCGCTGTGCAATCTTTGATGAGGATCGTCATGCTTGCGGGTTTACATTATAGCGAAAAAGCTCCAAAATAGCAACGGGTGCTGAAGCGCCAGTGCTGAGCTTGACAATCTTGTGCGCTCTCTTTATAATAACGCATCAATCTCAGTAAGGGTGATCGCTATGACGCAACACCTTGTCGGTGATCGGCTTTGGCTCCTCTAGTGTGACTTCCCCTATGGCTTCTAAACCCGTCGTTCTTTCTGGCATCCAGCCCACTGGCATCCTCCATATCGGCAACTACTTCGGCGCCGTGAAAAACTACGTCGCCTTGCAAGATCAGTACGAGTGCTTCTACTCTATCGTAGACTATCACGCCATCACGGTTGAGCACGACCCGCAAGAGCTCAAAAAGAATACAATAGAAATGGCGCGGGACCTGCTCGCTTGCGGGCTTGACCCAAAAAAGTGCGTGCTCTTTGTGCAGTCGCAAGTTCCAGAGCATACAGAGTTGGCGTGGATTTTGAGCGCCGTCACGTCGTATGGAGACTTACAGAGAATGACCCAATTCAAAGAGAAGGGTGAGACGCAAGAGTTCGTAAGCTGCGGGCTGTTTACCTATCCCGTGCTCCAAGCCGCGGATATTCTGATCTACAAAGCCTCAAAAGTGCCAGTAGGGGAAGACCAGATTCAGCATATCGAGCTAGCTCGGCGCATCGCGCGACGGTTCAACTCGCGCTTTGGCGAACTGTTCCCTGAACCCGACGCACTGCTGACGGAGGCTCCGCGCATTATGTCCCCCGCCGACCCAACTCGAAAGATGAGCAAGTCTTTGGGCCCCAAGCACTACATCGCGCTCACCGAGCCGGAAGGGTCTATTCGCGAGAAAATTAAGACAGCCGTCACAGATATTGGCCCGCGCCCGGAGGGCGAAAAAAGCCCAGGGGTCGCGAATCTCTTCTTGCTGTTGAAGCTGACGGCTCCCAAAGAGATCTATGAGCAATTTGAAGCAGACTACGCCAAGGGCACGCTCAAATACGAGCCGCTCAAGCGCACGGTTGCCGATTATCTAGTGAAGACGCTAGAGCCGATTCGGGCGCGGCGGGCCCAGCTCAACGAATCTGAAGCTCGAGAGATTCTGCACGAAGGGGCGCGAAAAGCGCGGGCGGTCGCGAAGAAAACTTTAGAAGAGGCGCGCGAGCGCATCGGCGTGGGAAAGCTCATCGCGTAAGAGCACAATGAGAGACGAATTATCAGCGAAGCTAGAGCCGATCTTGCGCGCTCACTGTGTGCAGCTTGCGTATCTCTTCGGCTCGCAGGCCACAGGGCAAGCTGGATCGCTTAGTGATTTTGACTTCGGTGTGCTCTTTCGAGCAACGCTCTCCCCCGCGGAGCGCTTCCGCCAACGCTTGAGCTTGATCGCCGAGTTGATAGGCGTGCTGCACGCGCAGCAGATAGACGTCGTCGTGCTCAACGACGCTCCTCCGACGATTCGCTTCAAGATCATCGAGCATGGTCAGATCATCTACAACGAGGACGAGC
>JBKBIX010000129.1:0-2944 GCA_046293845.1 Bipolaricaulia bacterium | reverse complement strand
CCCGCTGGAGCGCGCACGAGACTTGTCCCCACGATAGAAGCGCTCAAAGATATGGGGCAGGTCTTCAGGCGCAATCCCCGGACCCTTATCGCGCACGCTCACGTGCACGACACTGCCCTCTTGAGAAGCAGAGAGGTGAATCATTCCCCCTGGCGGCGTATACCGGCACGCGTTGTCTAAGATATTTAATAAGACTTGCTCGATGCGCTGGCGGTCTATCGACAGTATCGGCAAGTCATCAGCAATCTCGGCTTCGAGTTTGAGGCTCTTCTCTGACATCGTGGGCTGCACTTGTGCGACGACCCCGTGCAGAAGCTCGTGCACCGGTGTAGGGGTGCGCACAATCTGCAGTTCTCCAGCATCGGCTAATGCTAATAGTTGCAAATCGTGCACCAGCCGTCCTAATAAGAGATTCTGCTCGTAGATTGTCTGCAGTTGCTGCGGGGTCGGCGGCACGACGTTGTCTAATAAAAGCTCTAGATGGCTCTGCTGGATCATCAGGGGATTGCGCAGCTCGTGCGCGATGTCTAAGATGAGCTGACGACGCAGCGTTTCAGAGCGCTGTAAGCTCTCGGCCATCTGGTTGAACGTCTCTCCGAGACGCCCGAGTTCATCGCTGCTCGTGATATTGACGCGCGGCTCCAATCTCCCTTGGGAAATCTGCTCTGCAGCCAGACGCAGCTCTGTCAACGGGCGCGCCAAGCGCCGCACGAAGAGTATCCCCAGCCCGAGCGCGATCACGAGCGCGACCCCACCCGCTAGCAAAATCGAGTCATGAATAGATTGAGAGAACTCTTGCTCTAAGGGGCTGAACGTCCCTGCGGGAATGGCCATGATCAGCGTGCCGACGCGCTGGCCCCCGACACGGATCGGCACACCTGCTGCTAAATCTCGTTCTGAAAGCTTGCGCCCTAGAAGCTTCGGGTCGCTGCTCACAAAGATAGTTCCCGTCGCGTCGGCGATGATCAACGGTTGTTCTAAGGTGGGGAGTTCTTGTAGTTGCGGGTTGAGGAGATCACTGAGGCCCTCCCAGCTCCCGAAGTGATAGTAATAGCTCGTCAGGAAGCGCTGGAGCGGGCGGGCTTGGACAGACGCCGCGCGACTGCGATAGGCGCGAAACTGCTCTTGGATAGACCAACCAGCGAACGCATAGACGATCACTATGGCGCAGAGCGTCGCGGTCGCAAACGCTCCGATTACCTGATACGTAAACGGGATGCGCTGCCATAGAGCTTTCATAGCTTGAGATCGCGGAAGCGATACCCGACTCCGTAGACCGTTTGGATATACTCAGGCTCTTGGGGATTGCGCTCGATCTTCTTGCGCAGATTTTTGATATGAGAGTCCACAGCGCGCTCGAGGGTTTCTGTGGTCGAGCCGCGCATGGCGTCTAAAAGCTGCAGTCGCGTAAAGACACGTCCCGGATGCTGTGCCATAAACGCTAAGAGCGCAAACTCGCTTGCGGTCAGCTCGACTCTTTCTCCGTGCACGAAGACCTCGCGCCTTTCTATATCGATCTGTAAATCTCCTGTGCGAATGACGTTCTGAGATCTCTTCCCGGCGCGGCGCAGCACCGCGTGGATGCGGGCGACAAGCTCTCGCAAGCTGAAGGGCTTTTCCAAGTAGTCATCAGCGCCCAGCTCCAAGCCCTGGACGCGCGCCGGCTCCCCCACACGAGCCGTTAGCATGATAATGGGCACGTCTGATTCTTTTCTGATCCGATGGCAGACCTCCCAGCCGTCTATCTTGGGCAGCATCAGATCGAGCACGATGAGATCAAACGGTCGGCGCGCGAACGCCTCGAGCGCTGCTTGGCCATCCAATGCGATCTCCACGGAGAAGCCCGCATTGCGCAGGTAGAGCGCGATCGCTTGCGCGAGTTTCTCTTCGTCTTCGACGATGAGAATAGACCCATGCACAGTGTAATTATACACCCTCGTGGGGAGGTCAGGGAGCCTGCCCCTAGGACAGGCTCCCGAACGCTCCGGTGTGTGGGGGAAGGAGAAGGCCAGGGGCTCTTACGGCTTGGAGGTTGGCCTTCTGGGCATAGGGTAGAGCTTCCTTTGGGGTCTTAGAAACCACCTCGCTTTCCTGGACCGAAGTGCCCAAACCGTCCGAAGCGCCCGCCCAGAGGCAGCGTGGTCACACTGAGCACATTGCCGTTGCCGGCGTCAATGATGACGAGCACGGAGCTGCCGTCAGCGGTCAAGACAACGACGTTATACACGACGTAGCCGTTGCGCTCGCCCAAGCGAGCCCCAATGACTGTGCCGGCTTGCTGGTTCTTCGCGATCTCAACAGCTTTCAAAATATCAATCTTCGCGAGACCCGCTAAGATGGACGCGTGGCTTGGAGCCTTGACGCTCCCCGTGATAGATGGGGGTCTGGGTTGTTCCGTAGTCGTTTGGTTCTGGGCTGACGCGTAATAGAACGCCACGCCCGCCAAGAGCACAATGGCAACAACTAACGTGCTGAGATAGAGCTTTTTCATAGAAGCTCACTCCTCTCTGCAGTACTCACCCAGTTCTCTGCTGGGTGGCACCCAAACTATAATGGGCAATTGTGGAGATCTTATGAAGAGCAGGTCGGGATTTGGGGAAAATGACCCGCAATCACGGCGCTGTTATCAATCTTTGGAACGTCAGCCCTGTCTGGGTGAGCTTGGGCGGGTTTTGTAGCATATTCTTTGCAGCTTCCAGGTTAGCGAGCTGAAACAACTCTGCGGGGGAGAGGTTCTTTGTGCGCTCATTGTACTCAATATATCCGAAGAAGTAGCGCATCCAGAAGAACGACGCAAAATCTATCTTCAGATAGTGCGCGAGCTTCCAGATCGTCTCGACAAATTTTACGTCTAGCGGCTCCCAAAAGCTGAAGACATCGCGGGCATAAAGCCCTGGCGCAGCCGCAACCGGAGGGCCAAAAAGCTCCGCGTCGCGAGCTTTAT
>JBKBIX010000128.1:0-2977 GCA_046293845.1 Bipolaricaulia bacterium | reverse complement strand
CTCCGTATAACTCAATTGCCGATATAGTGCCCCTGGTTCTCGCGTATACAGGCTATGTAGCAGCAAACATGATACTTGTCTCTGGAATCCTGCACTTAACCCAACGCATCCAGTTCCTAAAACTTGCGACCTTTAACATCCGCAACCTCCCATTTCAAATGCTAGCCGTCGGGATCATCTCGATCTTGATCGCCGTCGTCTACACCCAAGCCCCCTGGCAAACCCTTCTCGTGCTCATCCCCGCCGTCGGCGTGCATCTGACCCTGCGCGGCTATACGAAACTGCGCAGAGAGACCCAACGCACCCTCGAAACTATCGTTCGAATGCTCCACGAACACGACCCCTATACAGCAGAGCACTCCGAAGAGGTCGCAGATCTCGCCGAAAAGATCGCGCGCGAGATGGAACTCCCCGAAGACCAGATCGAGACCATTCGCACCGCCGCACGCGTCCACGACATCGGCAAGGTCGCCATCCCCGATTCGATCCTCAATAAACACGGCCCGCTCGATGACTCCGATTGGCAGCTCGTGAAAAAACACACGATCATCGGCTTCGATCTCTTAAAAAATCTAGAGATGTACAACGAGGCCGCACAGCTCGTTAAGTATGAGCACGAGCGCTGGGACGGCACCGGCTACCCCGACGGCCTCAAGGGCGAACAGATCCCCATCGGCGCGCGCATCATCCACGTCGCCGACGTCTATCACGCCCTCACCAGCGACCGGCCCTATCGCGAATCCCAAGGGCTGCCCCGACACTACGAGCCCGCCGAAGCCGTGCGCATTATTCAAAGCCAGAGCGGACGACAATTCGATCCCAAGGTCGTCGAAGCACTAGTGCGCGTGATCTCCGACGAACTGAAAGAGCCCCTATGGTTCTCCTCTGGGCGATTCTCCTAGGGTTTTTCATTGGGCTAGTGCGCCATCGGGGGTTAGCCCACTTAGCAGCTCTGAAGCTGCGCGCAAGCTGGCTGGTGCTGCTCGCCGTGCTCGTCCAGATTCTCATTCTGCCCCTCGGTCAAGGCGCAAAGCCCATCGTCACCTGGGGGATGGAGTTTTTCCACATTGGGTCGTATCTGCTTTTGTTGCTCTTTGCCGTGCTCAATTATCGCGAGCGGGCATTGTGGGTGATGGCCGTGGGGATGCTCTCGAACTTTATAGTCATCACTGTCAACGGTGGGCATATGCCGGCGTCTATAGATGCGCTGCGCGCTGCGGGCAGAACCGCAACAGCAGAAAAATTGCTGACTGATGGGATTTCAGGCAACGTCGTCTTAATGAGCGAGACGACGAAGCTCAATTTTCTGGGGGACATCTTGTGGCTGCCCAGTTGGGTGCCGTTCGCCAACGCGTTCAGCATCGGGGATCTGCTGTTGGGCGTAGGCGTGATCTGGCTGCTGGGGAAGAGGCCCTCACCTCCCTCACCCCTTAAGTCCCCTCTCCCTCGGAGGGGAGAGGGGAAAGAGAGGTGAGGGTGAGAGGGGCAGGGGTGAGGGCCTAAGCAACTAGCTCGTGCTCTGGGCAATCTACTCTGAGTTCGCTCTCAGCTAAGGGCTTGTCCATCAGCGCACAGTGATGCGGTGCGTGGGCGTTCTTATGGGCGTTGGGGCGAAAGAAGCGACACGTCAGACAGATGCGCGCGACCGTGATAATCCCGGCGCGATAGAGTGCCTCGATGAGCTTGAGCAAGAATTTCAGGGCTTGTTCTTTCTCTTCGGGCGCAAAGCGCTCAAGCTGCTCGGTGAGCGCGTCGCTCCAGCGCGAGAGCTTTTCTGCGGAGCGCCTGCCCTTGGGCGTCAGGCGCAGTATTTGGGCGCGGCGGTCGTCTGGGTGCGGCTCGCGGGTGAGCAAGCCCTTATCTTCCAGAGAAGAGACAGCATCGCTCACCGTCGCTGGGGTCAGCCCGAATTCTTCCGCGAGCTGATTGACCCGACAGAGCCTTTCATCGTGGGAGCGCAGATAGATCAGCGACTGAATCTGAATGGGGCTGAGGCGGCTCTCCACGGCCTCCTCCCACAGGAGCGTGCGCAGCACATGGGAGAGCCGCTCCAGCGCGGAGACGATCTTTGCGTCTAGGTCATTCATAATCCCTGCTGGCCCTCACTCCCCAGCCCCTCTCCCGTCTAGACGGGAGAGGGGTGCCCGTAGGGCGGGGTGAGGGCCTCAAAAATCCCCGTCTTTGGCATAGGGGTAGCTCCACAACGCGACTTGCAGCGTGACCGACTTGAACCACGCTTGGTGCATCTTATCAACTTCGTCAGGGCTGTGCCCCTTCTTCGCCAAGAAGGGCTTGATCGTCGCCGTGATGGGATAGATGAAAGCAATCAAATAGCGCAGCGGGATGTGGGGCACAGAGCGCACATTATCTGTTTGGTTCTTCTTGGTGCGATGGTGCCTCAGCCCGATCTCGTGCTGATAGTTGAGCCACGTCTGATCGTAAGGACGAGTGCACGTATCGAGAATCCATTGGCCGAAGCGCTTGCGCACTGCTGCAAGATAATTCGCATCGGGCTTGCCGTCTGGCCCGGAAAAGTAATAGACCAGATGGGGATGTGACCCCACAAAGCCGTACCACAGATCGAGCACAGCGTCTATTTGGTCTTTAAGCACTTCGCCGGCCATCTTGAGATATTTTTCGTCCTCCGCCGAGAAGAGCACAGCTTTTTTGAGCTCCTCAAACTCTTTCATCGTGATAGGCGAGGGAGCCGCGCTCCCATAGGTGTAACCGGGGATATTCTGCACTGCCATAGCGAACCTCCTGTGATCTGATATAGTTAGGACTCCTAATTATAGAGGAGACAGCACTCCTTGTCAAGGGGCTTGCTCGTCGGCCGTCCCCAAAAGCGCCACTAAATGCCCGCCAGCGCTGCCGCCCCACGCGCCAACTTTTTCGGGATTGATGTTGTATTGCTGAGCGTTAGCCCGCAAAAATCTCACCGCACACTTGACGTCCTCGATCATCGCTGGGAACTTAG
>JBKBIX010000127.1:0-2977 GCA_046293845.1 Bipolaricaulia bacterium | reverse complement strand
GTTGCTGATCATAGGGGTGCTGGGATTCTCTCACCAAAACTTAATAGTGCTAGAGCGCCTAGAGATTTCACTCTGGCCGGAGTACGATGATCCGAGATTGCTCGTGATCTATCGTGGCGAGCTGGCCGAAGACCCAAAAAGCCCCATTGCGTTCACGATTCCCAACACAGCGCAGATTCACGCTGTCGCTCACGTCGGGCCCGCCGGCACCCTGCTCGCCGACGACTGGCAGCTTCTCCTCGATGACGCTGGGCAGATCGTGCTCTTCACCCCCGGCAGCCGCCGCTTTCAGTTAGAATACTATGACGACGTGCTCGGCACTGCCCCAGAAAGATCGTTCGTCTTTCGGTTTCGCTCGGAGCGTTATGAGATCAAAAATCTCGAGATCGAGGTGCAGCAGCCGCTGCGGGCGACGGCATTTCAAGCCAGCCCTGCGCTCGACCCCCAGGGGGTCGACACCCGTGGCTTCAGCTACTTTGGCCGCAGGGTCGGGGCCGTCCCCCCAAACACGGTGATCGAGCAGCGCGTCAGCTACAGAAAGACCGACACTATGCCGTCGCTGCGCCCTGCTGCAGGGAGCTCTCTCGTATGGGTAGCGTTGGGAGCGGGACTTGCTGTTGTCGCCCTTGGCGTCATAAGTCTTTTATGGTTTCGCAGAAGACGCTCAGTCTCTTTTGGAACGACTGCGCCGCAGCGGCCAGCGCAGTTCTGCGCCCATTGTCGCTATCAGTTCCGCGCTGACGAGCAGTTTTGCCCCCAGTGCGGCCAGCGCCGCTCAGTGTGATCAAGATCAGTTTCTTCCCTGATCGAGTCCAGCTTCCTAGGTGAGCACGCTCATAACACCCTTCTCTTTTTGGGGCTAAGCTATGAGCGTATGACACGGAGAATGTCTGATCTGGCGCGTTGGTTCAGCCCGCTTGAGTCAGGAGCACAAGAAGCTCTGATGGCGAAGGCTCATGCTCTCGTTCTCCCGCCGGAGACGGGGATCTACGCTCAGGGCGACCCTGTTGATGGCTTATATATAGTCCTTGAGGGCGCAGTAAAGGAGCTGGCTGCGAGCGAGGGCGCCCTGCGGTTGGTGCGGCTGAGCGGCCCCGGTGATGTGCTGGGAGCTGGAGAACTCTTCAGCGAGTCGGAGCAGACCATGTCGGCGATAACACTTCGACGGACACGCCTGGCGTGGTGGAGGCAGCCCGATCTCCATGAGATCTTTGTGGGGCATCCGAGCGTCTTGTTTTGGCTGATGCAGCGGTTTTCGGCGCAGCTGCGCCAGCTGCGCGCGGCACTCGTCGAGACGGTCTATGTCGAGAGTGCGGCCCGGCTCACGCGAAAGTTGGTTGAAGTCGCGGAGCGCTTTGGCGAGCGTACCCCTCACGGCGTGCTCATCGACATTAAGCTCTCGCGCGACGAGTGGGCGGCGCTGGCCGGTATGGCCCCAGAGACCGTCAGCCGGGTGTTGCACGACCTGGAGCGTCGCGGGTGGGTCGCTCTGGAAGGCCGACATATCCGACTCCTTGAGGAGGAGAAGCTCCGAGGCCCTCGCCCCCTCACCCCTAGTCCCCTCTCCCTCACAGGGGAGAGGGGAAAGAGGGGTGAGGGTGGGGATTTGACATAGCTCATGCAGTTGCATGATCATCCGCAAATGACTACAATTGTAGTATCATGGCGTCAAAGCATGTGGCGATTTCCAGTGAGCGCCCCAAGAGTCCACCGATCTGCGGCGTCGAGGGCTGCCCAGGGTGTTCATGGATCTTTACGGGGCTTGAGGCGGCTAGCCAACAGGAGCTCGTGAAGCTGATGCGCTCCGTCGAATACGGGGCCGACGAGGCGATCTTTCACGAGGGGACGCCGGCGTTCGGGTTCTTTATTATCTGTAGTGGGAAGGTCAAGCTTATCAAGCAAGGGCCTGCGGGGAAGCGCCAGATTTTGAAGATCATCGGGCCGGGGGAGCTGCTTGGCGAAGAGAATCTCTTCGACGGCGGGATGCACACGGCCTCTGCTCGGACGCTCGAGCCGACGCGCGCTCGTTTTATTAAGCGTGAAGATTTCTTAGATTTTCTCAAGCGCCATCCTATGGTCGCGCTGCAGCTTGCCGAGAAGGTCGCGCGCGAGCTGCAAGGGTTCCAAGCGAAGCTCATCGAGACGGCCTATGAGAGCTGTCGGGCGCGCTTGGCACGGCTGTTGCTTGTGCTGGCAGAGAAGTACGGGACAGTCGAAGGAGAGATTCAAGCGCGCATCAGTCGTACGGACTTAGCGGAGATGGCCGGGATCTCGACGGAGACGGCCATTCGGACGTTGGGTGAATTTGAGGAGCGGGGGCTGATCTCCCTGAAGCGGCGCAAGATCGCGATCTTAGACGTGGCGGGCTTGGAAGAGCTAGCCGCGCCGCTGCCGGTGGAGACGATCGAGAATTTGCTGTAGAGGGCAAGGAGGAAGATGTTCAAGCGCATCTTAGTGCCGACGGATGGGTCGCGCGGTGTCGAGAAAGCCATCAACTGCGCGACGACGATCGCGCTCGCGTTCGACGCCAAGGTTTATGTGATCTTTGTGGCCGAGCCGCCCGCGCTGCTGTTTGAGTACGCCAACATCGCGGAGAAGAATATTCTCGAGGCGTTGCATCAAGAGGGCCAGCGCGTCTTGGAGAAGACAGCGGAAGTGATCCGCAAGTCTGGGGTGGAAGAAGTCGAAACGGTGCTCAAGACAGGCACGCCCGCGAAAGCTATTTTAGATTTTGTGGACGAAGCGAAGATTGATCTGATCGTGATGGGGACGCATGGACGGCGTGGGTTAGACCGGGTGCTCTTAGGGAGCGTCACAGAAGAAGTCGTGCGCCTCTCCAAAGTCCCTGTGATGACTGTCCGCATGGGGCAGTCGTAGAACTGGGGCGCTTAGCTCAGTGGGAGAGCGTCCGCCTTACACGCGGAAGGCCAGAGGTTCGAATCCTCTAGCGCCCACCACACCTAAAACTGTCCCCTCG
>JBKBIX010000126.1:0-2983 GCA_046293845.1 Bipolaricaulia bacterium | reverse complement strand
TCTTCAAGACGAGCTTATCAATCGGCTTGCCGTCTTGATCCAAGAAAGCGAAAGTAAATTCGCCCTTCGCTGGATCTCCCATGACGATCGTGGGATGTTTCGCTTCTTGACCAGATGAACTGATCAAAAACACCCCGGTTCCTAGTACAACCAACAACACGACTCCGACCGCTACAACGACAGATTTTTGGGACATTGGGCTTCATCTCCTTTTGAGCTTCAGAGAGCTCAACATCAAACTACCGTTTCCATAGCCGTTGCGGTAGGAGATTTTGTCCCGGACTTCATGGGGCATTTGTCCCTTGGTGCAAACGCCTGACAACAGCTAGAATAGGACCGATAAGGGGGAAGAACTATGACGAGGCTTTTGAACTGGAAGCGCTGGCGGGATTTAACCGTTCACGAACAGGTCGCTTGGACACGGCGCATCTTGCCCGTGACGATCTTTATCGTTGTGTTTGCTATCCAAGCATGGATCAACTGGGCGCATCCTAACCGCGGCTTCATCCTTGTACATTTTGGGATTGAGATCTTCGTCTATGCCATGCTGGGGCCGCTCATTACCTGGTACATCTTGTTGTGGATTGAACATCAAGTACGGGAGAAAGAGCACATGGAGATTCAACTGCGCCAGCAAGAGCAGCGTCTGCTGCAGATTCGTGACGAGGTCAGCGCTCAGATCGCGAGCGATCTCCATGATAGTCTTGGCCCCAAGCTCTTTGCCCTCGCCCTCAAAGCCGACGTTTGCAAGAAGCTCTTGCGATCCGATCCCTGTCAAGTCGAGCAAGAATTGAGCATGATCAGCGCGACCTTACAAGAGAGCATTCGCGAGGTGCGTCGTGCCGTCTATGCGCTGCGGCCCATCGAGCTGGAGCGCCTGGGGCTCTGTGAGACATTGCGCAAGATAGTGACTGAGTACGAGGAGCTGAATCAGACAAAACTGGAGCTGCACATCTGTGGGGAGGAGCGGCGGCTGCCGCACGAGATCGAAGTCGGGCTGTATTATATCGTGCAAGAGGCGCTCCACAACGTGCGCAAGCACGCCGGAGCTCAAAAAGTGACTATGGGGTTGGATGTCGGCCCGCGGGTCGTCTGCCTGACGGTGCGCGATGACGGCAAGGGATTCGATCCTGCCAAGACGCCGGAAGGCATCGGATTGCGGCACATGCGCGAGCGGGCGCTCAGGTTGGGCGGAACTTTTTCAGTGCACGCGGCACCCGGTGAGGGGACCGAGCTGCGCGTCTGTCTGCCCGTCCCACAAGGAGCCTCACGATGAACCGTATCAGAATTCTGATCGCCGACGACCACAACTTGGTGCGCCAGGCCCTGGCCCAGATGCTCCAGACCGAACCCGACTTTGAGATCGTTGGCCAAGCCGCAGACGGAGAAGAAGCTTTTCAGAAGGCCAAGCTCCTCGATCCCCATATCGTCTTGATGGACATTCACATGCCCAGAGGGCGTGAAGGGATCGAAGCGACTCGACGCATCACCGAGCACAATCCACGCATCGGCGTGATCATGCTGACCATGGAGCGCCAGGACGAGTACCTCATAGAAGCGATCAAAGCTGGCGCCAAGGGGTATTTGCTGAAAAACGCCAACTCGCAAGAGTTGATCGAAGCGATCCGCGCTGTAGCTGCTGGGGAAGCCCAGCTTGACTCCGCTATGGCTCGCAAGGTCTTGGAGGAATTCCGCAGGCTCAGCGAGCGTCGCGACGCCGTCCATCTGACGGAGCGCGAGATCGAGATCTTACAGCTGGTCGCTCAGGGCGCAAGCAATAAAGATATCGCGAAAACATTAGAGATCTCTGAGAAGACCGTGCGCAATAGATTATCGGTGATCTTCGACAAACTGCATATCAATAACCGCACCGAAGCGGCGCTCTATGCCCTCCGTGAGGGCTATGCCCCGCTCCCTCCTCCTGATAAGGACCCGAAGAGACCCTGAATATGAGTAACTTCATCGATCTTTATGACGTAGATCATAGACAGAGCTAGACAATAACCAGTAGAATAGCTGGCGAAAACAAACTATGAATAGCAAGAGAGCCGTGCTCAGTCTGATATTGATCGCGCTGGTGAGCAGCCAGTGGCTTGTGCCCTCTCACCCTATAATAATAGCGCGCCCTGTCTGGGAGCACGCAGGGCACAGCACGCACGGCCACTCTGCATTTACCGAACTTGCGCCGCTGCAGCACCCCTGCTGCGCGCAGAACGATGGCGCTCCTAGCTTCCATGGGGATCTCTGCTGCGGGACTGTTCCCGCGCTGCCCAGCGCCATCGCTGATTTGGGCTCCTACACACCCTATCTGTCCTTGATAGTCGTCGAACCGCAAGGGAAGCGCTTTATCTCCCTTGCCCCTCCGGTGCATCCTCCCACCCTCTAGCTTCCTCCTGCGTCGTTCTGTAAGTACCCCAACGTTCACACAAATTTCGATATGGGCTTGAGAAAGCCCCAAAGCAGAAGGAGGCTTGCTTATGAAGAGACTTCACGTCGCACTTGCTGCACTCATGCTGCTCATACTCATTGGCGGGAGTTGGGCGCTGGCCCAGGTCTTCGGCATCGGCCCCTACGGTGGAGGAACGCTCACCGCGATCTATCGGCTAACGAATACGGAGAACGATCCGAGTCCTGCAACGCGATCATGATCCCTATCGCGACGCTGCAAGAGCTGGTCGGTGAGCACAATAAGCTCTCGCTCGTGCTCATTCGCACGGCGCAGCACGGGCACGCCGGCCATGACGTCGCTTCTATTGCCACAGAAGTCCGTCGTGTTGTCAAAGAACAGCGTGGCAAGGACGATCTCAATGTGCACACGACGGGAGAGATGCTCGATCTCATGCAGAACTTGGTGGGGATTCTCCAAGCGGCGTTGGGCGGGATCGCCGCGATCTCTCTGCTAGTTGGTGGCGTCGGCGTGATGAACACGATGTACACAGCGGTGTTGGAGCGCACGCGCGAGATCGGCGTGATGAAGGCCGTG
>JBKBIX010000125.1:0-3080 GCA_046293845.1 Bipolaricaulia bacterium | reverse complement strand
GGGGCGTGCAGTAGCACTTATACGCCTTGCCCTCTGTGAGAAGACGCTGGGCCCACTCGCGATAGAGACTCATTCGTTGGCTCTGAAAGTACGGCCCCTCATCCCACAGCAAGCCCAGCCACCGCAGACTCTCTAAGATCGGCTCGATCAATTCAGGGCGGTTGCGCTCGATATCTGTATCTTCGAACCTGAGAATGAAGACGCCCTTGTGCTTGCGGGCAAACAGCCAATTGAAGAGCGCGGTGCGCGCTCCGCCGACGTGCAATTCCCCCGTGGGGCTTGGAGCGAAGCGAACGCGAACGGTCATAGCTCACCCTTCATAGATGGGCGTGCCCGTCTCGGGAATACCCGTGATCGCTCGGAATCTCTCTATTAATCTCTGGGTGATCGGGCCGGGCTTGCCCACCCCGATGGGGCGATGGTCAATCTCGACAATGGGCGCGATCTCCGCAGCCGTCCCCGTGATAAAGCACTCATCGGCGGCGTAGAGCATTGGCACGCCGAAAAATTCCTCGCGCACGGGGATCTTCTCTTTGAGGGCCAGCTCGATCACCGTCTCGCGGGTGATGCCGGGGAGATTGGTCACCGTTGGAGGCACGAAGATCGTCCCGTTCTTCACGATGAAGACGTTATCGGCCGTGCCCTCGGCGACAAACCCATTCATATCGAGCATGATCGCTTCATCGACGCCGGCGAAGTTCGCCTCGATCTTGGCCATGATGTTCGATAGATAATTTAAAGACTTGATATTCTGCGAGAGGCTATCGGGCGGGCGGGCACGCGTGCTGGCAACAATCGCTTTGAGCCCGCGTCGGCTGATCTCTTCGCCATAGAGCGATTTCCACTCTTTGACGATGATAATAACAGAGGGCGTGCCGTGGCAGCGGCGTGGGTCAACTCCCAAATCCCCTGGCCCGCGCGTCACGACCGGTCGAATATAGGCGCTGCGCAATTTGTTCACCCTAAGGGTCTCAAGGATCGCTTGCGTCATCTGGTCTTTGCTTAAGGGGATCTCGAGCGCGATCGCCTTGGCGCTATCGTACAGACGCTCTAGATGCCGGTCGAGCTTAAACACATAGCCGTTATACGCACGAATGCCCTCGAAGACGCCGTCGCCATAGAGCAGCCCGTGGTCGAAGACGCTAATTCTTGCTTCTTCTTCGGGGACGAACTCGCCATTAATGTAGACCTTCATCGCTCGCCTCCTTCTTGATTTCACTCTAAAGCACGCGCGCGAAAAAATCAACTTGGCGAACTTTCCAAATTTCTGTATGATGCTCTTGAATCACGGATTACACGGAAAGCGTCTTCTCTTCCGTGATCTCCGTGGTCTCTCTGTGCTTTCCGTGATTCAAGAACGAATTGCGAGAGGAGGACCGGACTATGCGGCACACAGACTTGATCTCTTTTGCAGAGTACACTGCTGAAGACTTGTGGGAGATTCTGGAGACGGCGCTCCAGCTCAAGCGCGAGCACCGTGCGGGTATTGCTCATAGAATCCTTGCGGGCAAGACCTTAGCGATGATCTTCCAAAAGCCCTCACTGAGGACGCGCGTCTCGTTTGAGGTGGGTATGACCCAACTTGGCGGACACGCAATCTATCTTGGGCCTGACGATATTAAGCTGGGCCAGCGCGAGACGACCGAAGACATCGCGAAAGTCTTAGCGCGCTATTGTGATGGGATCATGGCGCGGGTCTTCGGACACGAGGTCGTCGAAGAATTAGCGAAATACTCTGATGTGCCGGTCATCAACGGGCTTTCGGATCTCTTGCATCCGTGTCAGATCTTGGGCGATCTCTTAACAGTGTACGAGAAGAAGCGCAGAATTGAGGGCTTAAAGCTCGCGTGGATCGGCGATGGGAACAATGTTTGCAATTCTTGGCTCGAAGCCGGGCCCAAGCTCGGCATGGAGATCTCCGTGGCGTGCCCTGTAGGATATGAGCCGAACGCAAAAATTTTCGAAGAAGCGCGACGGCTTGGAAAAGTTGAGATCACGCACGATCCCAAAGTCGCTGCTCAGGGCGCCGATATTCTCTACACGGACGTCTGGACGAGCATGGGCCAAGAGAAAGAAGCGGAAGAGCGTCGCAAGAAGTTCAAAAACTTTCAGATCAACCAAGAACTATTGAAGCTTGCCAAGCCCGATGCCATCGTGATGCACTGTCTGCCGGCGCACTACGACGAAGAGATCACACACGATGTTGCTCACGGTCCGCAGAGCGCGATCTTCGACGAAGCAGAGAACAGACTCCACGCGCAGAAGGCCGTGCTGGCGCTGCTGCTGCGCTGAGAGTATCATAAATCTCAGGAGATGAGAGTGATGAGCGTTGCTGCATCTTTGCGCTATCGTGTGATCATCCATCCGGCGGCTGAAGGTGGCTTCTGGGCGGAGGTTCCTTCTCTTCCCGGCTGCTTCGCTGAAGGCGACTCATACGAAGAAGTCTTGCAGAACGTGCTCGACGCGATGGAACTCGTGATCGAGCATCTGAAAGAGACTGGGCAGCCCATTCCTGAGCCAGACTATGCCACCGCGCTCCCCTGAAGTGCAACGAGCTTTGGAAAAGCTGGGCTTCGTGCGCAAGCGTCAGAAGGGCAGTGAAGCCATCTATGCCCATCCTGACGGACGCTGGACAACAGTGCCGATTCACAGCCGAGAGCTGAAGGCTGGGCTTTATCGAGCGATCCTGAAGCAGATCGGCAGTCCGAAGAAGAATTTAAGAAATATCTCTAAGTTGGCTGCGCTCCCCCATTGCTGCTAGAATCATAGCGATCTATCACGGAGGTGGTCATCATGAAGACGCTCTTCAAAGCCAGTCTTTTGCTGTTCATCGTGGGAGTCTCTCTTGGAAGCGGCGCAGGGGTGCAGCTGGGGATCACGCACGGAGTCTCTTCGGGCGACGTCACGCCCACGAGCGCGCTCATCTGGGCACGTGGAGCCGAAGTCGTCGGCTCATCTCTCGTCGTCGAGTACAGCACGAACGAAGACTTCAGCGATGCCCAGAGAGCCGAACCTATCGCCCTAACGCCGGAGAGAGATTTTACCGGCAAGGTCGCGCTCACTGGGCTGAATCCCGCGAC
>JBKBIX010000124.1:0-3175 GCA_046293845.1 Bipolaricaulia bacterium | reverse complement strand
AGGACGTGACCAGCTCATAGTGAATCTGAGGGTCGGTGTTGAGCGTGAACGAGCGCAGGCGCTGATGGGCCGTCATCAAGGCGACGATCTCGGCGTGCAGCAGAGCGTTCTGCTGGGAGACCACGAGATTGACGCCGACAGAGATGAGTCGTCCGGTCTGGCTCTCGAAGACGGCCGCGCCGAAGGGGCCGCCCGTGCCCTGCAGCACGTTCTCGCGCGCTAGCCCAATGACAAAGCGCATGCGCTCCTCGGGAGTGCGACTTCGGCGCTCCCAGTCTATCTTCTGAACGAGCCAGTCAGGATACTCGATCTGAATCTGAGTCTTCATTTGACGCGACACCCATTGGGCACAGGACGCTGGAGCGTCACCACTGCCACCTGTGACTGGTCATCGGTGCTTGCAGCCAGCAGCATCCCTTGGGACTCGACCCCGCGGATGACCGCAGGCTGCAAGTTCGTCACCACGACGATCTGCTTGCCCACTAATTCTTCTGGGGTATAGTGCTTAGCGATGCCGGCGACGAGCTGGCGCTGCTCAGTCCCCAAATCTATCTGAAGCTTGAGCAGCTTATCTGCACCGGGGACGCGCTCAGCAGTTAAGATCGTCGCGACGCGCAGCTCGATCTTTTGGAATTCTTCAATAGTGATCACGGAGGCCTCCTTTAGCTGTTTGCTTATTATTATAGCGAGCTTGAGTGTTTGTATCACGTCGAGTTGATTCTGGGAAGACCGTGTCGTAATCTAGCTTTATAAGGAGGCGCTATGAGCTGGGAAGAACTTCGGTCGTCCGTCTCGTTCTTGAAGCAGATGCTTGGGGCTGTCGCGTGCGAGCAGACCCTCAGAGCGTATGAGTCTTTTTGGGAGCGCGAGGGCAGGGCGATCTCCGAGATCGTAGATCGCGCCGGCACACCGTGGCTGAAAATGTTCGATCGCTTCGGCAGACGCACAGACGAGATTCTCTTCCCTCCAGAGTACTGGATGCTGCTCAAGCGCGGCTATAGAGAGGGGATCGTCTGGCGCGTCTTTGAAGAGCAGTCTCTAGTCTCGTCATATCTGTTAGGGTATGTCACGTCGTTTTACGATCCGGGCTTGTATTGTCCGTATACGGTGTCGCTCTCGACGGCGGTGCCGCTAGAGAAATACGGGGCCGAGAGCGTGAAAGCGCGCTTTCTGCCAGAACTTCTTAAAAGAGACGACTCGGTCTGGCAGGGCGCAACGTGGATGACCGAAGTGAAGGGCGGCTCAGATTTAGGGGCAGCCGTCGAGACCATCGCCACCCCCCTGGGAGATCGCTGGCTGCTCACGGGCGAAAAGTATTTTGCGAGCAACGCTGGGGCAGAGCTCGCTGTCGTTGCCGCTCGTCCTGAAGGGGCACCGAAAACCGTGCGGGGATTAGCGCTCTTTCTGCTCCCCAAGTATCGTCAAGACGGCAGTCTCAATTACACCATCAGAAGACTGAAAGACAAGATCGCGACGCGCTCTGTCCCCACCGGCGAAGTCGAGCTCAAAGAGAGCGAAGCGTATCTCTTGGGCAAGCTCGAGTGGGGCGTCTATCTCATCTTAGAAGTCTTGAACCTCTCACGAGTAGCCAACAGCATGGGCAGCGTCGCGCTGACGCAGCGCGTGCTGGCTGATGCGTTGCGCTTCGCTCAGGAACGCACAGCGTTTGGAAAGCCCATTATCGAGCACCCGCTCTTGCGCAAGCAATTTGAAGATCGTATTGATCAGTTAAAGAGCGCATTTGCGCTCGCGTGGGAGGCTGTCACGCTCTTAGATAGAGTCTGGCGTCAGACGCCGCCGTATTCTGAAGAGTATCATCTCTTTCGGTTGGTGGCGCACTTGGCGAAGTATTGGACAGCAGAACTCGCTGCGCAAACAGCGAAATGGGGCATGGAGGTCTACGGGGGCATTGGGACGTTGGCTGAGTTTGGGATGGACCGCTGGCTTCGCGAAGCGATGATTTTAGCTATTTGGGAGGGGACGCCGCATCGGCAGATGCTCGACGGTCTGGAAGTGATGGAGCGCAAGGGCGCGCACAGACTGCTCTTACAGTATCTTTCACGGTGGGCTGAACCCAAAGCCCTGCGCGAGATGGAAGCCCGCATCGAAGCGCATCTTGCGCTCGCTCCCGACGAGAAAGAAGCCCAAATTGAAAAACTCTTTCGCGATCTGGCGCGCTTTACGGCAAAGACTCTGCGGAGCAAGCTCGCATGATGCACATGACAATCTGATGTCAGCGATGAAGAAGTTCTTTCCGCGTGAGCTGCGCAAGGGGACTCCAACGCCAGAAGAAGTCGCGTCTATCCCGCGCCAGCCCATCGTCTTCGTGCTCGACGACGTTCAAGATACGTTTAACGTCGGGGCGCTCTTTCGCGTCGCCGACGCCGTGGCAGCTGAAAAAGTCTATCTGTGCGGGCAGACGCCTACCCCGCCCAACCCCAGAATTCACAAAGCCGCCGTGGGCACCGAGCAGTGGGTGCCGTGGGAGCATCGCACCGATATTATTGAGCTGATCGGGGAACTCAAAGCCCAAGGGAGAACGGTCATTGCTATTGAGCAGCATCCTCGGAGCATCTCGTATGCCGAGCTGAGAGTGCAGCCTCCGGCAGCGCTCATCGTAGGGCACGAGACGCGCGGCATCTCAGAAGAAGCCTTAGAACTTGCCGACGTGATCGTCGAGCTTCCGATGCTTGGGGTGACGCGCTCGCTCACGGTCGCGGCGGCAGCGGCTGTTGTCGCGTATAAGTTACTATGCTAAATCAGCTCGAGGAACGACCATCAGCGTGCCCTCTTCTTGAGTCACGAAGACCAGCCCAGGGCGGCCGCCCTTGCGCAAGTACTTCACACGAGTATAGCTGACCGGGACCTTCTTGGCATCCCGCCCCTTCGAATAATATGCAGCAAGCTGCGCCGCTTGCTCCAAGACTTCGCGAGGGATCTCTCGTTGATTGGGGTTCTTGATAATCACGTGCGCACCAGGGCGCTCCCGCGCATGGAGCCAGTAGTCCTCTCGAGATGCGCGTCGCACAAGCTCGTCGTTTTGTCTGCTCGACCGCCCTACGAAAACCCGATAGCCCTTGATGACGAACTCGCGCGGGCCTAATGCTTGGGCGGACTGAATTCTTTGGGAATCTTGGGGGAGATACCCCCCAGCTCGTAAGTCCTCGCGAATCTC
>JBKBIX010000123.1:0-3186 GCA_046293845.1 Bipolaricaulia bacterium | reverse complement strand
GGTGAGGCCGAGCGCATCGCCCAGGCGCTGCTGGAGAAGCGCCTTGCAGCGTGCGTGCAGATCGTTGGCCCGCTAGCAAGTCTATATTGGTGGCAAGGGAAGATCGAGCGCTCAGAAGAGTGGCTATGCATCGCCAAGTCGGAGCGTGCGCTCTTCAAACAGATAGAGGAGACGATCAGAGCGTTGCACTCGTACGAGGTGCCGGAGATCTTGGCTGTTCCCATCGTAGTGGGCAGTGAGAGCTATCTACAATGGCTGAGCGAGCAGGTGCATAAAGAGCGCGGTTGATAGATGTGCGGATTTCTGAGATCATTGCGAAAAGAGCTAGCTACCTCTTGTAAGTGAGTATGATTGCAAAGTTTATCGCCTCCCGGCGCTCATTGGGGCATAATATATTAGAGCACCACGCCGAGGCCGAGGGCGGCTGCGGCGTCCTGGGGATGATCGCCTCCGAACCCATCGCCGGCAAGCACGTCTATAGAAGCTCTATTCAGATGCACAACCGGGGAAACGGCAAGGGCGGAGGACTGGCTGCCGTTGGGTTGCTCCCCCATCAAATGGGCGTCTCCAAAGAAAAATTAGAAGACGACTATCTCATCCAGATCGCGTATCTTGACCCCGCAGCACGCAAAGACGTCGAACAGGATTTCTTGCTCCCGTACTTTGAGATCCATCAAGGCTACGAGGTGCCCAGCGTCAAAGACTATCGTGACGTTCCCGGCTTGGAAATCCAACCCCCACTGGTGTGGCGCTACTTCGCCCGCGTCAAAGAAGCCGTGCTCGCCGAGTTTATTCAGAAAAACGACTTGAAGGGCATAGACCCACGCCGCGCCGAAGACGAGTTCGTCTATCAGAACTCTTATAAGCTTAACAAGACATTCTATGCATCGCTGGGGGAGAAGCGCGCGTTTGTGCTCTGTCACGGGAGAAATCTTTTGGTCTTCAAGATCGTGGGCTACGCTGAACAAGCCCTGCAATACTATCAGCTAGAGAGCACAAAAGCTCACGGCTGGATCGCGCATCAGCGATACCCGACCAAAGGGCGCGTCTGGCACCCCGGCGGCGCTCATCCGTTCATCGGGCTCAACGAAGCGTTAGTCCATAATGGAGATTTCGCGAACTATCACGGCGTCTGTGAGTATCTCAAACAGCGCAATATCTACCCGCTCTTCTTGACGGACACGGAGGTCTCAGTGCTGCTCTTCGATCTGTGGAGCCGCGTCTATGAGTATCCGTTGGAGTACGTGATCGAAGCGCTCGCGCCCACGACCGAGCGAGATTTTTTGATGCTGCCCAAAGAGAAACAAAAACTGTACAAACAGATTCAGGTCGCGCACATGCACGGCTCGCCCGACGGCCCGTGGTTCTTCATCATCGCTCGCCATGAGCCGTATGAGAAAAAATTCCAACTGATTGGGATCACCGACACGAGTATGCTCCGCCCCCAAGTCTTTGCCCTGCACGAGGGGCCTGTTCAGATCGGGCTGATCGCCTCTGAAAAGCAAGCGATTGACGCAGCACTGCAGAGCTTGCACGAAGAGGACCCGCGCATCTGCCCCGTCGCTGACAGATATTGGAACGCCCGCGGCGGCAGCCACACCGACGGCGGTGCGTTCATCTTCACGGTAGACTACAGCCAGCCCGTCCTGAAGCTCGTCTGCACGGATAAGTTTGGTAGAGCAGTATCTACCGGCCCTCACCCCCGGCCCCTCTCCCGTAGTCACCTACAGGAGAAGGGTACCAGGGTGAGGGCTGCTCTGCCCACCAACCCTATCGTTACCGTGCTCGACCCCGCCCAGCCAGCCCTCGAAGCTTTTGCTGAACTCAAAGGCGAGATCGCAGCGTGGGATTATGACGTCTTTGAAGAATTCTTGCGCGTCTGTCTGGAAGAATCGCGCCAGAGCGATGCCCGGCGCCGCCATGTGCTGGAACTGCTGACGCTCTTAGTAGACCGGCGCCATCGCTTAGAGAAGATGGAGCGCAAGTGGCTCCGCGCCTTGGTCGAAGGGACTATCAATGAGATTTTAGATTCCGTGCCCTTGCTTGGCACAGCACCTGACTCTGACTTTGCGCGAATCACGTGGCAGACGCGCGCAACGCTCTGCGCACCGATAAGACCAAACCAAACGCTCGTGATAGACGCACCAGGCTTCGCTCCCGAAGGCGACGACGCGCTCTCGCTCTGTATAGTACAGGCGTATAAGCTAGGCTGGAGGAAGTTTATTCTCTATCGCTGCTGCGGGCAGCGCTTCATCGGGAGCGGGCTTGGCCCGCGCTCTCACGACGTGCGCCTTGACGTCTACGGCAGTTCGGGAGATTATTTAGCCAGCGGACTCGACGGCGCGGAGATCTACGTGCACAACAACGGCCAAGACCAGCTTGGGCAGATCTATCACGACGGCAAACTCGTCATCTATGGGGATGTGGGGCAGACGTTCTTCTATGGGGCCAAGGGCGGCACAGCGTATATCTTGGGCAACGCTGCTGGGCGCCCGCTTATTAATGCTGTGGGTTGCCCGCGCGTCGTCATCAACGGCACGGCCTTAGATTATCTCGCTGAGTCGTTCATGGCCGGAGACCCGCTCACTGGCGGGGGCTTTGTCATCCTCAACGGGATTACGCTCGATGACAACGGAGAAGTTCAAGAGCTGGAGACGCCCTATCCGGGAAGCAATCTCTTCTCTCTAGCTTCCGGGGGCGCGATCTACGTGCGCGATCCCCATCAGAAATTAGACGACGATCAGCTCAACGGCGGCTGCTATGAAAGGCTCAGCGGCGCCGACTGGGCGCTGATCTTGCCCTACTTACAAGAGAACGAGCGGCTCTTTGGGATCGCTGTGGAAGACTTGCTCACTGTAGACGGGAAGAGGCTATCACCAGAGCAGGTCTATAGGAAAGTTCGCCCCATCAAGACAGCAGTGCTGAGCTGAGGGATACGAGAGCGAGCATAAGACTTCTGCGCATGATGGCCTCCTGAGCGATTTTCAGTGATTCTTTCTTAGTCTATCACACGCTCCGTGCTTTCTCCAACCGCGAGCGCACAATGACCGCTTCATAGGCCACCTCCCGCTCCCCAGCCGTCAAGCCCAACACGTCGCAGACTATAGTGCCCAACGCGCAGTCGCTCAAGCCCAAATTGCTCGCATCACGTGCCGACCTCGCTTCTATTCCTCGCTGCCTCAGTCC
>JBKBIX010000122.1:0-3197 GCA_046293845.1 Bipolaricaulia bacterium | reverse complement strand
AGCGACGTCCTTGGCAACAGATCGAATCCCCACGGATTATCAAAACTATAAGTACGTCTTCCGCCCCATGCTCAACACGTTCTCGCTGGTGGGGGACACGCTGCGCTTCGCTGGGGACTATCTGTACGGTTTGGTTGAGAAGGGTGTTCTGCCCAATCGCAAGGTCTTCTTAGTCGGAGAAGACCTCAGCTCAGCGAATCTGTACATGGCGCTGTTGGGGCCGCGGCTGGGCGAGCTGGGGCTTGAGGTCGTCAACGCTAAGAGGCTCGCTGTGGGCACGAAAGATCTCACGCCGTTGATGACCGAGCTGAAGAGCTCCGGCGCTTCGATTGTCATCACGTTCTTCTCCGATCCGGGCCTGGCGGCCGTCTTCACCAAGACCTGGGCCGAGACCAAGACGAAAGTCGCGGTCTTTGGCATCAACGTCTTGCTGCAAGATGACGTGAGTGTCCGGGAGCTCAAGGGCGCGGCCACAGGCTACGTCATCGCAGACTTCTCCGCCGATGCCCCGGTCACCCCAAAGACCAAGGCGTACTTCTCCGCGTTCCAGAAGAAGTACAATGTCCGCCCCATCTATACGGCGGGGATCACCTACGATGCGATCTATATCTTAGCCGAAGCGATCAAGAAGACCGGGGGCAAGACTGATGCCGACTCACTCGTCCAAGCCCTCGAGTCGTTTGATAAGTACGATAACGCATACATTGGTGCGGGCGGGCCCTACTGGTTCTACCCCGTGGCGGGCTTCAACCGCACCGAGCAGATAACCCTCAAGACCGAAGCTGGCGATCTCAAGTTTGCTAACTGTCTCTCTGCGGGGATCACCGAGCTGTGCTTCAAGAACCCGCACGACGTGGGCTGGGGCTTTAACAGATTGAAGGACAAGCCCACGACGTTCGACGGGCTGCGCGCGGTCTGGACGCAGATCGGGCCTGTGGGAGCTGATGGCGCGTTTGATCGCGTCCTGCTCTATCCGGGAGAGTTCTCGGCCAAACCCGATGACCCGCTGAGTATCTACCAGTTGCCGCCGCACATGAGGCCATAGAGTTGGCCCTCACCCCTGACCCCTCTCCCGTCCGTGAAGACGGGAGAGGGGTGCCCCAAGGGCGGGGTGAGGGCCTCATCTTTTAGAGTACAACTTGCGCACTACAAGCCCTTTCATTTAATATGTGATGGACGTAAGTCCTACAGGGAGGTTTGTCTATGGACTTTGAACTGAGCGAGGAGCACAAGCTCATCCGCAAGACGGCCCGCAAGTTCGCTGAAGAAGTCATCCGACCCGCTGCCAAACACTACGACGAGACGTGTGAATACCCCTACGAGATCGTCGAGGAAGCTAAGAAGTTAGATCTCATCGCTCCAGCTATCCCCGAGAAGTACGGCGGCGCGGGACTGGACTTTCTCGCCGCAGCGATCGTGATTGAAGAGCTCGTCCGGGGTGACCCGGGGATCGCCCTAGCGATTACGGCACGAATTTTTGGGAGCGACATGATCTTAGAATTTGGGACGGAAGAGCAAAAGCAGAAATACTTAGTACCCGTAGCTAAAGGCGACTGGGTCTGCGGCGCGGCGATCACTGAACCGGAAGCGGGCAGCGACGTCGCCGCGATCAAGACCCGCGCGGAGAAGAAGGGCAACAAATATATTCTGAACGGGACGAAGATGTTCATCACCAACGGCTCGATCGCGAACTTTCTGATCGTCTTCGCCCGCACTAACCCCAATCCCCCGGAGCGCCACGGCGGCATTACAGCGTTCATAGTGGAGCGCGACCGGCCCGGCTACAAAGCGACCCCGCTCCACAACAAGATGGGCATTCGCGCGTCAGATCTGGCCGAGATCACCCTCGATAACGTCGAAGTTCCCGAAGAGAATATTGTCGGGCAAGTGGACATGGCGTTCTATCACTTGATGACGTTCTTCTCGCGCGGGCGCACGGCCGTTGCGGCGCAGGGCGTCGGGATCGCTCAAGGGGCGTTCGACGAAGCGCTCAAATACTCTCAAGAGCGGGTGCAGTTTGGCAAGCCCATCTGCGAGTTCCAAGCGACCCAGTTCAAGCTCGCCGAGATGGCCACGGCGATAGAGACAGCGCGCTTGCTGACTTATCAAGCGGCGTGGGAGATCAGCAAGGGCGGCAACCCCGCCAAGATCGCCTCGATGGCCAAATGGTACGCCGGGAAAGTCGCGCGCGAGGTCGCCAACGAAGCGTTGCAGATTCATGGCGGCTACGGGTTTATTAAAGAGTACGACGTCGAGCGCTTCTATCGCGATGCGAAGATTATCGAGCTCTACGAAGGGACGAGCGAGATTCAGAAATTAATTATCGCGCGGGTGCTGCTGGGGAAGATTCCGGGGTGATATGATCAAGCCCTATAAGATCAAAGTCGTCGAGCCCATTAAATTACTATCGCGCGCCGAGCGCGAGCAGAAACTCAAGGAAGCCGATTATAACGTATTTCGGCTGCGCGCCGAAGATATCTATATTGATCTCTTAACAGACTCTGGCACCGGCGCGATGAGCCACGCCCAGTGGGGCGCATTAATGCAAGGCGACGAGGCCTACGCCGGCGCCCAAAGCTTCTATCGCCTCGAAAAAGCTGTCAGAGATATCTTCGGGTTCAAATACTTCATGCCCACCCATCAAGGGCGCGCCGCTGAACATATACTCTTTGCGACGCTCGTCAAACCCGGCGATCTCGTCCCCAATAATATGCACTTCGACACGACGCGCGCCAACGTGCTCGCCGCCGGCGGCCAGCCCGTCGATCTCGTCATCGCCGATGCCTATGATCCCACAAAAGAGCACCCCTTCAAGGGCGACATGGACGTCAAGGCTCTGGAAGCTCTTATCAGAAAGCACGGGCGGGAGCGCATCCCCGTTATTATGCTCACGATCACCAATAACTCAGGGGGAGGCCAGCCGGTCTCGCTCAGAAATATCCGCGCCGTCAGCGAGATCGCACGAGCTCATAAAATCCCGTTCTTTCTCGATGCGTGTCGCTTCGCGGAGAACTGTTTTTTCATTAAGGAGCGCGAGCCCGGGTTTTCCCACAAAAAGTCCATCGAGATCGCCCGCGAGATCTTTTCACTGGCCGACGGCATGACGTTCTCAGCGAAAAAAGACGCGATCACCAACATCGGCGGCCTCTTGGCGATGAACGACGAGGACCTGTACTGGCGCTGCGTCCAGAAACTCA
>JBKBIX010000121.1:0-3239 GCA_046293845.1 Bipolaricaulia bacterium | reverse complement strand
CTCTCATGGGCATCGGCGAAGGCGAGGGCGAGAATCGCACGCGGGATGCGGCGCGCAATGCTATCACCAGCCCCCTGCTTGAGGGCTCTATCGAGGGGGCCCAACGATTGATCTTAAACATCACAGGAGGCCCAGATCTCTCGCTTGAGGAGGTCACGGAGGCAGCCTCGCTGGTGCGGGATACGCTCTCCGATCAAGCCGATATATTCTTTGGCGCAGTCGTGCGCGAGGGCTTCGAGCGCGTGCGCATCACCGTGATCGCGACGGGGTTCAAAGAGCGCGAAGAACTCTCCAAAGAAGAGAAGATCGAGCGCGGTATGGATCTCTCAGAAGAGGACGAAGAGGAGCTCATCGAGAAAGTCGAGCGCAGCATCCGCAAAGAGGCGCGCTCCGACGACTGGGATATCCCCACGTTCTTAAGAAAGCGCAAGAACGATTAGAAGTCCATGCGGATGGGCATACAGACGTACAGGAAGCCCTGATCGGCTTCGCTCTCCCCAGGTTCCAGCAGCCCCGCGCTCTCCGCGTCCGCCAGCCATAAGTGCACCTCATCGCTCTGAAGCCTCTTCAGCGCGTCTATGAGATATTCGGCACGGAAGCTGATCTTGACAGGCTGAGCCCTCTTCTTCAGAGGCAGCACCTCATGGGCTTCGCCCTTCTCAGCAGCCTGCGAGCTGAGCTTGAGCTGGGAGTTCTCTACGCTTAAGATGACCGCATCGGACTCTTCAGCCGCGGTGATCTGCGCACGCTGCAACGCTTCTAAGAAGAGCTTCCGCTCAACGGAGATGCCGATGGGGTTCTCCTTGGGGATGACCTTCTCAAAATCGGGATAGGCCTCTTCGATCAGCCGCCCGACAAAGACCACAGACCCCGCCTTGAAGAACAGATAGTTCTCAGACTGATAGAGCTCAACATGCTCCGCATCCACTTGAGATAAGATTCCCGCCAGGTCGCGCAGGGAGTCCGCCGCCACGAGAAATTCCCCTTCGCGAGAGGCTTTTTGCGCGAGCGCCTCCGCCTTGAGCGCCAGCCGATACCCATTCGTGGCCACGACCTTCAGCGTCTCTTTTTCTAGGACCATATTGACACCCGTCAGGCTCAATCTGGACGTCTCGCGCGCCGACAGCGCCGCATACGCGACAAGCTCTAAGCTGCGCTCCAAGTGCTTCTTGCCCAACACACAGATAGGCTCTTTGGGCAAAGACGGCACTTCAGGATAGTCTTCCAACGAGAGCCTGAAGAGCTCAAACGTCGCCCCCCCACAGGTGATCTCGACCTTCCCTGTGCCGGAGATCGTCTTCAGCTCGAACGTCTCGGCGGGCAGGGTGGTGGCGATCTTCACCAACAGCTCGCCGTTGAGCACTACCGCTTCGTCCTCGCCACGGTTCTCCACGGGCACAGAGCACCAGATAGCCCGTTCTAAGTCGGTCGCATAGAGCGTTACTTGATTCTTCTTGGTCTCTAGCTTGAGCCCAGCTAAGATGGGCATACTCGTCGCTTTGCCCAAGGCCCGACTGACGACCTTCACGCCTGTGAGAAATTCGTCCCGTCCGCACAAAAACTCCATAGTACTCCTTCCCTCCTTCAGTGTTCTAACAACGGCCGAACGGCCCCCCAGATCTGTTCGGCCAGCTCGGCCGCCGGTCGCGTTCCATCCAATAATAAACTTCTTGGGGTCTGGTGCGCCAGCTCGCGATAGCCCTGGCGCACGCGCTCGTGAAACTCCCGTCCTGCTCGCTCCAGCCGATCAAACGCGCTTCTCTTGCGTGCGAACGCAATCTCCACGGGGACATCGAGTATGATCGTCAGCGACGGCTCGATCCCGTCGGTCGCTATTCTATTGAATTGCTGCACCAGAGTGAAGTCGAGGCCCCGGCCATAGCTCTGATACGCTAAGCTTGCCAGAGCGAAGCGATCCGCCAGCACTACGCGCCCGTGAGCCAGCGCGGGGCGCAGCACAGTTCGAGTCAGCTCGCTGCGCGAGGCTTCGTAGAGCAAAAGCTCCGTCAGAGGTTCCATCTCGAACGGACGATCTAACAGAATCTGCCGAATCTGCTCCCCCACAGGGGTGCCGCCGGGCTCGCGAATGACCACTGCGGCGATGCCCATCCCGCGCAGACGCTCTTGCAACGCGTGAATCTGCGTGGATTTCCCACTGCCATCAATCCCTTCAAAGACAATGAAAACCCCCGTGTCAAGGCCCTCATCCCGCCCTGCGGGCACCCCTCTCCCGTCGAGACGGGAGAGGGGTTGGGGGTGAGGGCCTCTGAGCAAGGCCCACACCACCAAGCCCGTCCCAATGACGATAGCAGTATCGGCGAGATTGAAAACAGGCCAACTGAAGTTGTGCCAGCGAAATTCGAGAAAATCAATGACTGCGCCATGCGTGAAGCGATCTATCAGATTGCCCAAAGCTCCCCCAGCAATACAGATGAGCCCCAGGGTCATAGGTCGTCGCTGCGGCGGGCCCCACAGCAGCAGCCCGATAATCCCCAGGCTCACCAACGCTGCTACCAGGGCGATGATCCCGCCAAAACCCTGAAACAGCCCAAATGCTCCCCCATCATTCGAGGTGAGCGTCAAGCGCAAGAAGCCATCTATGATCTCTACGGGGGAGCTACGCTCTAAAGCCCGCACAGCGAGCGCTTTGCTCGCTTGGTCGAGCGCGACAATCCCAGCGACAGCGAAGAGTCTGTAGAGCTTCATTGGGCACAGTATAGCGCGCGTTGTGACGAAAATCAAAAGGCCCTCTCACCGCAAAGGCCCTCACCCCCACCCCCTCTCCCGTAGGTGACTACGGGAGAGGGGTGCCGTAGGCGGGGTGAGGGCCCCCTATGATATTTGCACATCCATCACCCTTTCTCGTATACTCTTGGTGGTGAAGCCCCTATGACCGCGAAGCCCTGGCTCCGCTATTACCCTGAAGATATCCCCCACACACTCACGTACCCGGACAAGCCGCTCTATGACTTCTTAGATTGCTCAGCAGAGAAATACGGAAGAGCGACAGCCTTGATCTTCTTTGGGCAGAGGATCTCGTACGAGCAGTTGCGCGAGATGGTCGATCGCTTCGCAGCAGCGTTGATACAGATTGGTGCCAAGCCCGGCGAAAAGATCTCGCTCATGCTCCCTAATATCCCGCAGTTTGTCATCGCGTTCTACGGCGCACTCAAAGCGGGCCTCACCGTCGTCCAGACCAACCCTCTCTACACTGAAGACGAACTCCAAGTCGTCTTAGG
>JBKBIX010000120.1:0-3267 GCA_046293845.1 Bipolaricaulia bacterium | reverse complement strand
TGAAGATCAGCGATGGGCTTTTCTTGCAGACCGCTCGCGAGGTCGCTCAGAAGTACCCCGATATCGAGTTCAACGACTATATTGTTGACAATATGTGCATGCAGCTCGTGACGCGTTGGCAGAATTTTGATGTCTTAGTTTTGCCCAATCTCTACGGGGATATTATCTCAGATTTGGCGGCAGGAATGATGGGGGGGCTGGGCGTCGCGCCGGGCGCAAATTTTGGGCGCGATTGTGCCGTCTTTGAAGCCGTCCACGGCTCGGCTCCAAAGTACGCCGGACTGAACAAAGTCAACCCCACGGCGCTTCTGCTCTCGGCAGTCTTGATGCTAAGACATCTCAAGGAGACCAAAGCAGCTGACCGCATCGAACAAGCTCTCTATAAAGTTTTACAAGAGGGCAGGGTTCGCACTTATGATCTTGGGGGCACGGCGGGCACCCAGGAGTTCGCGCACGCTATTATAGCGAATATGCGCTAACGATTATGATCACTGAAAGAGTCGCTGAGGATCTCTATATACTGGACACGGGAATGTTGGGGCTGGAGCGCTACGGCGCGCTCTATATTCTCACAGCCCCAAAGCCCGTAATCATTGAGACGGGGTTTTCGCATACGCTCGAAAAGACCCTCCACGCCCTCGCTGAACTGAAGATACGCCCCGCAGATATCGCGTATATCATGCCCACGCACGTCCATCTCGATCATGCTGGAGGCACAGGGCACTTGGCCGAAGCCTGCCCCAATGCGACAGTGGTCGTGCACGAGCAGGGAGCGCCGCATCTTATAGACCCAACGAGGCTCTTGGAGAGCGTGCAGCGGGCTGTTGGCCCGATGTTTCCGTTCTACGGCACGCTCAAGCCCACACCCAAAGAGAGAGTCCTCCCCGTGCGCGGCGGCGAGGTCTTCAATCTCGGGGGTGGCTACGAGCTCGAAGTTATCGCAGCGCCGGGGCATGCACCCCATCAAGTGTGCTTTTTTGAGCGCACGCTGCGCGGGATCTTTACAGCCGACGCCGCGGGGATCTATCGTCCGTGGGGAGCCGGGCTCTTGCTCACAACGCCCCCTCCGGCATTTCACTTAGAGCAGAGCGTGGAGACGCTCGCTCGACTCAAAGCCCTCCAGCCCAAACTCTTGTTCTATACCCACTGGGGCGCACATACTGATATCTCCCTTCTCGACCAGTACGCGCAGATGCTCCAGAGGTGGGTGAGCGAGATCGAGCATGCCAAAAAGACTCTCAAGGACGACCAAGCCGTCAAAGAGCACTTCGTGCAAAAAGAAGCCCTGCTGCTGAGAGAGCACTACCCCGAACCGATCCTACGGGGCGAGATCGAGATGAACGTCCAAGGGGTCTTGCTCTATCTGAAGCGATTCCGGGGGATCAGTTAGATAAGTCTTTTTCGCGCAGCGCCGGCGCGGAGAAGAGCAGAAACTCCACGCGTTCCTCCCCGACCCGTTCGATGACACGCGTTGCAGCATTAGGCAAGATCACGACCTGTCCAGCCGTTGCTTCGAGGATCTGATCCCCAACGGTGATGCGCGCTTGCCCGTGACGCATATACAGAAAGTGCGGGGAACGCTCTCTCAACTGGGCACGCTCGCTCACGCGCACCAACGCGACAGATCCCACAGGGCTCTTGGTCAAATACCCCCACTCGAACCCCGAACTCCCTTCGGGAAGCTCTTTGTTCTCCAACGTCGCAATGTTCACAACCTGGGGATATATATCAGACTCGTCGGTGGGCAGGGGTTGAGGCCGCAGCGATGAGGGATCTCCCGGCGGGAAGACATCGCCGATGAGCACCTGGACTTCATCGAGCGCGTTGGGAGCAGGGGCGTAAAAACTCAGAATTTCTAGGGGTTCAGGGCTTGTGACGCGCAATCCTAGAGCTGTCCGCCGCGGGATCACGAGGAACGAATCTCGTTGTACTTCGATGTCGCGGTTCTTGAGGAACCCCGCGGCTTTCCCGCCTAAGATATAACTGAACTCATGCGCGCTCTCGTGAAAGTACGGCACTACTCTCGTCAGAAACTGGCGGTATTCGAGCTTCCCCGCGGGCGTGCGGGCCAGCATACGACGACTCTCGGCGATATCGTCCAACGTCAGCACAGCGGGCTTGAGCTGTTGGGGAGTGCTGAGCCAGATATACCCAGCTATGCCCACAAAGACGGCTACTGCAATCCAGATCCACCATCGCAAATCCATCGTGTTGGCCTCCTTAGGGTCTTATTTAAGCACCTGCGCTGGCTGTGTGCAACTATCGTGTTGCAGAGCGAGGGTCGCTCTGTTATATATTAAGCTATGCGTTCTCGCAAGAGACTGCGGCGGGTTGCGATCTTGACGGCGCTCTTCGTTGTGACGATGGCCTCGTCGGTCAATATCTATTTTGTGCGTGTGCAAGCGGCGTTCGACGAGCCGGGGGTCAATCTCTATCTCATTGGGGGGTTCTGGCATGTCGCCCTGGGGATGGACGAGTTCGACGCGCACGGGAACTTTGCGGGGATCACGGTCTATGCGTTTGGGGCAGCCGAGCACTACCGAAAGAAATACGTCAACCCTGAGCACTATCGGGGGCTCGAGAGATTTTTCTACTATGTGCGTCTGGTCTTCACACAGCAGCCTGGCAGCATCATCGCTTGGGATATTCTGAAAGAGCCGGGAATGACGTGGGAAAAGTTCTTAGCATCACCGGACTTGCGTTTAATAATCCGAGTGCACCCGGAGCAAGCAAGGCGGATTCGTCGCCTCATCGAACAGTATATATCTCTGTTAGAACCCGATCCAATCTTGAGCACGCCGTGGCGGCGGGCGTGGTACGGCGAGGCGCTTCCGTATAATCTCTTTGGGTTCAATTGCGCGACGTTCGTCGCTCGCTTGCTCTTTGAGGGTGAGGTCTACACGCGGGCCAATCTCGTCTCTGAGAGGATAATCCCCACAGAGTGGCGGCTGCCCTCGAACTTGATAAAAAACTATCTCAATTCAGATGTGCTGAGCCTGCACTAGACGCGCAATTTGAGTATACTCATACTCAGGAGGACGAGACGATGTTTGTGCGCATGTGGATGACCACAGATGTCATCACAGTTCCGCCGGAAACCCCAATCCTCGAAGCCCAAGAGATCATGAAGAAGCACGGTGTGCGCCGCCTGCCCGTCGTCAATAAGCGGGGCAAGCTTTTGGGAATCGTCACCAAGAGCGATATCTTAGAAGCCAGCCCCTCCGACGCGACAACGCTGAGCATCTGGGAGCTGAATTATCTGCTAGC
>JBKBIX010000011.1:0-26190 GCA_046293845.1 Bipolaricaulia bacterium | reverse complement strand
ACCGACGCGGGTCGAGATCATATCGTCATCCCTTGCATTATTTTGTCTGAAATCATGTATCTAACAGAAAAACGCAAGATCTCTATTGGCTTTCAAAGTTTTCTTAGCATATTGCGTGGAGCAAGGAACTATAAGATTGAGCCGCTCTGCTTACCAATTATTGAAAAGAGGGGTCTCAAGGTTATCTGGTGATGAGCTTTTTCAGGGTCTCTCATTGTGATAATAAAACCCGCGCCCGCTGCGGGGTCCTCACAACCCCGCACGGCGAAATTCACACCCCGTCGTTTGTTGCTGTGGGCACCCAAGCGACCGTTAAAGCCGTCGGCCCCGACGACTTGAAAAAGATCGGAATTCAAGTGCTCATCGCCAATAGCTATCACTTACACTTAAGGCCCGGCGAGGACGTCATCGCCCAGCTGGGCGGGCTGCACACATTTATGGGCTGGGACGGCCCAATCATGACAGACTCAGGGGGCTTTCAGGCGTTCAGTCTGGGCGCAGCTATTGAGCACGGCGTCGGAAAGATCGCTTCAATATTCCCAGACGAAGTCGAAGCTGCCGAGCGCGGTGGTCATCTAAGAAAAGTTCACCAAGGGCAATCTTTAGTAAAAATTACTGAAGAGGGCATCGAGTTCAGATCACATCTGGATGGCTCGCCGCAAAAATTCACCCCAGAAAACACCATTGAAATTCAAAAGAAGCTCGGCGCAGATATGATCTTCGTGCTCGACGAGTGCACTTCCCCCTTGCACGATTATGAGTACACAAAGCGCGCGATGGAGCGCACCCATCGCTGGGCGCTGCGCGCACGAGAGTATTTTCGAAGGCCCTCACCCCCAACCCCTCTCCCGTCCGTGAAGACGGGAGAGGGGTGGCCGCAAGGCCGGGGTGAGGGCCAAGCCCTCTTTGGCATCGTCCAGGGCGGGGCTTATAAAGATTTGCGCGAGCAGAGCGCGAAGTTTATCTCAGAATTAGATTTTGACGGCATCGGCATCGGCGGCTCGGTCGGGCGCTCCAAAGAAGATCTCTACAGAGTTCTCGAATGGACGATCCCGCTCCTGCCCGAGGAGAAACCTAGACACTTACTCGGCATCGGCGAGATTGAAGATATCTTTCACGCAGTGGCACGCGGGATAGATCTCTTTGATTGTGTTGCGCCGACGCGCATGGCCCGCAATGGCGCGCTCTGGGTCAAAGGCGCAGAAAACTTTCGCATCAACATCACAAACGCTGTCTATAAGACTGATCCGCGCCCCATTGCAGAAGACTGCGCGTGCTATACGTGTCAGAACTTCTCGCGAGCGTATCTCCATCATCTTTTTATTGCGAAAGAGATTCTCGCGATGCGCCTGGCGACTATTCATAATTTGTACTTTCTCGAATCACTCATGAAGCGCATTCGAGCTTCTATTCAGCAGAATACTCTCACTGAGCTGGCGTCCGACTGGGGCGTCGAGCTGGGAAGGCTGTCCTAGTGAGCGCGCCCATATTTGAGTAGAATAACTGTGAGCAGCCATGCGATTGGAATACTTCATCTATGCCTTTGCTGGCCTGATTTTAGCTGTAGGGCTTTGGAATCTTGCACGCTACGACCAGGTGGGCATCGCGTCGTGGTACGGCGAGCCGTTCCAGGGACGGCGTACTTCGAGCGGCGAAATCTACGATATGCACAAGCTCACAGCAGCGCACCTGACGCTGCCCTTCGGCACGATTGTGCTTGTTACAGACTTAGAGACGGGTAAGAGCGTAGTGGTGCGCATCAACGACTGTGGGCCGTATATCGAAGGACGCATTATTGATCTGTCCTTCGCAGCCGCGGAGAAGCTCGGCATAGTGCACAAAGGGTTAGCCAAAGTGGGCCTGAAAGTGCTCAGATACCCCGATACTCCCCCAGAGAAAAAATGCTTACCCGACAAGTAGAATCCTTCTCTGATGCAGAGATCTTCGCGCTCTTGCACCCACTGGTGCGACGCTGGTTTGCTGAAAAATTTTCGGCGTTCAGCCCGCCGCAACGCTTTGCTATCCCCCATATTCACAACCGAAAGAATTGCTTGATCTCTGCACCGACGGGGTCGGGCAAGACGCTCGCAGCTTTCTTAGCGATCATCAACGAGTTAGTGCAGCTGGCGTCGCGGAACGCCCTCGAAGACCAGATCTATTGTGTTTACATCTCGCCGTTAAAAGCCTTGGGCAACGACATCGAGCGGAATCTCCAAGAACCCTTGCGCGAGATGGAAGCCCTCACGGGACACACATTGGGCATCAGGGTCGAAGTCCGCACCGGCGATACGTCAGCTGAGAAGCGCCAAAAAATGCTTAGAAAACCCCCGCACATTCTCATCACGACCCCAGAATCGTTCGCCATCGCGCTCTCGGCGAAACAGTTCTCGAACTATTTCAGCTATGTGCGCTGGGTGATCGTTGACGAGGTGCACTCTTTGGCGGAGAACAAGCGCGGCGTGCATCTGTCACTCTCTCTAGAGCGATTGCAAGAGTTGTGCGACTTCACTCGGATTGGGCTTTCGGCGACGGTCAGCCCGCTCGATGAGGTCGCAAAATTCTTAGTGGGACGGCGCTACGGCCACGTACTTGCATCTCTGGGCGACGGGAGCGACCCCTGGCGCGACTGTGTCATTATCGACGCGCGCTTCGAGAAGAAGATCGATCTGCAAGTCCTCAGCCCCGTGGACGACTTCGTGCACTGCTCGTTTGAGGAGCTGAACGCCAATCTCTATGCGCTGCTGGATCAGTTGATTCGCGAGCACCGCTCGACCTTGATCTTTACAAACACCCGCGCCCTCACCGAAAGAGTCGTGCATACGCTCAAAGAGAAATTTCCCCACTACGTCGAAGTGATTGGCGCACATCACAGCTCGCTGAGCAAAGAGCTGCGATTAGATATCGAAAGACGACTGAAGAACGGCGCACTCAAAGTCGTCGTCTCCAGCACGAGCTTGGAGTTGGGCATTGACATTGGCTATGTAGATTTGGTGATCCTGCTGGGCTCGCCCAAGAGCGTCACCCGCGCATTGCAAAGAATTGGGCGCTCCGGGCACAAGCTGCACGACACAATCAGAGGGCGCGTCGTCGTCACCGATCAAGACGATCTAGTAGAGTGCGCCGTGATGATGCGCAGCGCCCTCGCGCACAAATTAGAGAAGCTGCACATTCCCAAGAACTGTCTTGATGTGCTTGCCCAACAGATCTTTGGGATCCTGCTCGATGGCCCGACATACGCTGAAGAACTCTACGAGCTGGTGACGCGCAGCTACAACTTCGCTGAGCTCAGCCGCGAGCACTTCGAAAAAGTTTTAGAGTATCTCGCGGGGGAATACACGGACTTAGAAGATCGTCACGTCTATGCTAAGATCTATTATGACAAAGAGACTGGGGAGATCCGCACGCGGGGGCGACTTGCGCGTGTACTCTATATGACAAACGTCGGCACGATCCCTGACGAATCGTACATTATCGTAAAAGCGGGCAACACGCGCATCGGCCAGATCGAAGAGGGCTTTTTAGAGATGCTGCGCAAGCACGACACGTTCGTGCTTGGGGGGGAGACTTATAAATTTAAGTTCTCGCGCGGCATGACCATTCAAGTCGAGGCAGCCCAAGAAGAGCGCGCCACCGTGCCCAGCTGGTTCTCCGAGATGCTCCCCTTGAGCTTCGAGCTCGCGTTAGATATTCAAGAGTTTCGTTCGGCGCTCTATGAGCTGTTCGCGCGCGGGGCCTCCCCTCGCGAGATCACAGAGTATATTCGCTCAGAGTTACAGCTGGACGCGCGCGGGGTCGAGTCGCTCTACCGATATTTCGCTGAGCAGCACCGATACTCGCGATTACCCCATCGGCGCAAGCTGCTCATAGAATTCTATCACGAGGGGCTCAAGACGATCGTGATCTTCCATGCGCTCTTTGGGCGCAGGGTCAACGACGCGCTCAGCCGCGCGCTGGCGTACTTGATCGCGCGCCGCGAGGACAAAGACATCGAGATCGCTGTGACAGATCACGGCTTCTATTTAGCATACGAAGGCTCCATCAAAGTGATGGAAGCGTTTGATCTGCTCAAGGAGCGCGATCTTCGGGAAGTGCTGCGTGACGCGCTGCGCGATACAGAAATTCTGAAACGAAGATTTCGGCATTGTGCTACGAGGGCTTTAATGATCTTGCGCACTTACAAAGGGCAGCGCAAGTCTGTGGGCCGCCAACAGATGAAAGCTGCGATCTTACAGAACGCCGTCGAGCGCATGGACGAGTATTTCCCCATTCTGACGGAGACATATCGCGAAGTGATGGAAGACGCGATGGACATCGAGAACGCGCAAAAAGTGATAGACGAGATTCAGTCGGGGCAGATTGAGTTGGAGGGCTTTGTGAGTCCGTCGCCGTCGCCGTTTGCGCTGCACATTGTGATGCACGCACGCTCGGATATCATCAAAGTCGAAGATCGTCAGAAATTCTTGCAGAAGATGTATGAGCGGCTTCAATCTTGTGGGAGGTCCCCATGAAGATCAAAACGTTCAGCACCTATCAGCGCGAGTCGCGCAAGACCTGGAACGTCATCCCTACAGATCACCCCATCGTCTACCCGACTCTTGGGCTCGCCAACGAAGCCGGCGAGGTCGCCGGGAAGATCAAAAAGATCTTCAGAGATAAGGGCGGCACAATCACTGCCGAAGACCGCCAGGCCCTCAAATACGAACTTGGCGACGTGCTCTGGTATCTCACTCAGATCTGCACTGAGCTCGGGCTCACTCTGGAAGAGGTCGCCGCTGCAAATCTGGAAAAGCTCTTCTCGCGCCTCGAGCGCGGCCAGATCCGCGGCGAAGGAGATACTCGTTAGCAAAGGCGTTTGCCTTTCTCTCGCCTGCCCCGTATAATCCAAGCACGCCCAACGTGTACGCACTATGGCTAGGAAGGACCCAAATCAGATGAGCTTGATTGAGCATTTGGACGAGCTGCGCGCCCGCGTGAGCTACTCACTGGTCGTGATCGTCTCTATCGCGATCCTTGCGTATATCTTTCGCGAGCAGATCATGGCGTTTCTCACGGGGCCGCTGCGGGCCATGAGCGGCTCGCGCGCGGAACTCTTGAGACTCCTCGAATCATGCCGCTCGCTGCTTGCTGACCCTAATGCCCTTCAGATGCCAGAAGACCGCTGGTCTCAACTGGCGTTCGATTGCCGACGTTTTCTCTTCCAGGGGGGCAGCTTGATCTTCATCCGCCCCACTGAAGTCTTCTTCGGATATATTAAGCTCGCGTTCTTTGTGGGACTGTTGATCGGCGCGCCGTTTGTCTTATATCAGATCTGGCAGTTCATCGTTCCCGCGCTCTTCCCCCACGAGAAAAAATACGCACGCTATGGGTTTCTTGCAGGCGCGGGGTTGTTCTACCTGGGCGCGTTTGGGTGTCTCTTCTTCGTCGTGCCTATCGCGATACGATTCTTGATCGAACTTGGCGGAAACTATCTTCAGGCGGCGTTCACGTTCGATAACTACATCTCGTTCATTCTCTGGCTCATGCTGGGGTTTGGGGTCTCGTTCGAGCTGCCCGTTGTGCTTTTCTTGCTTGCGAAGATCGGGCTGGTCACACACACGTTCTTGCGGGAGAAGCGCAAGTACGCTATAGTAATAGCGCTCGTCTTGGGAGCTATCCTAACCCCGACCCAAGACCCGTTTACGATGATGACCATGGCGATCCCATTAATAGTCTTATATGAAGTGACGCTGTGGATCATCCGATTTACTGAGAAGAAGAGCGAGACCGAAATCGCAACTGAGAAAGGAGGCTGAAACGATGGGTGTCAGCGATCTGGGCAAGGGCAAAGTGATCGAATACGAAGGGGAACTCTGGATTATCGAAGACTACGCGCACGTGAAGAAGGCGCAAGGGCGCCCCGTAGCACAATGTCGGCTCCGTCATATCAAGACGGGAAAAGTGATCCCACAGAACTTTTTCGACTCCGCTCCGGTGAAGATCGTCCATCTCGATGAGCGCCCCATGCAGTATCTCTATAGCACTGGGAATCTCTACACGTTCATGGACACCGAGACGTATGATCAATACTCGTTGACTGAAGAGCAAGTTGCGGATATTAAGCCCTATCTGAAAGAGAATATGGAGGTCTCAGGGCTCTTCTATGAAGGCTCGTTTGTGAAGGTCGAGGTGCCGCTCACGGTCGAGCTGCAAGTCAAGCACACCGATCCTGGGGTGCGGGGCGACACCGTGAGCAACGTGATGAAGCCGGCGGTGCTCGAAACTGGGCTGGAACTGAAGGTCCCGCTTTTCATCAATGTTGGGGACTGGGTCAAAGTGGACACGCGCACCGGGCAGTACGTGGAGCGCGTCAATCGCTAGGGATTCTATGGCCACTGAACGCAAAGGAGCGAAGCGCGCCCCGTGGCGGGGGCACGTCTCGATCGCTGAGGAAGTCGTCAGCTCGATCGCGAGTATCGCGGCTCAGGAGGTCGAAGGGCTGAGCGGGCTGAAGGGGACTGTCGCCGATGGTCTGGCAGCCTTGCTCTCTGGGGAGAAGCGCCAAGGTGTCGCGGCGCAGCTCTCCGAAGATCAGTCCATTCGGATTCGGCTCAAAGCCGTGATTCAGTACGGGTATCCCATTCACGAAGTTGCCCAAAAAGTGCAGGCGAAAGTGAAGCAGGAGATCGAAGGGATGACGGGCTTGCGCGTGAGTGCTGTAGATGTCTACGTGCAAGAGCTTGACACCGGTGAGAAGACATTGACGCGAGCGAAAGAGCGGCGTGCCAAGGAGGAGCCGTGAAGCAAACTGTAGATTACGTCGTGGAGATTTTGTACGCCGGGGCGTTTCTTGTGTGCTGGGCCGGGACGGCAGGGCTCTTATGGATAGCCTTCGGGGTAGCGACTGCTCCCCCGGAGAAAGTGTGGGAGCTTTTCGTCGCTTTTATCAGAAACAGCTGGGGGATTGTGCTCCTTGATATCGGTGCGCTGGTGCTCTTTTTGATGGGCGTCTATTTCTTGGCGCAGCTGTTGCAGGCGCGGCGACGCTGGAAGCGCATCCAACATGAAAGCCCGCGCGGGCCCGTGGAAATCTCGCTCTTCGCCATCCGTTCGTACATTGAGCGCATTCTCGCCTATGAGTTTGGTTTGAGGCGCTATCGTGTCGCCCTGGAGAACACCAGCAATGGGTTATATGTCTTCATTCGCGCGGAGCTGCCCGTCGGCCGCAATGTCCTTGACACCGCCGAGAGGATTCAGCAAGCAGTTGAGGAGAGCGTGGGAGACCGCGTTGGGGTTAGAGTCCATCGGGTGCAGGTGGTCGCTGCAGGGATCAGCAGCGAAAGCAGCGAAGAGCGGCCGCTCTTCCGCGAGCGGGAGGTCGATTGATGGCGCGCGTATCTCCGAGCGCTCTGGGCGCGATAGTGGGCGTCGTGGTCGGCCTTCTCTGGATCTGGCTTGGCGTACGCCTGTTCTTGATCTTGTTTCTTGCGGGGCTGGGGTTTGTGATCGGCAAATTGTTCGAATCAGAAGAGCTGCGCGAACGCGTGCGCGATCTCTTCTCGTTCTTCTACCGATGAAGACCTTGTCACGGCGGGCCGCCCGCGAACTCATCCTAAAACTGCTCTTCCAGAGAGACTTCCGCTCCGTTAGTTTAGCGGAACTTCTGGCTGAGCACCCTCTTGATGACCCGTATGTGCTCGAAGTCGTCCAAGGTTTAGAAAGCAAGAAGTCTGAGATTGACAACCTGATCGCCGAGAAAGCCGAGGGCTGGCGACTAGAGCGTCTCCATTCTGTGGACAGGAATATCTTGCGACTGGCCATCTACGAGCTGTGCTACCGCGAGGACGTGCCCCCCGAAGCGGTCATTAACGAAGCTGTGGAGCTTGCCAAGAAATATAGCAGCGAGCATTCCCCAGTCTTTATCAATGGGATTTTAGATCGCATCTGGAAGGAGAAGTGTCGGAGGGGTCTATGAACATCTTAGTGACCGGGGGGGCGGGGTTCATCGGCTCGCACGTCGTTGATGCGTACATCGCTCAAGGCCACGATGTTGTCGTGATAGACAATCTCTCGACGGGGTATCGCGAGTTTCTCAACCCCAGGGCGCGCTTCTACCAGATTGATATAGCAGATCGAGACGCTGTGCGCTCCGTCTTCGCTCGCGAGAGATTCGACTTAGTGAATCATCACGCGGCTCAGGTGGATGTGCGCGTCTCAGTTGCCGATCCCCTGCGCGACGCGCGCACAAATATTATGGGATTGCTCACACTGCTCGAAGCGTGTCGTGACTTTTCCGTGAAAAAATTTATCTTCATCTCGTCGGGAGGGGTGATCTACGGGGAGCCGGAAGAGCTGCCCGTCCCCGAAAGCGCTCCCAAAAAGCCGATCAGCCCCTATGGGGTCGCCAAGCTCGCCAGCGAGTTCTATCTGTTCAGTGCCAAACAGACGTGGGGATTGGAGTATATAGCGCTGCGCTACGCGAATGTCTACGGGCCGCGCCAGACTCCCAAGAGCGAAGCGACAGTGATCAGTACATTCGCGCGGGCTCTTGCGCGAGGCGAGTCGGTCACCATCTTCGGCACGGGCGAGCAGACGCGCGATTTCGTCTTCGTACAGGATGTTGTGTCGGCCAATCTCCTAGCTACGGAACGAATAGCTGCGATTAACCGCACGCTGCGAGTTTCTTCCATAGACGATCTTGCTTTTAACGTCGGGACGGGGTACGAGACGAGCGTGAATCAATTACTGAAAATATTTGCCCAAACGCTGCAGAGGAAGTGTGACGCACACTACGCTCCTGAACGCCCAGGGGAACTCCGGCGCAACGCGCTCGATATCGCGAAAGCCGAGCACGTGTTAGGGTTTGCGCCGAAGATCTTATTAGTAGACGGGTTGCGCGAGACGATGGAATGGGTGCGATCAGCAGCTCCAATGTAAGGCCGATTACCGACACAAGTGTGGGGATCATCTATAATGGGGGTGAATCACCTCCTTGGGCTTGGCTGACCCCAGCCAAGCGAGTCGCAAACCCTCTCACCTCCTAGGGGCGGCCCCCAAGGCCGCCTTATCTTTTATTATCACCTACACGAAGCTATGCAGGCTCGCAACAAAGTAGTTGATCCCGATCCACGCGTAGAGCACCGCGAGATACCCTAAGACGGAGAACCATGCGACTAAGCCCCCACGCCACCCTGGATCGCGCGCGCCCCACGTGAGCCGCGCGTGCAAATAGACCGCATAGACTAAAGCTGCCACGAGCATCGCCGTCTCTTTGGGGTCCCAGCCCCAGTAGCGGCTCCACGCTTGTTCTGCCCAAATCCCGCCAAAGACCAAGCCCCCAATCGCGTAGAACGGGAACCCCAGGGCGTTACAGCGATAGACCATCTCTTCTATGTTTTCTAATCGCTCCCACGCGATGGGCTGGCCCTCACGATGCACAACGAGCACGAGCCCGCCAAAGCCTGCACAGAGCACGGCAAAAAGCGTCACAGATGCGAGCATCTTTTCTAACTGTAATGTGGCAAAGAGCGGGAGCACCACAAAGATCGTGGCAGCGATCACAGCGAGCAATACCCCAAAGAGCAGAAAGAGTTTTTTCTCATAGCGGCGCCACAGATAGACGAGCGTCGCGCCGAACCCACTGGTGAAGAACGCGATCCCGAGCACCATAAACAGAACGTGAATGGTCAGCCAATAGCTCTGAAGGCTTGCGGGGACGCCCGTGGGAGCGCTGGGCGCAAAGCTCGGCGACGCAGCAACCGAGAGCATCACGAACGCCGCACCGGTGACGAAGACCCCCACTTGCTTGATCTGAAATCTGCGCTCCATCACAAAATAGATCAACGGGATGAGCCACGCGAAGAACGTTAAAGTCTCATAGGTCGTGGAGAGGGGCAGGAAGAACGCTTTGACCCATTGTGAAGCGTTGCCTAGCTCAATCGCGCGAGCGATCACCCCTGCGGTGGAGATCACCAAGCTCACAACAAGAGCGCGGGTGGCCCAGATGCCCCACGCGATCTGTGAGAGACTCCCTAAAGCGCTCGGCGCGACAATGCCCAGCGCTTCTGAGCGTTCCCTCTGGCCTGACGATACCCCCAACACAACGTGGAACAAATAGAGCACGAACGTCACGAAGTAGCTCACCGTGCTCAGATAGAAGAACAGCACGCTTGGGTATCTCACGATCTCCTCCTTCAAAAATTACGTGACCAGCTCCGGCTCAGGATGCGTCACGACCCCAAGCCGCTCGATCTCATCCCCAAGACGGCGCAGCTCCTGCGCGAACGATTTGAGATTGTTGCGCACCGTCCCGGCGATCACGATCTCGTTCTCTGAGATATGAACCCAGATCTGCCTATGCTTGAAATACATGTGCACGAGCAAGCCGACAATCACAAAGAGAAACCCAAAATAGACAATGGGGCGACCGGGATCTTTGGTGATCTGCAAGCCCGTGAACTCGGGGGCGGTCATGCCTACAAGCTTAACTCTGTACGGCATCTCGCCGCTGACGCGGGCCATTGTCGTCTCCCAAAAAGTTTGCATCTCCGGGCGGGAGAAGGCCCAGGTGCGCATGATTCTCAGCCCCTGGGCGTCGTAGATCTCTACGAAGACTGCCGGGTTCTCTAGGCGCTGTGTCCGGCTATACGCGATGAGATTTTCTGTCAGAGCAAAATCGGGCAAAAACGCCCCGACCTTCACAAAGATATTCTCTGACGGGACTTCAAAGCCGTCGTCTACCGTGCCTACGAACTCTCCGATCTTTGTGCCGTCGGCACGAAAGAGCGCAAGCGTGACGCGCGCTGCCCCCTGCCAATCCGTCCCAAACGCCGACTGATAGAAATTATAGCCCTTATAGCGCAGCGGCGCGTTCACTTCGATGGTCTTTGTCAGGATTTCTTTGTCGTTCTCGATCACGGTCAGTTCAGTGTGCCAGTCCATGACGCGCTCGGAATTCTTATAGTTTTCGCTCCAAAATCTATTGACCCTCACAGCAAAATCTGCGCCGGGAAGTTTGATCACATTCCCCTGATGGGCGATCTCGAATGTTCTATATCCAAAGAGCATCGTCACCAAGCCGCCGAAGATCACAATCAAAAGGCTGATATGAAAGACGTCTATGCCGAAGCGTTCCCAGCGCCACTTCTCCGCGAGAATCTGTGAATTCTGCTCGCGCACGCGATAGCCATGGCGCTGCAGCACCTCGCGAATCTTTTGGGAAGCACGAGGGCAGACAGAGCCAGAGAGCACATACGCGTGCTCGAAGCGCCGCAAGCCCTCGGGGGGAATACAGCCCATGGGGAGCTTCCAGTAGCGCCATGAAGCTATTAGTCTTTTATAGGTGCACGCGGAGAGGTTGAGCGTAAACAGCGCCATGAGAAAGAGAAAGTACCATGAACTGAAAATGTTCGTGAGCTGAAGCTTTTTGAGGGTATTGTAGCCCTCGACGCCGTAGCGCGCGATATAATCGACTTCGCGGGTGAACGTCTCTTGAGGGATGAGCGTGCTCACAAGAGCCACAAGCGCGATGAGCGAGATCAACACAATTGCGAGCGTGATGGACGTAAAGAAGCTATACAGATCGTGTGCAATCTCTCGAACGAATGCCCTCATAGCTAGTAGTTGTGCGAGTCCAAGACCCGCGTGGTCTTCTCGAACGCTTTGATCATATCGGCGACGCTCATCGCGCCGAGCCACTTGCCACGAATGATCCCGGCTTCGTCAATGAAGAAGCTCGTGGGCAAGCCCGTCAGCTCGTAGAGCACGAAGGCTTTCCCGTTAGTATCGAGCAGATTCGTATACGTGATCCCGTATTGATCGAGAAACTCTTGCGCGGTGTGGGGCTGATCGTTCCAGTTGATCCCGACGACGTGAATTTTTTCACCGTATTGGCTGAAGAACTCTTGGAGGTCGGGCATCTCTTTGCGACACGGGGGGCACCAACTTGCCCAGAAATTGAGCAAGACGGGCTTGCCGCGCAGCGCGCTCAATCTCACACTTTGTCCATGTGTGTCGTGCAGTTCGAAGTCCGGGGCGCGAAATCCCAACGCCGGGCGCTCCTCGTCGAAATGCAGCTCAGCGTTCTTGTCGAGGAAGACCCCTTGCTTAAATTTCAGAACAAACTCATTGATTTGATCTTCGCGCCGCAGAGCGCCGGGGGTTTGCGGGCCGGGATTATAAAAAAAGTACGAGTATGTGATCAGTCCGATCCACCCTAATCCCGCCAGAACGAGCACGCCGACGAACACCTTTTTCGCCATCGTGAGAAAGATTATATAGGGTGCAAAACGCCCCAGCAACTTGTCCTTGACGTCGAGCTCATAATATCTTACTATAGCGTCCTTATGCAGGTGAAGACGATCTTCTTCGATATGGACGGCACGCTCGTGTGGGTGCCGGGGAACGGCCAGGCCGATTGGTTTGCGCGACGGATAGAAAAATTCGGGATATCGCCGGATCGCGAGCGGCTCGCTCAGGCGTATCACCGCGCGCAGGAGCGGTGGCAGAACGAGATCCGTCCGCGCTTGGGGTTCAGCACCGAGTCTTTTGTCGAATGGAATCGCCTGATTCTGTACGAGCTAGGGCTTGACGGCGATCTCTTGCCCATAGCTGAAGAGATCCAGCGCTACTGGGAGACCCCAACAGATGAGATCTTCCCTGAAGTGCCAGAAGAGCTCGAGAAGTTGCGGCGGCGCGGGATCGAGCTGGGAATCGTCTCGCATCGTCCGATAGCAGGGATCGAACGCTCACTGGATAAGCACGGGCTGACAGAGTTCTTTCGCTGGCGTGCTAGTCCAGATTCGACGGGGATCGCACATGGGAAGCTCGATCGAGCTTTTTGGGCTTCTCTGCTGAAGCGAGCGGGCGCGGCCCCGCACGAAGCGCTCCACGTTGGAGACGACTTCGAGACGGACATTCGTGGGGCGCGGCGCGCGGGACTACACGCGGTCTGGATCGAGCGCCCACAGTTGAAGGATCGCTTCTTTCCCGGGCGGCTGGGGGTGGGAGTCCCCGAGGGCGTGCCTCCCAACGAGCATCCCTGCGCGCGGGTGAGGGATTTGCGCGAACTGTCTGAGCTGATCGAGTAAATTCTCCATCTTCTCCCCCCGACTTGACACGGGCCTCCCCTTAGTGTATACTTATGACGCGATCTATATAGATCGTGATCAAACTATACTTAAAGGAGGAAAAGTATGAAGTTCAGCACGTCTCTTGTGAGACGCGTGGCGTTCGTCGCGTTGTTGGTCGTCGGGTCGGTCGTCTTGTCGGCTCTGGGGCAGCCGGGGGCTCCTAAGGACTCAAAGAGTATCTTGTCTGATGGCTCCAGCACGGTAGCCCCCATCACCAAGGCGATGGCCGAAGAGTTCAAGAAAGTCCGCCCAGATGTCAACGTCACGGTAGCAGTAAGTGGCACCTCCGGTGGTTTTCGGCGCTTCGTCACGGGTGAGACCGACATCAGCAATGCCTCGCGCGCTATTAAGCAGTCCGAGATCGAGACCGCACCGAAGAACGGCGTCGAGTATATCGAATTGCTGGTGGCCCTCGACGGCCTGACCGTCGCCGTCAGCACTAAGACCCAGATCTTCGGAAACGCTCCCGTCTGCTTGACTGTCGGGGAGTTGGAGCTGCTGTGGGCTAAGGAAGCCGAAAAATATATCACCAAATGGAATCAAGTCCGCAGCACCCTTGCGAACGCTGACATTACGCTCTCAGGCGCCGCTGAGACATCGGGAACGTTCGACTTCTTCACATCGGCCATTAATGGGAAGGAGGGCGACACCAGACAAGACTATTTCGGCACTGAAGAAGACCAGCTCCTAGCCCAACAGACCGGCGCTAATCCCTTGGCACTCACGTACTTCGGCTATAATTTCTTCGTGCACAACACCCAGCTTGTGCAAGCTGTCGCGATTGACCCGCGCCGCGAGCTGATCAGCGCTCCCCAAGACGTTCTGAAAGAGATCAACGCCCGCCGCGCCAAGAACGGCAAGAAGCCCCTCGAAAACAAGGGCGGGGAGTGCAAGGGCATCCTGCCCACCGTGGACACGATCTTGGGATTTGTCTATCAGCCGTTGAGTCGCCCGCTCTTCATCTATGTGAATAAGAAGAGCGGCGAGCGCCCCGCCGTGGATGAGTTCGTCAAGTTCTATCTCGCTGAAGAGCGCCTGGGCAATCAGCAGTTTATGCTCAATAAAGCCGGGTATCTCCCCGTGCCGCGCGAGGTGCGCGATGAGGCTCGTACCTGCTGGCAGAAGCGCATCACGGGCACGGCTTTCGCTGGCACCTACAGCGGCCTATCCCTGCAAGATATCCGTAAGAAATACGGCGAGCACTGCAAATAAGCCAACCCCGAACCCCGGGCCTCCTAGGGAACCCCCGACCCTGGGAGGCTCGGGCCCCCTCCCTGCCCATTTGACCGCCCTTGAGACAGAGTGCTATAATCTTATGGGAAAAACTATATAGAAATGAGAGGAGCCATGAAGACGACGAGACTCCCCCTGGCCTTGCACGCTCCCCCAGGCCGGTATCTCAAAGAGCGCGTTGTCCAGGGAATGCTCTTCGCGTGCGCCTTCTTCGCCGTCGTCATCACAGCAGTCACCATCTGGCTCTTTCTCTCCGGTTCAGGGATTTTTTTCAGCACAGTCCCCCCCTGGGAGTTCTTAGGGGGCACGCGCTGGGCACCAACAGATGTCTCAAACCCATCCTACGGAGCCTTGCCCTTGATCGTGGGCACGCTCATCATCACCGGGGTCGCATTGATTGTCGCGTTGCCCATTGGGCTGCTCAGTGCGATCTATCTCAGCGAATTTGCTTCGGAGCGCGTGCGCAAAGTAGCGAAGCCCATCTTGGAGATCCTCGCGGGCATTCCCACTGTTGTCTACGGGTATTTCGCGCTGCTCTTCGTGACACCGCTCTTGCGCACAGTGCTCCCAGATATTCAGTTCTGGAACGCGCTCAGTGCGGGGATCGTCTTGGGAATCGCGATCATCCCCTTAGTGTCATCGCTCAGTGAGGACGCCATCTACGCGGTACCCCGGGCGCTGCGCGAGGGCGCCTATGCCCTGGGCGCGACGAAGTTCGAGACGATCCGACACGTCGTGCTGCCCGCGGCGCTGTCGGGAATCGCGGCCGCGTTCATCTTAGCGATGTCACGGGCCATCGGCGAGACGATGATCGTCGCTATTGCCGCCGGGCGCGTGCCGAGCTGGCCCCCAGATCTGCTCAAGCCCTTAGAAACCCTGACCGTGCACATCGTCAACGTCGCCACAGGGGATGCCGAAGCCGGCGCGTTCATCTGGGCCACGATCTTCGCCATCGGTGCGCTGCTCTTCGTGATCACGTTGCTCTTGAATATTCTCAGTTATTGGATCGTGCGTCGCTTCCGGGAGCACTACGAATGAGTCCGACCCTGCACAGCGCAAGACGCTCACTGGCCTGGCGCAAGACCAAGAGCGCGTTTTTCGGCTCGCTCACGTTTAGCACGATTCTCATCAGTGTAGCCCTGTTGGTCGCCTTGATCGTCTATATTCTTATCAATGCGCGCCCGCTGATGGCCATGCGCGCGGCTTCCCGCGCAGGCTTAGTGCTCTCCACCATGGTCATCCAATGGGATGCGAAGAACCTGCCCTATGTTATCATCACGGATTTTATTCCCGACAGTGCCGCGGCCCGCGCGGGGATCGCTGAGTTCGACGCAGTTATTCGCATTGGCGCAGAGGTCGTCTTTCGCTCAGCGCACGTATGGGAGGCCATTGCGCGATTGCCCAACGATACGCTTCCCGTCGGCTGGATCAGCGGCGACCCCGTGAAGGTCTTCGGCGATCTTCTCCCCCACATGGACCCGCAGACGGGCGCGCTGCGCCTCGTCATAGACTATCTTCCCGAAGAGAGCGTAGGCTTTCGCGCCGGGCTGCGTGTCGGCGATGTTTTAGTGCAGATCGAAGATATCCCCGTCACTGGTGCACGGCAGGCCTGGGAAGCGCTCATAATCGCGGCGCAGAAGAAAGCGCAGCCTGCTCCGCTGACAGTCCAGATCGAGCGCGACGGGGAACTTCTCACTATCGCGCTCCCTGCAGAGCAGACGGCGCAGATTCCCCTCCAGCGCAGCTGGTGGCACGCCATCTGGGACTTTCTCACAAGCTATGATTCGAACTCCCCGGAGAAAGCCGGCCTCGCCAGTGCCATCGTGGGCTCGTTCTATATAGTAGGGCTGACGGCGCTCTTCGCCTTGCCCTTGGGAGTGGGCGCCGCTGTGTACTTGGAAGAGTACGCTCGAAGAAATTGGCTCACCGAGCTGATTCAGCTCTTGATCGCCAATCTTGCGGGTGTGCCCTCGGTCATTTATGGGATTATTGGGCTGGAGATCCTAGCGCGGGCGCTCAAGATGGATCGCGTGCTCATGACGGGATCGCTGACGATGACGCTCTTGATCTTGCCTATGGTGATCATCGCCTCGCGCGAAGCCTTGCGCACTATTCCCGATTCGATCCGGCACGCGGCGTATGCTGTTGGCGCAACGCGCTGGCAGGTCGTGCGCGCTCATGTGCTGCCCTATGCCCTGCCGGGGATCCTGACGGGCTTGATCATCGCGCTCTCGCGGGCGATGGGCGAAGCCGCCCTGCTCATATTGCTCGGCGCGTTTCAGTATCTCACGTTCATCCCCGGCTTGCGCGACTACTTCACGGTCATCCCTATTCAAATCTTTACATGGATCGGCGAAGCGAAGGACGGCTTTGCCACCATCGCTGCCGCGGCGATCGTCGTGCTCTTGGCGATTCTGTTAGCCATGAACGGCCTGGCGATCTTCTTGCGCATCAAATTCCAGAGGAGGTGGTAGACAGTGGGCACACCGGCAGTGACGCAGCCGCGCCTGGAGGTGCAGCGTCCTCACAACGATTCGTTTGCCCCAGGGGAGCCCATCTTGCAGACGCGCACCCTCAGCCTCTGGTACGGCAAACAGCAAGCGCTCGACTCGATCACCCTTGATATCCCCACGCATAAAATTACGGCAATTATCGGGCCGTCGGGATGCGGGAAAAGCACGCTCATCCGGTGTTTTAATCGCATGAACGATCTCATCCCCAACGTGCGCATCAGTGGGGAGATCCTCTATCACGGCAAAAATATCTATGACCCCGATGTCGATCCCGTCGAAGTCCGAAGACGCATCGGCATGGTCTTCCAAAAGCCCAACCCGTTTCCCAAGTCTATTTACGAGAACGTCGCGTTTGGGCTGCGCATCAACGGGTTCACGGGGAATCTCGACGATCTCGTCGAGCGTGCGCTGCGCCGCGCCGCCCTGTGGGACGAAGTGAAAGACTATCTGCACAAGAAGAGCGGGTATGATCTCTCGGGCGGCCAGCAACAGAGGCTGTGCATCGCCCGCACGCTCGCGATCGAACCCGAAGTGATCCTCATGGACGAGCCGTGCTCCGCGCTTGACCCCATCGCCACCGCGAAGATCGAGGACTTGATGCTCGAGCTGAAAAAAGACTACACGGTCGTGATCGTCACGCACAACATGCAGCAGGCTGCGCGTGTCTCGGATTTCACGGCGTTTCTGTATCTTGGGCGCTTGATCGAGTATGGGCCGACGAAGAAGATCTTTGAGAACCCCGATAAAAAAGAGACCGAGGATTACATCACGGGCAAATTTGGGTAAAATAGCCCCTACCTATGGTGCGCGAAAGTTATAAACAGCAGTTAGAGCGATTGACACTCACTGTCCGCGAGATGGGAGCGAAGGTGCTCGAGGGGCTTGATTTGGGCTTGCGCGCCCTGCGTGAGCACGACCGCGCCCTCGCAGAGAGCCTCGATGCCTGGGATGACCAGGTCGATGAGCTGAACCTTGCTATCGAGAAGGAGTGTCTCGATCTGTTGGCGCTGCAGCAGCCTGTCGCTGTCGATTTACGGCTCATCACCAGCGTCTTCAAGATCATCACGGATTTAGAGCGCGCGGCGGACTTGGCTGTCAATGTAGGCCAGTATGGGATGGATGTCGGGGTCTTCGTGCTCTTGCCGAAAGAGGAACTGACAGCGCTGGGGGAATTTGCGCGGGAGATGCTGCGCGACGCTGTCGATGCCTTCGTCCGTAAAGATACGGCGCGTGCGGAAGAGATCATCCACAGGGACGAACAGATGGACGAACGGTGTTGGCAATTGCGCCGCAAAGTCTTAGCAAAGCTTTTGGAGCTGGCGCGCCAGGCCCACTCCCCCCAAGAAGCCAAAGACTTCGTGGATGACGTCATTCCGGTCTTATGGTCGATTCGCGACTTGGAGCGCGTGGGCGATCACGCTGTCAATATCTGCGAGCGCACCCTGTATATGGTGACCGGGCGCAAGGAGCGCAAGAAGTCCAAACCTCCTGACGCATAGGGCAGAGGGTGAAAAAAAAGAATGAGCGCCAAGCGCACAAAGATCATCTTTGTCTGCGTGGGTAATTCGTGTCGGAGCCAGATAGCCGAGGGGTTTGCGCGCCACTACGCCCAGCAGATGGGCTTAGACGTAGAGATTCACAGCGCGGGCACGCATCCAGAGGGCTATGTCCACCACGACGCCATCGTCGTGATGCGCGAGAAGGGCATAGACATTTCGCAGCAATTCTCTAAGAGCGTCGCTACGTTCGATCTGCGCGAGTTCGACTACGTGATCGCGATGGGCTGTGTGGGGTCTGATATCTGCCCCGCGAACTTTCACGGAATGAGCGAAGACTGGGGGATTCCCGATCCTATCGGGCGAGGCTTGGAATTTTACAGAAAAGTCCGGGATATGATAGAAGAGAAGGTGCTGAGACTGCTCAATGAGCTCACTTGATTTCAGAACTCATAGCGGACTCCCAGGGCGAACAATCCCGGGAGTGGACGGCCCGCCACGAGCCACACCTCTGCAAAAGAGATCAGGTTTGTCTGTGGGATGGGCACCTCTACGCCGACGATCCCTTGGAACGTTGCTTCAATGACCAAAACTGCTTCTTGGCTGCGCACCCCTGCGGAGGCCCCTGCCCCCACAAACGGCCTCCACAGAAGATTTATAATCTCATACGAGCCGAAAAAGAGTTTCAAGTCCGCGACCGCCGCCATGCCGCCCACCATCAGCCCGATGGGCAGCCCAACTTCAAGCGCGAAGTGCTCCCCAAGCCCTACAAAAACAAACGCTTGCAACGGGATTTTGACGCCAACCCCAAGCGGTTGTGCCACGCCTGGTACAGCTATGAATACCAGAGCCACTCCCCCAAAAACCGCCCAAACTCTCAGTGTTTTCTTATCCCCCATTGAGTGCTCTCACGGGAGAGTGGGCAGGTCCCAGCGCACCCCGAGACTGAAGAAGAGCCCCCCAGCCCCTGCAAGCGGGATCTCCACAGACGATTGCCACCCGCCCTCGAGAATCGCGCGCACGGGAAAGCTGTGAAAAGCCCACTCCACCCCGATCTTTATATCGAACCCCGTGAACGTCTCCGACCCGATAAAGATGCGAAATCCGCCAACCCCGATAAAGAACAGAAACCCTTCCGAGGCCGTGAGATCTGAGATTGCCCACGTACCGTGTGCGCTGACGACCAACGGCACTGTGGGGAAGAAAACCCCCATCTCCAGCGCGAACGCACCCACTCCCAACCGCCCAAAGACCTCCCAGTTGTCGGTCATGTTGGCAGCCGTGAAGTTCGTCAGCTCCACCGGCATCTTGATGCCGACACCGAGCGTTTGCGCGTGCACTGACGAAGCCCAAACTCCAGCAAGAAGTACTGCCACCGTCCAGACTCCCGTCCTCCACCACCTGTGACGCGTCATACGGTTCCCCCTATTCCCATAGAGTCACACTATTATAGAGTATATCCCTGGGGTCTGTGAAATCGCTCACCCAACGCTCTCTAAGATCGCGTCTGGGATATCAAAGTTCGCGTAGGCCTCTTGGACATCCTCTTGCTCGTCCAGCGCCTCCATGAACTTGAGCACTCTTTCGGCCTCGCGCCCTTCTACGTGCACGGTGTTCTTCGGGACGAGAGAGACCTCAGCTCGCTCCACAGGCACCCCCAACTTCTGCAACCCGTCCCGCACGACCTTCAGGTGGGATGGCTCGCAGTAGATCTCAATCTCTCCGTCCTTCTCTTGAATATCTTCAGCCCCAAGATCAATGATGTTCATCAGGAGTTCGTCTTTGTCTTGCTGGATCTTCTTCTTATCTAGCGTGATGACCCCTCGACGCTCGAAGAGCCACGCCACCGAGCCGCCTAAGTTCCCACCGTACTCTTCAAAAATATGCCGAATCTCCGAGACAGCCCTGTTCTTATTATCCGTGACGACACGTACTATCACGGCGACGCCATGAGGCCCATACCCCTCGTAAAAGATCTCTTCGTACTGCACTCCCGGCAGCTCACCTGTGGCGCGCTTGATGGCGCGCTCGATGTTGTCTTTGGGCACATTGGCTTCGCGGGCTCGTTCGATCGCATTGGCTAGGGCGATATTCTTCTCCGGGTTTGGCCCGCCGGCCTTCGCTGCCAACGTGATCTCCTTCGAGAGCTTGGAGAAGATCTTCATCTTGGCCGCGTCCTGGCGCTCCTTGCGATATTTGATATTGGCCCACTTCGAATGCCCAGCCATGGGAGTATCACCTCCTCATATAGACTTACTGTAGCCGATTTATTCATCTTGTGCAAGCGCCTCTCCCTACTTGTTATAATGTCAGACGTGGAGGCGTTATGGTGAAGAACGATCGCTGGATCCGCAAGATGGCTCTCACGCACAAGATGATCGATCCCTTCGTAGAGCGACAGATGAGCCAGGGCGTCATCTCCTATGGGCTTTCTAGTTACGGCTACGATATTAGAATAGCTGACGAATTTAAGATCTTCACGAGCGTCAACCCCGATCTGTTTGCCACCGGCCAACCCGTTATCGTCGACCCCAAAAATTTCAATGAGCACTCGTTTGTGGACTATCGGGGTGAGGTGTGCGTCATCCCGCCCAACTCGTTTGCCCTGGGGCGCTCCGTAGAATATTTTCGTATTCCCAGAGATATCTTAGCCCTGTGCTTGGGAAAGAGCACCTATGCGCGCTGCGGCATCATCGTCAATATAACCCCCGCAGAACCCGAATGGGAAGGGCAGCTCGTCATCGAGATCTCCAACACCTCCCCGCTCCCTGCAAAGATCTACGCCAACGAGGGGATCGCCCAGATGATCTTCCTCGAAGCCCACGAAGTCTGCGAGGTCTCGTATGCTGATAGAAAGGGCAAGTACCAAAAGCAGATCGGGATTGTCACTTCCAAGGTGCAGTAGCAGCCGGAGAGTCCATCTGATATAATAGCAGAAATCCGAGCTAGGATTTTGCTTATGAGTTTCTTAAACAGAGCAAAGGGCATCAGGCTCGCTTATATCCCTGTGATCTGGGCCCAAGCGCAGCCGCAACAGCCCCCCGCCGGCGACAGCTGGATCACCCTGCTCATCACGCTGGCGCTCATGATGGTCTTCTTCTATTTCTTTCTCATTCGCCCGCAGCGCAAGCGCCAGCAGGAGCATCAAGCCCTGATCGAGAGCCTCCGGCGCGGCGATGAAGTCGTCACGGTCGGGGGGATCTACGGCAAGATCGTCAAGATCGAGAAAGATTATATTACGCTCCAAGTCAACGAGGAGGGCACGACAATGCGCGTGCTGAAGGAGAGCATCACCCAGAAGGAGAAGGCCGCATGAGACCCGAAGTCTTAATGAACTGGGGACGGTTCGGAATCATCGTTGTCATTGTTATCGCGTCGTTCTTGTTGATCTTTGCCCCGTGGCAGCCCACGCAAGAGCGCCCGTGCACTATCAAAGAGATTCGCTTGGGGCTCGATCTGTGCGGCGGCGTCATGCTGACGCTCGAGGTGCAGATGCCCCCCGACATCTCTTCAGAGGGCCGCCAGCAGATCATGGACCGGACCATCAGCGTCCTGGAGACGCGGGTGAACTCACTAGGCGTGACCGAACCTCTTATTACCCAAGCTGGGGACACCCGGATCTCTGTGCAGTTGCCTGGCACGACCGATCCCGCACAAGCACGTCAGCTCGTGGGCAGCACAGCATTGCTGGAGTTTCGCAAGTTCGTCAAGAGCGGCCCCCCCGGCGAGACCTTCACTGAAGAGATAGACGAAGAAGTCCTCCCAGCGTACGAGTGCAGCAAGCCCGAGCTGCAAGAGAAGTGCCAAGCGTACGTCGTGAAGAAGGAGCCGCTCATGACCGGGGGAGTCTTGCAAAAAGCGGAGGTGCGCGTCAATCCGCAGCCCACGGGCGGCACCTCCGCGATCTACATCGGGCTACAATTCAACGACGAGGGCGCCCGGCGGTTCCGCGATGTCATCCTCCAGCTCAAACCCCAGCAAGACCGCATGGCCATCGTGCTCGACCGCGTGGTCTACAGCGCACCACAGATCAGCCAAGGCATCTATGATGAAGCGCGGCGCAAGCCGAAGATCGACCAAGCGGTCATCGAGGGCTCGTTCACATCTGATGAGGCCCGGTTGCTCGCAGCTATCTTGAGCGCCGGGGCACTGCCCGCGGAAATCAAGATCATCCAGCAGAATATCGTGGGCGCTTCCCTCGGAAAAGACTCGATCGAAAAGGGCATCACTGCTAGTTGGATCGCGGGGATCGTTGTGTTAGCCTTCATGGCGTTCTATTATCGTTTGAGCGGCTTCGTCGCGATCTTCACGCAATTGCTCAATCTCTGGGTCGTCATCGGGGCGCTTGCAGGGTTGAAGGCGACGTTGACACTCCCGGGCATTGCCGGGTTGATCCTCTTAATTGGTGTCGGAGTAGACTCGAACGTCTTAATATTTGAGCGTATGCGCGAGGAGCTGCGCTTAGGGAAAGTCGCGCGCGCCGCTATTGACGCAGGGTATCACCGTGCGTTGACGACCATCTGGGACTCGCACGTCACCACGCTCATCACAGCACTCATTCTCTTCATCTTTGGGACCGGCCCGATCCGCGGCTTCGCTACTACGTTGAGCTTGGGTATTATTATCAATCTCTTTACGGTCTTGATCGGAACCCGCTTGGTCTTCGAGTTCGTGAAGCTGCGCAAGGTCGAGCGGCTCAGCATCTAGGGGAGATCTATGAAAAACGCAAAGAGTGTTGCTGCACCGATAGTTCAGCCGACTCCTAAGTTCTTCTCTGTCGTGCCCCACGAGACCCATATTGACTTTATGGGCAAGCGCTATATTGGATTTGCGCTTTCGGCGGTGCTGGTGCTCTTGGGGATAGTCGCGTTTGTGCAGATCTGGATGGGCAATGCCAAGATGGGGCTGGAGTTCACAGGGGGCACAGCGCTCATCTTGGATTTTGAGCAAGCTGTCCCCATTGATCAAGCCCGTGCCATGCTCGCGCAGAACGGCTTCAGCGAAGCACAGATTCAAAACATCCAAGAGACAAACCAATTGGCTATCCGCACCAGGCTCTCCCAAGAAGGTGAGCAGGTCGCGGAGCGCCTGATCACGCTCTTCGAGAAAAACTTTCCCAACAGCAAGCCCACCGTCGTCAGCACGGAGTTCATCGGCCCAACAATTGGGAAGGAGTTGCGCGATAAAGCGATCTGGGCCGTGATCTTCTCCACCCTGGGCTTTCTGGTCTATATCGCAGTTCGGTTTGATTTCAAGTTCGGCGTGGCTGCGGCGATCGCGACGTTCCACGACGTCTTTGCCGTCTTAGGGCTGTCGTGGGCCTTGGGGATGGAGTTCACGCTCTTGATTATTACGGCGCTCTTGACGATCGCAGGGTATTCCCTGACAGACACGGTCGTGGTCTTCGACCGGATTCGCGAAAATTTGAAGAAACACCAGCGCGATCCCCTGCTTAAAATTATTAACGATGCGCTCAACCAAGTGCTGAGCCGGACGATCTTGACGTCGCTGACCACGCTGCTGGCCGTGCTAGTGTTGTTCTTGCTGGGCGGGCCGGTGCTGCGCGATTTCGCACTGGTGCTCATTATCGGGGTTCTTGTAGGCACATATTCGTCGATCTTCATCGCCAGCCCGTTCCTGCTAATATGGCGTCGGCGCGGCCTGACCGCCCAGGTGAAGCAATAGCGATCTGGAGCACTATATCGAAGAGCGCCTCTTCGGGGGAGCGCTCGCCCGTCTTAATATTCACGTCTTCTTCGTGCAGACGATGCATCAGTGCGATGAGCTCTGGTTCTGAGAACTTGTGCGCCATGCGGCGCTGCTTGCCCACAAGCCACACGAAACGCCCGAGCTCTTTAGCGATCTCCTCGCTCGATTTTTTCTGAGCTGCGAGCGATTGTACTGCCAAAAGCCCGCGCATCTGCGCAGCGAGCATGAAGAATATCTTATTGGGGTCCTCGCCGGATTGGAGCAATTGTCGGAGATATCTGACGCTCTGAGGGTTGCGCTCGCCCACGACGTCGAGAAACTGCAAGACGTTCTCGCTCTGATCGCTGAAGAGCAGCTCGCGCACTTCTGGGACGTCCAGTTCTCGGTCTGTGCTGTAGCACGCGAGCTTTTCTATCTCTTTAGCAAGGCGCGCTGGCTCTGGCTCGACCGCGGCCAGGAGATATTTGATCGCTGCGGGCGTCAGACGCACTCTGTGCTCAGCGAGCAGGTCGCGCACTAATGTCGGGAGGCTGCGCCGATCAGGCTTGGGGAACTCTTCGAGAGAGCCGTGCGTGCTGAGAGCTTTGTAGAGCTTAGAGCGTTTATCAAGCTTCTCCGCGTCGCAGATGAGCACGAGCGACTCCGAAATCCCCGCAGCGATGCGTTCGGCAACTCGTTCTGGTTCAGGCACTTCTTCAGTGCGCCGCACATATAAGATTTTGGCTTCGTCGAAGAGAGACGCTCCGCTCAAGTGCTCTAACAATTGCGCGCCGGTCAGCTCGCGCCCCTCGACAGAGATCACGGCGCGCTTGTGCGCTTGCTGGAGATGCGCGATGAGCTTATGCGCCGCGCGCTCGCGTAGGTATGCGTCCCCTAAGAACGCGAAGACGTTCTGCTCTTTTTTCTTCATTAGAAGACAACTCCCACGCCGATTACCCAGCCCCGGCGATTGTGCATTCCCGCGCTCAGCGTAAGATTTCCTGAGCGCAAGCTGAGCCCGATCATGCCCGTCAAATAAATTTTTTCGGTCTGGTAGCCGTTGGGCTTGACGACGACATCGAGCGTGCCCAATCCCGACGGTGCTAAGGGCAGCGCGATGTGCGCCTCTTGTTGGATCGCTATGCCGCCCGCGACGTCGACGCCCAGCCCACCGATGAGCGCCACCGAGAGTTTTCCGTAAAATTCCGTCTCCGGCCCATCACGATAGATCATAGTCGGCCCAAGGTCTGCAGGAGCGCCGATATCTTCGTATTCTGGGACGTCTTCGCCGGTCATCAAGAACGAGACGCCAAGCCCAGCGAAGCTCGCTCGGATCGCGAAGCTGAAGTCGAACCCCACGCTGGGAATCTGGGCAGCGCTCAAGCCCCCGTTGAAGCCCAGCATCACAGTCGGCCTCGCAAGCGCCGGTGGCGGGCTTGGAGGCGTTGGAGGTGTCGGTGGCGTCGGCGGCAGCGCCAACGGCTTCAAAGCCGCTTCGAGCGTAATGTCGGAATCGCCTTTCAGTTCAATAGTCTGCGCCCAGCTCTCATAGCCCTCTTTGGTGACGACGACGCGGTAGCGCCCTGGCGCAATCTCCAGGGTGAGCGGGGTCTTGCCCGCATAAGCGTTGTTCGTGATCCCCATTACGATCCCGTTTATAGAGACGAGTGCGCCGGAGGGGTCGGAGATGATCCGTAGTCGTGCTTGAGGGTGGGCGATCTGAAAGCACGTCCACGCAGTAGCCCATCCTGTCGTACTCACCGCACCGACAATTAAGTTCTGTATAAAAGCTTTAAACTCTTGGGGCTTGTGGCTGAGGAGCGGGAACGGGTTTTGCAGCGCAAACTTCCCTTCGGGGATGAGCTGTTCCAGCGGCAGCGGCGCGGCCAGCGCCAAAACTTGAATACACTCAAATCCCGTGGGCGGGGAGATCACCAAGCTGTATCGTTGGTTGGGGATCGTGTGCGTTCCGGCTTGGAGGAGGTTCATCGGCTGATACGCGTTGGGGAAGAGCAAATTCACTCGTCGGTCCGGCGTGATATTGTAGATATAGACATAGGAGTCTTGGCTGAGGGCGATGGTCAAGCGCAGTTTATCTCCTGGGGCGTACGAGACTTTATCTAAGCCGAGTTGAATGGCTAAAGGGGTTTGGGC
>JBKBIX010000119.1:0-3322 GCA_046293845.1 Bipolaricaulia bacterium | reverse complement strand
TAAGCCCTCACGATCAATCTCCGAGAGAAAATAGCGATGAAACTCAGAATACCCCACCGGCCCCATATTCGGGATGTGCACGTACCCCACACGGCCATTGGTCTGCTCATGCACGAACTGTCTGTTCTTCTCGACCCACTCGCGATAGCGAGCCGGGGTTTCAGAGGCGAGCGTCTTCACCGAGACTGTTCTGGGGTTCTCGCCCGTGGCGTCGCCGACAGTGAGCAGAATTTCGCAGTTAGCTTGATTGACTAATAATTCATACGGGGAGGTGTTTTCATCCACGCGACGACCGTTGATCGCGAGGATCGTATCGCCCTCGCGCACGTTGACTCCAGGCTGAGCCAACGGCGACGATCTTGTCGCATCCCAAGGGTCGCCACGGACAATATGGGCGATCTTCCAGAGCTTGAGCTTCTTGTCGTAGATAAGATCGGCGCCGAGGAAGCCCATATCATAGCGCGGCTCCGGGCGATAGTCCCCACCGAATTCGTAGGCGTGAGAAGTCCCCAGCTCACCCTGCATCTCCCACATCAAGTCTGAGAACTCCGCGCGCGTCGAGATTCGGTCGATCAAAGGGAAGTAGCGTTCGTAGACGGCGTGCCAGTCCACGTCGGCCATATCTTCGGTCCAGAAGTGATCGCGCTGGAGCCTCCACGCTTCTCTAAACATCTGGCGCCACTCCGCCGGCGGGTCAACCGAGACTCGCACTCTGCTCAAATCGATCCAGCCGCTCTTCTTGCTCGGCGGCTCGGCAGCTAATTTTTCATCGGGCTTCTCCCCAGCTTTGAGAACTCTTAATTTATTTCCCGCACGATAGACTAGGGTCTTTCGGTCGTCGGAGAGCTTGAAATTCGTGATCCCGCTGATGAGCGTCTCGGCTTTCAGGTTTTCAAAGTCATAGGCTTCGAGCGTCGCTTTGGCCGGAGGCTCGGTCAGCTGGAACCAGTTCATATTTAAGCTGCCTTCGATGGGCAGCGACGTGTAGAGCACCTTGCCCTTGATGGCTGCGATCTGCTGATAGCGCCCATCGGGCACGGGAAATGCTAAGATTCGATCTGCGATACCGTCGAAGTCGATCTCGATCTTCTCTTCAGGCTTTTCGGATTTTTCTTTGTCATCGGGCTTTTGGTTCTTCTCTTCTGGGGCCTTTGGCACGGGCACAAATGGGTTAGGCAGGTCTTTCTGTAATGTGACAAGATAGGGCCGCACGCCGCGCGGGAACCCCAAGTCAAAGTGCAAGTTATCATAGACGGGATCGAACTCGCGATACGAAAGAAAATAGAGATACTTCCCGTCAGGATCAAAAGTTGGTGAGACGTCCTGCAAGACCGGGCGCGTCACGGAAAAGAGTTCTCCGGACTCGACTTTACAGATTTTGATCGCTGATGTGTGCAGACTCAAAGCGCAGCTATAAGCAATCCAGCGCCCGTCGGGAGACCAATCAAACCCGGCGATGGGCGCATAGGGACTTCTATCGAGCACGCGCGCTTGCTTTGTCGTCAGATCAATGAGAATCAACTCGTTGCGATGATTGGTGAGCGCGACGTGATCGCTCTTTGGAGAAGCTTTCAGCTCGATGGCGCGACCGAACTCGATCCCCGTCAGTTTCTGTGGGGGCGTCAGCCCGTCAGCATAAAATATTTCTAGCGTCTCTTCGCCGTCGGCGTCGCACACGGAGACGAGTCTCTTGCCGTCGTGGAGCCAGCGTGCTAACCGATGGCGCACGCCGTCGGGCTCGCCATGCTGCACGGTGGGCCCCTCCCAGTTGCCCATCGTGAAAACTTTCCCCCGTGTTGTCACCGCTAACAGATGGCCCTTAGGATGGAGCGCATAGTCTTCTAAATATTTTGCTGACTCGACGAATTTTCTGTAGCGTTGCGTTCTGGGGCTATGATACTCGACCTCGATCTTCCAATTTTGGTCTTTAGACGGATCGTAGACGTAGAGATCGGCCCCGGCATGATAGACGATGCGCTTCCCGTCGGTGTGCGGGTGGCGCACATAGAAGTCTTCATGATCAGTGTGTCGTGTGATCTCTTGCCCTGACAGCGTGCACGAGTAGAGATTGCCGATGCCCTCGTGGTCTGACAAGAAGAAGATTCTGTCGCCGATCCACATGGGGCGAGATAAGTTCCCTTGCACGTGTAGCAATCTCCTCCAATTGCCGGAGCCGTCGGGGTCGATCCAGATATCGCCGGCTGTTCCACCGCGATAGCGTTTCCAGCGTGCTGGGTCTATAGCATTTCGGCCGATGACGCGTCCGCCCTTGGGGCCAAACGAGATGCTCAAAGCCGGGCCGGTGGGCAGCAGTTCAGGTGTTCCGCCCTGGGGTGAGAGCGCGTACAGCAAATAAATATTTAAGAACGGCTGCGCGGCGTTGCTGGCGAAGAGAATCTTCCCATCGGGGCTCCAGCCCACGACCAGAGAGTTGCTTCCCAAGAACGTGAGGCGTTTGGGCTGGCCGCCCGCGGCGGGCATGAGATAGATTTCGGTGTGGCCCTCGTCGCGCCCGCTGAACGCGATAAATTCCCCATCGGGGGAGAGCGCGGGGAAGCTGGCCATGCCCAAGCCCGATGTCAACCGTCGGGCGACGCCGCCGTGGGCGGAGACCGTCCACAGATCATCTTCGCTCACAAAGACGACAGTATCTCCGGCGATAGTGGGATAGCGATAGTAGCCCGCTGTTGGCATGAAGAAGCCTCCTTTGGCGAACTTAAGTTCTCACAGATATTGGTTTCAGTTTCTCGCTCTTAGTGTCAGTCATCAGCGTTTAGTCTAACCCTGAACCGCAACCTTTGCAAGAACGTCTCATTGACATAGCTCTTGTCCCTCAGTATTATGACATGAGCACTCTTAAGCTCAAAGGAGAACAATGGCTATCTCCCAGGCGCGCAAACGACTTCTGGCCCTTGCCGATGAAACCAAGGAGACCTCCGAGCGGTTCATCGTCACCCGTAAGGGTAAGCCAGAAATCGTCATCTTGAGCTATGAAGATTACGAGAGCCTCATGGAGACACTTGAGATCTACCAAACCCCCGGCTTAGTCGCAGAGCTGGAAGAGCGTGCCCGCGACCGAGCTAAAGTCAAACCCCTCACTCATGCCTAAGTCTGGATGAAGATAGCGAGAGCAATGGGATCATCCATAGCTCAATAGGCGTTACTTTAAATTGACAGCTGGTGCGCTCTGGCGTATAGTGAGCTATATCTCCTCAAGGAGCTGATGAGTATGGACTTGCGCGAGGTAGAGATCAAGCGCATCGAGAAGATTTCGGAGCTGCTGCTCAAAGCTGCGCGGGCCGTGCCCAAGGAGAAACAGAGC
>JBKBIX010000118.1:0-3355 GCA_046293845.1 Bipolaricaulia bacterium | reverse complement strand
AGATACGCGGCTTGCTCTGGGGTCTGCGACCGGACGTTGATCGCGACGACTTCGATCTGTGGGTCTTTGTGGACAATCCGGAAGAATGTGCGCGCGGTGCGCCCGAAGCCGTTTAACGCGACGCGGATCATTATAAGAGCCTCCTTTGGGATTTTATATGAGTTTCAGCTCTTTGAGCACGGTGAGGATGCGCGGCAGAGGTCGCTGCCACAGCCAATTCACGTTCAACCAGAAGCCGGCTATCACGTCAGAGCGATAGATGCCCTGAGCATCGGGCGAGATCAATTCGTATCTGTTTTGTCTGTTCAAGAGATAGAATTCGGCGTGCTGGCGATCGGGGTCAATGAGCCAATATTCGCGTACGCCGGCGGCTTCGTACTCGTAATACTTTTCGCCGCGATCGCGTGGGCCGCTCTCTGGCGAGACGATCTCAATTACGACATCCGCCGGACCGTCAAGATAGGTCTCTTTCAGTCTGTCTAAGTGCTCCTTAGCGATGAAGAGCACGTCCGGCTCCCGTCCACGCTGTAGCTCTACCAGGCGCATCTGGAAGGGAGCATCAAGCACTTCTCCTAAATCGCGTTGCTCAACGTAAGCCTGCAGTATAGCGACAAGGAGTCTCTTGATCTCTTGATGCGGCAACGACGCTGGTGAGACCATAACCACCTCCCCGTCTACCCATTCTGCCCAGGTGTCTTCGTCGCACCACGCGAGGAACTCTTCGTAGGTCATCTTCTTGGTTGGGGCTTCGGTCCGGGCCATGCGCTCACCCCCTCGCGACCATCTCCAGAAAATATCTGTGTACTCGAGGGTCGCCTGTCAATTCCGGGTGAAAGCTGCTCGCTAAGAGATTCTTCTGCCTCACCAGCACCGGGGCACCATCATGCTCGGCTAAGATCTCAACGCCAGACCCCACTTGTACGACCTTCGGGGCGCGAATGAAGACCGCGTGAAAGTTCCCAATATTTTTGATCTGAAGATCGGCCTCAAAGCTGTCGAGCTGCCGCCCATAAGCGTTGCGCTTGACCGAGATGTCCATTAAAGCTAGGCGATTCTCCGGATGGGAATCGTTCAGCTCGCGCGCCAATAGGATCATCCCCGCGCACGTCCCGTAGATAGGGAAGCCTTGAGCGCCGCGCTCGCGCAAGATCGAGAGCATCCCCGTCTTTTCTAACAGATAGGCCATAGTCGTGCTCTCCCCGCCGGGGATGATCAAGCCCTCGACGTCTTCGAGCTGCTCCTTCGTGCGCACGTCGCGGGCCTCTACCCCCAGGGCGCGCAATATCTCTCGGTGTTCGCGAAAGTCGCCTTGCAGCCCAAGCACTCCAATGCGCATACTGTTTAGTTCCCGCGCACCTGCAGCAGCTCTCTCTCGGGGAGCTGCGCCGCACTGATGCTGGGCATGGGCTCGCCCAGGTCTTCTGAGACCTCTGCGAGCACCTTGGGATCGTTATAGTACGTCGTGGCCATGACGATCGCTTTCGCGCGCTTTTCTGGGTCTTTCGATTTGAAAATCCCCGAGCCCACGAAGATGCCATCACACCCCAGCTGCATCATGAGCGCTGCATCTGCCGGCGTGGCAATTCCCCCAGCGGCGAAGTTCACCACGGGCAGCCGGCCCAGCTCCTTGATCAGCCGCAAGACTTCGACAGGCGCGCCCCACTCCTTGCCCAAGGAGACGAGCTCTTCGTCGGAAGCCTGGCGCACCATGCGAATCTGTTTGTTCATCAGGCGCATGTGCCGGACAGCTTCGATGACGTCGCCGGTGCCGGCCTCGCCCTTAGTTCTGATCATCGCTGCGCCTTCGGCGATTCTTCTACAAGCTTCAGGGAGATCGCGCGCGCCGCACACAAACGGCACTTTGAATTGCCACTTGTCGATGTGATGTTCAGGATCAGCGGGCGTGAGCACCTCCGACTCGTCAATGTAGTCAACCCCCAACGCTTCCAAAATCTGGGCTTCGGCAAAGTGCCCGATGCGACACTTGGCCATGACGGGGATTGTGACGGCCTTCATGATCTCTTTGATCCTCTTTGGGTCGGCCATGCGGGCCACGCCGCCCGCGGCGCGAATGTCCGCGGGGACGCGCTCTAGCGCCATCACTGCTACAGCGCCGGCTTTCTCAGCGATGACAGCCTGCTCAGCGTTCACGACATCCATGATGACGCCGCCCTTGAGCATCTCAGCCAGCCCGGACTTCACTGTAAAAGTCCCTCTCAGCCGTTCCATACAGACCTCCTCTCTCACTGATTTCCCATCTCCATTATACTGAGAGGGGAGCAAGGCGCAAGGGTTCTCTCTAGCGGCTCCGGCGGCTTGGGCTGGGCGAGATGCCCTCGAGAGTTGGCTGGTATGCTGCGATCAGCAAGATCTTCTCGCGGGCGGCTTCTGTGGCCGAAAGATCGATGAAATAGCCGAACATCAAGGGCAACGGCTCAGCAGACAACTGGGGCTGCACAGCGGTGAGAAGCTGCTGAAATTGGTGCACCTCGCGGGCGTAGATGCGCGATTTCACCTCGCCCAGCACGACTACGCGGCGTCTCCCGCGCAAGCCCTCAGCATAGAGATCTACATCGAACTGTTGGCCGTCCACGGCGAAGATGCGGCGCTCCAGACGCTCGATCTTGACCCCGTAGCGATGCTTCAAGTAACTGGGCAGGACAACGCGCGCGATGTCTTCTAATCCATAGCCCACGTTGTCGCTGAGTGCCCCGACTTGGGTCGCGAGCTGTTGGAGCGCTTGCTCCGTGCGCGTCTGGGCTTGCGCCAGCTCTTCAAGCCGTCGCTCTGTGCGGGCTTGTGCGTGAGCGAGTTCCTCAAGGCGCTGGTCAGTCCGTCGTTGGGCTTCAGCGAGCTCTCGTACCGCAGCATCAGTGCGCGCCTGGGCTTGAGCCAATTGATCAAGCCGTTGCTCTGTACGTGCTTGGGCTTGTGCCAGCTCTTCAAGCCGCTGCTCCGTACGTGCTTGGGCTTGAGCCAATTGATCAAGCCGTTGCTCTGTACGTGCTTGGGCTTGCGCCAGCTCTTCAAGCCGCTGCTCCGTACGTGCTTGGGCTTGTGCCAGCTGGGCTACTGTCTGCGTGAGCCGGTCAAAATCTTCGCGGGTGACCCGGATCTCTTTGAGCCGGTCATCTACTATCGCGATGACAGCCCGATAGAGTTCTGGTGTGATCCCCTGAGTTCCTTCCATAAGTGCACTGCAATTATAGTTTTCACACCCTTGAGGCGCAACTGTCACGCACTTGCCCGTGCCCAAGAAACTCGATATAACGTCTCATATGAATCTTCATGAGAAGCTCTTGGGCCTCCGCGCGCTTGTGCGCAGCTACGGCAGCGCCGTCGTCGCGTTTTCTGG
>JBKBIX010000117.1:0-3377 GCA_046293845.1 Bipolaricaulia bacterium | reverse complement strand
ATTGCGTAGAATAACAAGCATCAAGGAGGCGATGTTTCTCAATGGAAGCACAAGCACCAAAACAGACGAAACGCTCAACACTGTGGATCACCGGCGGGGTAGGCATTGTCGCTGTTGTTGCAGCTGTTCTGGCCGTCTGGACTCTGACCAAACCGCCCTCGGCTACCGTCGGTGCTATCACGGCATATACGCTCGAGAACGGGCTGCGGCTCATCGTTTACCAAGACACGACAGCCCCGGTCGTCTCGGTCAACGTCTGGTATCGCGTCGGCTCCAAAGACGAGCCCACGGGCAAGCGCGGTATGGCCCATTTAATGGAACACATGATGTTCAAAGGCTCCAAGAACGTCGGCCCGGAAGAGCACTCCAAACTCATAGACCAAGCGGGCGGACAAGATAACGCGTTTACCCGCGACGACGTCACTGGGTATTGGGCGCGCCTGCCCAAGGAGAAGCTCGATCTCGCTCTCTATCTCTTCGCGGAACAGATGCACAATCTCGTGCTCACCCAGGAGCATTTAGACTCCGAGCGCGAGGTCGTCAAAGAAGAGTGGCGCGTCCGTTTGGAGAATCAGCCCGTCAGCAAAGCGTTCGACAAATTCAGAGATATTGCGTTTGCGGGCACGCCCTACGCCAAAGGCCCCGAAGGCTATATGGAAGACTTAGACAGCATCACTCTTGAAGACTTGCAGAATTTCTATCAGACGTACTATGCCGTAAATAACGCCGTCTTAGTCGTTGCCGGAGACGTGCGCCCCGATGAAGTGCTCGCATTGACCAAGAAGCACTTTGGCGAGATTCCCAAAGCGCAAACCCCGGCTCCGACTCCGATCACGCTGCCCCCACAAACTGAGATGCGCGAAGAGACTTTGGAGATGGCCGTGCAGTTGCCCGTCATTATCGGGGGGTATCAGCTGCCGGGCAGTGGGCATCCTGACCAGCCAACTCTTGAAGTTATCAGCTTGATCCTCTCCGGCGGGCAGAGCTCCCGACTCTACAAACAGCTAGTCCGTGAGCAGCAGATCAGCGTCGCTGCCGGGGGATTCCCCTTGGTCTTTAAAGACTTGGGGACAATGCTGATCTATGCGTTCTTCACTCCTGATAAAGACCCGACGAAAGTCAAAGAAGCGCTGCTCACCGAGATCGAGCGCTTAGCCACTGAACCCATAGACGAGAAAGAGCTGCAGAAAGCGAAAAATCAGCTGACAGCGCAGTATGTCTTCAGTCTCGATTCGATCTCCAGCGTGGCCAACGCCATCGCCGAAGCTGAGGTCATCGAGGGCGATTACAAAGAGTTCGAGAAGGCCAAGACAAAATATGACACCATCACGGCTGCGGACGTGCAGCGCGTGGCGCAGACGTACTTTAAGCGCGAAAATCTCACAATAGTGACGCTCAAACCCGAAGGAGGCGCGCAATGAAACAGTTCCAAGTTAGCAAGTTTACAGTTCTGAAGTTATTACTCGCGTTCTTGCTGATCAGCTCAGCAGCTGTCTGGGCGCAACAAAGCAACGTCGAGCCGATCCAGCTGCCCCCCATCAAGACCGTCACATTAGAGAATGGGCTGAAAGTGATCGTGATCGAGCAGCCGTCGCTGCCCATCGTGCAATTTGCCCTGCGCGTGCGCGTCGGAGCGATCCACGAGCCCACAGATCGCACGGGCTTGGCAACGTTCACAGCTTCGATGCTGCGCCAAGGGACGACAAACAAAACAGCCGATGAAATCTCTGAGGCGATTGATTTTGTGGGCGGCTCGCTGGGTGCAAGCGCCGACGTTGAGCGCACCGACGTCACAGCGCGCGTGCTGAAGAAAGACCTCCAAGTCGGTTTAGATTTGCTCGCTGATATTGTACAGAATCCCACCTTCCCCGAAAAAGAGATGGGGATCATTCGCAATCAGCTCATCGCCGATGTGCGCAGCACCCGAGACGATCCAGAATCTTTAGCCGCAGCACACTTGGACTTTGCGCTCTTTGGGACAATTCATCCCCTGGGGCGTGCCATGAGCGAGCAGAGCCTCAACGCGATCACGCGCGACGACTTGGTCACTTTCCACGGGATGTACTATCGGCCCAATAATTCTGTATTGGCCGTCGCCGGCGATGTCAAAGCCGACGAGATCATCACTCTCGTCAAGCGAGCGTTTGGCAACTGGCAAAAAGCTGATATCCCTCCCGCGCCCCTGCCAGAGCCGGTCAAGCTCCAAGGGTACAAGGTGCGCTTCGTGCACAAGCCCGGCCAGACACAAACCCATATCGAGATCGGACACTTTGGGCTTGCTGTCACCGATCCCGACTACATCCCAACGGTCTTAGCGAATTACGTCTTGGGCGGCGGGCTATTCTCGTCGCGACTGCTTCAGATCATTCGCTCCAAGGCGGGCAAGACGTACTCGATCTTCAGCTACTTCCCCAGCTACAGCTTCCCTGGGTACTTTAGAATCTCGACGTTCACCCGCAACGAGCAAGCGTTTGAAACGCTTCAGATGATCTTGGACGAGTTCAAGAAGTTCAAAGAGCAAGGGATCACACAAGAAGAGCTCCAAGCTGCTCAAGACAACATCGCGGGGAGCTATATTCTCAGATTGGAGACGCTCTCCGGCTTGACGACGACCGTGCTGAATAACGACTTTTACGGGTTCGGCATGGAGCGCAGCCGAAACTGGCGCAAGCTGGTGCGCTCAGTAACTTTAGAGCAAGCCAACCAAGCGATCAGAGATCGCTTCGATCCCAATAATCTCGCGATTGTCTTGCTCAGTGACATCAAGACGCTCGAAGGGCGGACGGAGCTGATTCCGGGGGTTTCTCTAGAGAGCGTCAACGTTGTGGATTGGCTGGAGCCGATCACGGCACGGGCCAAGCCCTATGCAGAATTTCTCGCAGCGCTTGCTGCTCCCAAAGGCCCGACGGAACTGACGTGGGCCGCGCAGATCACTCCGGAAGCCAAGGCTCTTTTAGAGAGGGCGTTTGCATCTCAAGGGGGCTTCGAGAAGCTCGCGCAGCTGCGCGATACGGATGTGAAAGTGCGCGGCAGCATCTTCCAGGGCGGACAGGAGTTCAAGGTCGAGGGCGAGGTCTGGATCAAGCTGCCCAATAAATTAAGACAGACTGTCAAATTCACCGGTGGGCAGAGCACGATCATCTATAACGGGACGCAAGGCTGGGTGGAAGCCGGCGGCCGTGTCCGTGATCTCTCCGCACAGGCTCTTACAGACATCAGTGAGTCCATCGAGATGGATTCGCTCCTGTTCTTGTGGAACATTGCACGGCCAGAGTACAAGTTCGAGACCGTTGGCACAGCTCAAGTAGACGGCCAAGAGACGCAGATTCTGCGCATGACCAACACCCAAGGGAAGTCAGCAGACTTCTACTTCGATC
>JBKBIX010000116.1:0-3414 GCA_046293845.1 Bipolaricaulia bacterium | reverse complement strand
GGTGGTTTCGTGATCAACAGGCAGCCGCCGAGCAAATTGAAAAGGAGCGCGTCCGAAGGCTGCTGACGTTGAGCACCGAAGAGGCGCAGCGAATATATCTCGCTTTGTACCAAAGTTGTCTATCCCACCTAGATCGGCACGCTCCCTCGTTTCTGCTGATGGCCATGCGCCAGGCATTGGCGCGACGGTCCGTATGACGCTCTGGCAAGCTGCTGCAGAGATAGCGACATTTCTCGAAGAGCACGAAATAGCCTACGTGATTTTGGGGGGCCTGGCCGTTTGATCGAAAGCTCTTTAGGGGTGCCCATAGATATTTATGCTCTCTCCAGCTGCGCGTTGATCCCGTTCTTGTCAATGGAGAGCGTAAAGATCATCTTGCGCTGCTCACCCGTCTTCTTCTTGATCTCCAGCGAAGCGACCAGATAAAACCCAGACTCGTTGAGTTCTAACGTGCTGACGTCAATGCGGATGACCGCATCGGGATTGGCAGCATCAATGCGAATCCCGCGGTCCTTAAACTGCACGCTGAGCTGCCCTAGCACGCCCTCCTGCACAAAGTCCGGGACGTTCTCAATAGGTTCGATCGCGACCGTCTCGATCCCCCGCAGCGGGTCCGCTGAAACCTCATAGATCGTCCAGCCGACAACAACGCCGATTATCACCAACGCTCCTAGTGCCAAAAGCCACCAGCGAGTCTGCATGGAGACCTCCTTTCAGTCTTTTCAGTCTTTGCGCGCTTCGATAATATATGGGCTGTGCGAAAGCTTCTCAAGGATGCTCTCGAGTTGCTCATCGGCTGCAAGGCGCATGACAAAACCGTCTTGACGCGTGAAGATAAGAATCCCATTGATACCCTGCAGTAAGTTCTCCAGCTCTCGTATGGGGGTCTCTGCGCGCAGGGCGATGCGCACCGTGAGAGGATGCGCCTGCATTACTTGAGCAATAGGATCAGAGAGTGCTTCGGAAGAGGGAAGCGTCAGGGGTTGTGGTGGCGGTGGGGCTTGCGGCTGAGCCTTTTTAATATCTTGCGAAGGGATGACCGCGGCTGTTGGGCTGAGCGACGAGAAGAACGGCGCGGGCTTGAAATAGATCACTCCGACTAAGCCCAAAATAATAACAAACTGGGCGAGCATCACAGCGCGGGCGAAGGCGGGCACCGGCTCGCGCAGGGGAGAGAGCCGCTGGATAAACACGTGGAGCCGTGACGGCTCACGGCGCAGCTCTGCTACAAGCTGGGCACAGCGTCGGCAGGTCAACAGATGCGCCGTGATCTCCGCGCGATGCCACCGCGCCATACTGCCCGATTGCAGCCCAACGATATCGAAGCTCCCGCTTCTTGTGAGCCGTCCCCCACTATACTCCCGTAGGACGCCCTCGCTCGGATGAGATGAGTACGCGATCTCCTCTAGCGGTGCCGCGATGATCTCCTTGAGCTGATCTCGCTCGGACATGGTAACCACCCTTTCAGTATAGCATACGAGCGTGCGCTTTGGATAGAAGATCAGCGTTGCATATCTTGCCGTGTCAATTCGTCAAAAGCTTCATTAATCAGTTTTTCTTGGTAGCTGAAGCTGACCTGGTGCCCGACGAACTCGTTCATCTCGGCTTGAGTTAAGTGCGTGTTGACAAGCTCCTCGCAGTCTATGGGGACTTTGAGATCGGACATGCGAAAGCCCGCGCGGATGCGCTCAAGCATGCGGGATCGTCGCGCTTGGTCTATAAGCTCCCCGCAGGTGATGCAGTGCGGCCCCTTCTGTTGGTCGGTCTCTTCATCGAGGATTAAGCCGTCGTCGGGGCCAGCACCCCCATGACTCAGACGGTAGAGCAAGTACGCTGCGAGGTTTTCGGGGTTGCGCGCGCGTTGCTTCGCGCGGGCAAACGCTTGGAAGCGCCGCGTGATCGCGTAATCTTTCACATCGCCGCCCTTTAAGATGAACTCCCAGCGGCGCAGCGCGTCCCAGTCGAGATCGGTCTGGCAGAGCGCGATCTCGTAGACGCACGAGCGGAAGACCGCGATCGCAAGCTGTGCCGGCTCGATCTTGTCGGACATAGCGCTTCCCCGTTTGCTCCCATTGTACGTGGTACACAAAGATTTGTCGAATTATAATCGGGACGTTTATGAAAAGGGTCTTAGAGTCTGTGTGTTGGGTGGTCGAGCACGCTGAACATATCGTTCTCGATGAAGAGGCTTTGCGCCGGAGTGCTCAAGCATTCGCGCAGCAGTCGCTGAGCTTTATATGGGACGGGATACACTTTCGCGACGGGACGGAGCGCACGGTGCAGTATCTGTTTGTGCTGGACTCTTTAAATTTCTGTTTTTGGCCGGAGCCGCGCTGGCGGTATCGCGGACACGACGGCTATATCGCGCTCGCTATAGCGCTGAAGGATGCTATCGTTCGTGAAGAGCGCTTCTTCGATGCAGCGTCTCTTGCAGCGATGAGCAGAGCGAAGCTCCGTAAGGTTCTTGATGGGGAGAACGAGATTCCGTTGCTCGACGAGCGCGTAAAAATCTTGCGCGAGGCCGGGGCAGTCTTACAGAAGAAATATGGCGGGCAGGCAGCACGGCTTGTCGAGCGCGCTGAGCGCTCAGTCGTTCGCTTGGTTGAGCTGTTAGCTCAAGACTTTTCGAGCTTCCGCGATGAAGCGATCTATCGCGGGCGCACCGTGTATTTTTATAAGCGAGCGCAGATCTTCTGTGCGGATCTTTATGGGGCTTTTCGTGGGCAGCGGTGGGGGGAGTTTTCGGATATAGAGGAGCTGACGGCGTTTGCGGACTACAAAGTCCCGCAAGTTTTGCGCCAGCTTGGGATTCTGCGCTACAGCCCAAGGCTTGCTGAGCAAATTGATCGTCGTGAGGAGCTGCCAGCGGGGAGCGCAGAAGAGGCTGAGATTCGCGCGCACACGATCTGGGCAGTAGAATTATTGAAGCGCGAGCTTGAGAAGCTTGGGCGACCGCTGCGCAGCTTCGAGATCGATTGGCTCTTGTGGAACTTCGGGCAGCGTGAGGAGTTTCGACGAAAACCGTACCATCGCACAAGGACGATATTTTATTGAAGCTGTTGTGTGAATTGAATAAAATGAACGGAGAGGTGTACTCATGAAGGTCTTCATAAGCCATAGCACTCAAGATCAAAGGCTTGTCATCAGTCTTTCTAAACTCCTGCAGTATCTGGAGATACAAGTCTTCGTCGCAGAGTGGTGCCTCAGCCCAGGAGCACGTCTTGATACAAAGATCAAGAAGCAAATCAAGGATGCGGATTTTGTCGTAGTTTTGTTGACGCGCAACGGAATTCGATCAACGTGGGTACAGCAAGAAATTGGTATTACCATAGACGCGGGAAAGCCTATTATCCCAATAGTCGAGCGAGGAACCAAGCCTAATGACCTGGCTGCCTTGCAAGGGCGAGAATATAT
>JBKBIX010000115.1:0-3503 GCA_046293845.1 Bipolaricaulia bacterium | reverse complement strand
AGCCTCATCCAGCACTTGGTGTTGGAGAGAGACGAGTTAGTGCTCTTGGATTTTGAAGCGGGCTTGGAGCCATTGGGGCGCGCGACGGCTCAGGGAGTCGATGTGCTGCTCATTGTCACCGAGCCCGATGGGGCGAGCATCGTCACGGCGCGGCGCATCTATAAGCTCGCGCAGCAGATTGGGGTCAGGAGGATCTTCGCTGCGGCGAATAAGATTCGCGAGCCTGGGGAGCTGCGCGCCATCACAGAGAATTTAGAGATAGAGGTGATCGGGGCGCTGCCCTATAGCGAGCGGCTGCGCCTTGCTATTCCCATCTCTCTCGATAGTGATGCTGAGATTCGTCATGGCGTTCAGGCGATCTTCGCCAGACTTCGCCTGGACCGTTCGCCGTGCCGCCGCAGGCGGCACGATGTACAGTCCAGACGAAGTCTGGCCCGCCCTTGGCGGGCGAAGATAAAGCCCACGCGCAGCGTGCCAGGCGGAGCCTGACAAAAAAGGAGGCACTATGGAGCGGCTCTTCTGCGACCCGCGCCGCTGTGTCGGCTGCCGGGCGTGTGAGATCGCGTGCGCGGTCGAGCACACGCCCTCAAAAGACTTGTTCGTCTCGGTGCTGAACGGGGAATTAGGGCCTCCGCGACGGCGCGTCCAGGCGCTAGGAGCGCAGCCGTATCACGTGGCGATTGGAGGCGTCGTGCTCTCGCTGGGGTGCCATCATTGCGATCCAGCCCCGTGTGTGGATGCGTGCATCACCGGGGCGATGCACAAAGAAGACGGCCAAACCGTCTGTGATATAGAGAAGTGCGTCGGTTGCTGGATGTGCGTGATGAGCTGTCCCTACGGGGCGATTACGCCCAACGTCAAAGCCCTCAAGTGCGATCTCTGCCCGGATCGTCAGGGGCGCACAGGGCGCTCGCGCTATGCGTGTGTGGAAGCGTGCCCAACAGAAGCGCTCTTTGCTGGGACGTTCGAAGAGTTTCAAAACGTTCTAACTGAGCCGGTCACTGCTGTATGGGAGGGAGCACGATGAAGCCCAGATATGTGATCATCGGAGCGTCGGCAGCGGGCAGCAGCGCCGCAGAGACCCTGCGCCGTCATGATCCAAAAGCCCAGATCACCGTCGTCTCCGACGAGAAGATTACGTACTCCAAGCCGTTGCTTTCGTATTATCTAGCGGGCAAGCTTGGTGAAGAACAGCTCTTCTTTCGCCCCCCGGACTTTTACGAACGCTATGGGATCGAAAAGATTCACGCGCGGGCCGTGGGTATACGGACAGAGAAGAGCACTGTGGAGCTCTCAGATGGGCAGAAGCTCGCGTACGATAAGCTCTTATTGGCGACTGGGGCTGCGCCGCGCTTCCCCAAGGTCGAAGGGATTCAGCGCGACGGGGTCTTCGGGCTGCGCAAGCTCGAAGACGCTCAGGGGATCTTAGCGCGCCTGCCCAAGACAAGGCGCGCCGTGGTGCTTGGCGGGGGCTTGGTCGGCTTGAAAGCCGCAGCAGCTCTCAAAGAGCGCGGCGTCGCCGTCACGGTATTAATAGACTCGCCACACGCGCTCTCGCAGATGCTCGACGAAAGCGCGGCACGCATCTTCGAGGGGATCTTTGAACAGAATGGGGTCGCGATTCGGACTAAAGCGAAGCCCGTCGCCGTGCTGGGCACTCAAAAAGAGATAGAAGGGGTGCAAATCGCGTCGGGCGAAGTTTTTCCGTGCGATGTCATCGTCGTAGGCAAGGGTGTGGACCCAAGTTTAGAGCTTCTTGAGGGCACGTCGATCCGCGCAGAGTACGGGGTCTTGGTAGACGATTACTTACGTACGAGCGTCGAGAACATTTACGCTGCAGGTGACGTCGCGCAGGCGCGCGATGTGCTGCGCGGCGAGCCGTGGATCAACGCGCTGTGGCCCTGTGCCGTCGAGCAAGGGCGTATAGCTGCGCTCAATATGCTCGGCACAGAGACGGTCTATCGCGGCTCGATGCGCATGAACTCTGTGCAGTTCTTTGGAGTGCCCGTGATCTCGGCTGGACTCGCCGTGCTCACGCCGGGCCCCTTGGGCGGTCGCCCCGGCGAGCACGACGAGACGTTGGAATCTCAGCCTGCCCCGGGAATTTACAGAAAGATCTTTCTCAAGGACGACACGCTCGTGGGGTTTGTGCTTGTCGGGGATGTGCCCATCGAAGCTGCAGGGGTGCTGCGCATCTTGATGGAGCGGCGCGTCAACGTCGCTTCTATAAAAGACGAGCTCCTGGAGTTAGGGCCGGATCTGGGGCGGCTGCTGCCCTTGATCGTCGAAAACAGGGAGCGCTTTGTCGAGCGCGAATTTCAAGAATTAGTACACACGGTGGGGGTGTAAAGTATGTCTAAAATTATCGCGTCCGCAGCGATCCGTGGCGCCCATAAGTACGTCGCCGAAGCTGAGCAGAAGCTCAAGGAAGCTATAGAAGCATACAAACCCGAAAAGAAGATCGGCTTCCCCAACACGGCGTATCATTTGCCGTTGATCTTGGCACTGTTGGGCTTGAAAGTCGAGACGCTCAAGGATTGCCAAGAAGCTCTGCAGCACGCTAAAGATCTCCTGCCGCCGGTGCCCGAAGAGAATCTATGGCTCCCCTACTTGGGCAATGCCCTCGACGCTGGGATCGCTACGCTGATAGCTGAAGAGATCATTGAAGCTCTGAGATATTTAGACCCCGGCTACAAGCCGGAGCCACCCTGGCTCGGCTTCACCGACGACACGATCTTACGAACCCAAGGGATCAAATTAGTAGACGGCCGGATGCCGGGGTTCGCTGCGTGCGTTGGGGCGCTGCCGACAAACAAAGACGCCGTCGAGCTCGCCCGCGCCTTGCAAGAGAGAAATATCTTGGTCTTCATCGCCGGGGGCTCTAAGGGGCGCTCCATGGCTGAACAATTAGCTGATGAGGGCATTGACATGAGCTGGGACACGTTCTTAGTCCCCTACGGCAAGCCCGTGAGTGCGGCCGTCTTCGCGCTGAACTTCGCGGCTCGCGCCGCGATGACGTTTGGCGGGATCAAGCCCGGCAGCTTCGACGCGGCGCGCAAGATTCTGCTCTATAACAAGGAGCGCGTCTTCGCGTTTGTCTTAGCGTTGGGAGCTGATCCCAATGTCAACGGCACTGGGCAACTCTTGACCGACGAGAAGTACGCCACGGCCGCGGGCGCGATCAATTTTGGATTTCCTGTCATCGCTGATGTGCCCATTCCCCAGATTCTGCCCAGGGGCATCTGCACGTATGAGCACGTCGTCTCTGGGGTCTCTTTGGATAAGATCGTGCACAAGGCCGTTGAAGTCCGCGGGTTGAAACTCAAGATCGCAAAAATCCCGATCCCTGTTCCTTACGGAGCGGGCTTTGAGGGCGAGCGCGTGCGCAAAGAGAATCTCTATGTCGAATTTGGCGGGAAATACAGCACGGCGTTTGAACTGCTGCGCGCCCGCTCCATGGACGAGGTCGAAGACGGCAAGATCGAGCTGATCGGCCCAGATAT
>JBKBIX010000114.1:0-3551 GCA_046293845.1 Bipolaricaulia bacterium | reverse complement strand
CTGTGGCCAACTCCCCCACAGTGATCCCGCTCAGCGGTGGCGCAGCGATCCCCTTGCCCCGCAGCACCGCGAGCTTCCCTAGCTTCTTCGTGACGTTTCCAAAGGGGTCTTTCACTGTCACAGTGTATATGTAGACCCCGTTGGCCACTGGCTGCCCTTGCGTGTTGAGGAGCTTCCAGTCCAGAGCGTTGCTTAAGACCGGCCCAGAATCAAAGACCTTCTGCCCAGCAAGAGAGAGAATCTCAACTCGGAGTTCTTTGACTGACCCTTGGGCGGAGAAGCGCACCGCGTCGCTGTACGCGGTCACGGTCAAAGAAACAGACTGGGCCCAAATACCTAGCCCTAGCACCAACACGGCTACCAACCCGATGAGAAGACTCTGAAGTGCCTGCCGACGCACCATCATGATACTTCGCCTCCTTTTTGTGAGGGACATGTGTAGGAGAGATTTTACCCCATATGCCCCCACTTTGTCTAGAGCACAACGGCTTGGTACCGGGGTTTGAATCACGGAAGGCGCTGAGCAGCACTGAAAACACGGAAGATGGCCTCTCTGTGTTGTCTCAGGAGCTTGCTCCGTGCGTTCCGTAGTTTTACCCATGGGGCGGGCCTTTAGTGTCAAAGGGATGAGCCGAGCCAGTTCTGCCCGAATCCGCTCTAAAGCTGCTTATGTGCCCATCTTGTCAAGACTCCCCACTATTGATACAATCAGTAAGAAGCGAATATGGACATGAGCGATTTGATCGAATGCGATCCAGAAAAACTCGGTGGCACCCCCGTGTTTGCGGGCACCCGTGTGCCCATCCAGACCTTGTTCGATTGCCTGGAAGGCGGTGAGAGTCTGGATCAGTTTCTTGATCAGTTCCCAACCGTCACCCGCGAACAGGCATTGAGGGTCTTGGAGGCATCCAAGGAGAGACTGTTGGCCCATGCGGGTGCTGCTTGACGAATGCGTCACGCGGTTGCTCAAACGCGATTTTGTTGGGCATGACGTGTACACCGTCGAAGAAGCAGGGCTGAAGGGGTTGAAGAACAGCCCACTCTTGCGCTCCGCCTCCGGTCAGTATGATGTCTTGGTCACAGTGGATCAAAACCTGGCTTACCAGCAGAACCTTGAATCGCTAGGCATGGCGATCTTGATCCTTGTGGCTAAAAAGAACACTTACAACGCACTCCGGCCACTAATGCCTCAGGCGCTCGACGCGCTCAAGCGCATCAAGCCGGGCCAGGTCGTGACCATCGCGGTAACGAATTTGAATCACGGAAAGCACTGAGCAGCACTGAAAACACGGGATAACGACTTTTTGTAGCTTCTTCTGAGCGCAGCGCACCAAACAAGTGCGCATAGGCGCTCCGTGCTGCTCCCCTTGCTCTGCTTGACTGCATGTGCTATGATACAAACACCGTTCTCAAGGAGGCCCAGAGCGTGGAAGAGTACGAGATCGACCTTCGGGACTATCTGAAAGTCATCTGGGAGAAGAAATGGCTCATTATCGGGGTCTTCGTCGTCGCCGTCGTCTTGGCCGCGTTGGTCTCGTTTCGTCTGCCCAATGAGTACGAAGCGCGAGCGTTGCTCAGGCTGCGCCCCGTCCCCTCTGTAGAAGGGCTTCAGCTGAAGCTTCCCTCGCTCCAGCAAGTCGCTACTATTGTGCAGTCTGATGAACTCTTGCTGCAAGCAGCCCAAGAGCTTCAGCCCCGCTATCCCGAATTCCAGCGCGCTACCCCCCTAGAAGTCGAACAATGGCTCAAGCGCAACCTGAAAGCTTCTGTTATTGAGAAGGCGGACTTGCTCGAAGTGCGCCTCCCCGGTGATCTAGCTCCTGAGAGACTGCGCGAGACGCTCAGCCTCGTTATCGCACTGACAGAGTCCAAGCTGCGCAGCGATCTCCAAGCGAACATAGAACTCGAGCTGACGCGTCTGAGCATCATAGAAAGAGCTGTCCAAGAGCAGCTCGACACTGTGAACGCTCAATTACAGAGTGAGATCGCCCGGCGCAAAGAGATATTAACAGCCCAGCGAGCAGAGCTGCTGGCGCGCATGGACGAGATCCGAAAAAACCCCCAATTTTTGCGGCTCGCTGCTGGGGAGCAGAACGCGACCCTTCAGGGGATCATGCTCAAGCGCGAGTTCGAAGCCTTGAACGCCCGCGCTCAAAATATCGAAAGCGAGCTCCAGAAATTGGATTCGCGCGGGCGCGAGCTCTTCCCCGAGCTGCATAGCCGTCTCACAAACTTAGAGAACGAACGTACGCAGCTTCAGCTTCTCGAGGGCAAAGCCCAGCAGCTTTTCGCTAAGACCCCAGAGACGATAGACATCGTGAGCGCGCCGTTCGCACCAGAGCAACCCGTGGGGCCGAAGAGAACTCTTAATGTGCTCATCGCTGGGGTGCTGGGGCTCTTTGGTGGCACACTGTTAGCGTTCTTCGTGAACTACCTTCGCCAACCCGAACAAAAAGAGCAACAATGAATCATCTCGATCTGCTAGAGAAGATCCGCACCAAGCGTGCCGTGATCGTGGTCATGGGCTTGGGGTATGTGGGCCTGCCCTTGGCTGTCGAGAAAGCGAAAGCTGGATTTACAGTTATTGGCATTGATCGCAACGGCGAGCGCGTGCAGAAAGTCAATCGCGGGGAGAGCTATATCCCCGACGTGCTCGAAGATGAGCTGAAGGATGTCGTACAGTCGGGAAAACTGCGCGCCGTGCAAGGCCCGCCCGACTACTCCCCCGTCGCCCAAGCCGATGTCATCACGCTCTGCGTCCCCACCCCCTTGGGCAAGAACAAGCAGCCCGATACGAGCTATATCGAGTACGTCACCGACCAATCTGTGCCATATTTGAGAAAGAACCAACTGATGGTGCTGGAGAGCACGACATATCCGGGTACGACCGAAGAGATCCTTCTGCCCAAGATCGAAAGTCGGGGCTTCAAAGTCGGGGAAGACTTCTTTCTCGCGTTCTCGCCGGAGCGCGTCGACCCCGGCAACCGTCAGTTCAAAGTCAAAAACACGCCCAAAGTCGTAGGCGGCGTCACCCCACGCTGTACCGAGATCGCCAAGACCCTCTACGAGACGATCATCCAAGAGAAAGTCTTTACTGTCTCTTCTCCCCGCGTCGCAGAGATGACTAAACTTTTAGAGAACAGCTTTCGCATCGTGAACGTCTCGCTGGTCAATGAACTGGCGATGCTCTGCGACCGTATGGGCATTGATATCTGGGAAGTGATCGCCGCTGCGAGCACTAAGCCCTTCGGGTTTATGCCCTTCTACCCTGGCCCGGGGATAGGCGGTCACTGCATACCCCTCGATCCGTTCTATCTCGAATGGAAAGCCAAAGAATATGACTTCGCGACGCGCTTCATCGAGCTTGCCGGCGAGATTAATGACTCCATGCCCGAATATGTCGTCGCCCGCGCCGCTGAAATCCTCAATGCTCACAAGAAATGCCTCAACGGTGCGCGCGTGCTCTTAATGGGAGTCGCGTATAAAAAAGACGTAGACGACCTGCGCGAGTCCCCAGCACTGAAGGTCGCCCAGCATCTGCTGAAGTGGGG
>JBKBIX010000113.1:0-3595 GCA_046293845.1 Bipolaricaulia bacterium | reverse complement strand
CGCTGGACCAAGACGCTTCCCAGCAATCTTGATCGTGTCGTCACTGCGCCCATGCAGATACCAAAAGCCCTCCTCGTCCACAGAGGCCCAATCCCCATGCACCCAGATGTTGGGCCAGCGCGACCAGTAGGTCTGAATGTATCTCTCTGGGTCTTTCCAAATGCCGCGGGTCATCCCCGGCCAGGGCTTCTTACAGACTAACTCCCCCACCCCACCGCGCACCGGCCGCCCCTGCGCATCGAAGACGTCTACGTCCATCCCCAGCGCCGGCCCACCCAGCGTGCACGGTTTTAACGGCATAATGGGCAAGGGCGATAAGAAACACGCTCCCACTTCTGTCCCCCCAGAGAGATTGATAATCGGGCAGCGCTTGCCCCCAACCTGCTCAAACAGCCACCACCACGGCGCTTCGTTCCACGGCTCCCCCGTCGAGCCGAGCAGCCTCAAGCTCGACAGATCGTGCCTTCTGACGGGCTCTTCCCCGAACTTCATGAGCGCGCGAATCAGCGTGGGCGAGACCCCTAAAATAGAAATTCTATGGCGCTCGACCATCGCCCATAATCTGTCTGGGCTGGGGTAGTCCGGCGCGCCTTCATAGAGGAAGACCGTGCCCCCTAACGCTAAGCCCCCCACGACCTCCCACGGCCCCATGATCCACCCCATGTCCGTCACCCAGTAGAGAATATCGTGATCGTGCAGATCAACTTGATGAGCGACCTCTTGGGCGATCTTGACTAAGAATCCCCCGTGCACGTGGACGGCGCCCTTGGGTCGGCCCGTGGTTCCGGAAGTGTAGATGATCATGAACGGGTCTTCGGAATCTAACCTCTCCCCCAGTCCCTCCTTACCCTCACCCCCCTCACCTCCCCTCTCCCTCAGAGGGGAGAGGGGAAAGAGGGGTGAGGGCCACACACACACATCCTGCACCGTGGGGCAGAGCTTGGCCGCTTCATGAGCAATCCGGCCCATCTCGACGCGCACACCCTTGCGCGAGAAGCTCTCGGCTGTGATCAGAAGCTTCGCTTCACAGTCGTTCAATCGCGCCGCGACGGCTTGTGGGCCAAAGCCCGAAAAGATCGGGGTGAAGATCGCACCGATCTTGGCGCAGGCCATCATCGCCATAACAGTCTCGGGGATCATGGGCATGAAGATCCCGACCCGATCCCCCTTGGCGATCCCCATCCCCTTGAGAGCGTGGGCTAAGTTATTTGTTTGTTCGGAGAGTTCTCGGTAGGTGAGCCGCCGCACCGAGCCGTCTTCCCCTTCCCAGATGAGCGCGAGCTTGTCTGGGCGTGCTTGGGCGTGCTTGTCTACGCAGTTATGGGCGATATTGATCTTCCCCCCCACAAACCACTTGGCCCACGGGATCCCTCGAGAGACGTCTAAAACTTTTTTGTACGGCTCGAAGAACTCGATTTGTAAGTCTGTGACGACGGCGTCCCAGAACCATTCGAGATCTTCGATAGAGCGCCGCACCAGCTCGGCATAGTCTTTGATATTATGCTTCTGCATGAAGCGCCAGACGTTGCTCTGTTCGATATACTTTTGTGTAGGAGTCCAGGCGAATCCCATAAGATTCTCCTTTCTGTGCCTGGCCCTCACCCCCAGCCCCTCTCCCGTGGTTCACCCACGGGAGAGGGGTGCCCGTTAGGGCGGGGTGAGGGCCTTTACTCCACCGTGACGCTCTTAGCTAAGTTTCGCGGCTGATCTACATCGGTGCCGCGCAGATCTGCGCGGGATGACGAACTTCGCTAGGAGCTTATGAGTCACGCACATCTCGAACCAGTATTCAAAAACAAAACCCCGTGTTTTGCGCTCATCAAACCTCCTTATGGCTTATAGTGCAATTGATTATACTTATGCAGGGCTAGTCCTTTCAAATTTGACTGTATTGGTTTGATGATGTATACTTTACAACGCATAGTTAAACAACACACGAGGAGAGATCAACTATGCGCTTGATAGCAATAGGAACTTTGGCTCTCATGGTCGTTCTCAGTGCAGGAGTCATGACCCACGCCCAGATGACTGCATTACTATGTGAGTACACGCCGCCGCAAAATCAGCTGCAGAGCTTAACTCTGTCGGGAGACTATCGCTACTTTGAGGATCGTTATCTTAATGATCGCGGGAACGCGAGCATTGGGCATATAGCTCTGCAAGGGATCATGTGGGCAGAGGGGCCGGAATGGAGCTACAATCTCAGCGGCTCGGTACGCTTAGAGATTACGTCTCAGATTGCCCTCAGCACAACACTGATGAGCGAAGGCAGCCTGCGTCGTTATCTCGATGAGAATCTCTTTCTGTTTGGCGGGGTGGACACAGCGAGCGCTCCGTTCCAAGAGGGCTTCACCGTGCGGGCGCTGGGCGGCATAGGGGCCGGGCGCTTCCGCGACGTCACCCCGCTTTCTAAAGCGATGCAGATCAGTCAAGCGCTTCAAGAAGCCCAAATTCTTGCACAACCCCTCTCAGAGAGCGAGCTGAAAGCTGTAGCGGACATGATCGCACGCCAGCCTGAGCTTGGGGTCATTGGAGTGCTGGAGGGCATCGAGCAACAACTTGGCAAGCCCTTGGGTGTGAAAGGTGTTATAGCCATTCAAGATATTGTACTATCGAGGGAGTCGCGCTTTTGCGGCTGGGACGCGACGCTAGCGCTCGGCTATACAGTGATCAGTCCCACAGGTGAAACCAATGCGCTCGCGCGGGTGGCCGCGAACTTTGCCACGCCTCCCGATGCTGTCAGTCAAGTGCTTGCGCAAGCCCGACTCTATATCCCCTTGCCCTTCACGGGCAATACGTGGCTCACGGTCTCGGCGAGCTACGCGCGACTGCTGATGCCTACAGCAAATCTGAACATCACGTACTCGTATAATTGGGCGCGACAGGCTGGGCAAGAGAGCCAAGCTCACAACTTAGACGCGACGCTGCGCTTGATAGTCTCGCCATCGTGGAGCACCGTATTGAAGGGGCAAGCGAGCCTCGCGACGGGCTACGAAGAGCCGGAGTGGGGGATCAGCGTTGGGTTCGAGTACAGTGTGATGTGAAAATTACTCGACTGTGACGCTCTTGGCTAAGTTTCGTGGCTGATCCACATCAGTGCCCCGCAAGTCTGCAACGTGATACGCCAAGAGCTGCAACGGCACGACGAAGAGTAATGGCGCGAGCCAGCGCGAGCTCTGGGGAATCTCTATAATAAAATCCGAGACGCGCTCGATCTCTGTATTGATCTGATCCGTTACAGTGATGACGATGCCGCGTCGCGCTTTGACCTCTTCGATATTTGAAAAGACTTTCTCATAGACGCTCTCTTTAGTGACGAGCACGACGGTGGGCATCTCGGAGTCGATAAGCGCGATCGGGCCGTGCTTGAGCTCCCCGGCGGCGTAGCCCTCCGCGTGAATGTAAGAGATCTCTTTGAGCTTGAGCGCTCCTTCGAGCGCGATGGGATAGAGCAGATCTCTCCCCAGAAAGAGAAAGTGCTCCTTCTCGTAGAAGATCTGGGCGAGCCGCGCGATCTGATGCTCTTGTTGGAGGAGCTTCTCGATGAGGGCTGGCCCACAAACTAAGCTCTCGAGTGCTGGGCGGGTCTGGCCTG
>JBKBIX010000112.1:0-3606 GCA_046293845.1 Bipolaricaulia bacterium | reverse complement strand
CAGTCCCCCACAGCGATGACGCTATAGAGCAACGTCATCAGCCCGCCGCCCTGCCCGCGCTCAAGAGCCTCAGCAAATGCGATCAAGCCCAGCAACCCCACTCCATGCCAGAGAAAGATCGCTATTAATCCCAACGCTGTCCAGAGTGCGCGTCTCTTCCAAAACAATCCCGGCGTCATCAGCCACAGAGCCACTGTCAACCCCAGCCCACCAAAGCTGAGAAACTCTCGCCGTGTCAGAAATTGTTCGTTGCGATAGACAGCGATGCCCTCAGCATCTACGGTCAAGTGCAGCTCAGCGCCGACTAACGGCTTTACCCAAAAGATTTGGAGCTGCGCATAGGCTGGTGCGACCAGCGGCCATGCCAATGCGAATGCTGCCAAAACGGCAGCGCCACCAACAAAGAAGAGAGCAATCTTGATCATGAAAGACGAGTGCGCCCACGCTCGATCCACAGCAGCCACAGCGCCAACGAGAAGAGAATGATCAACGGTTGCCAGACCAGCACGTGCGCCATGTCAAACGCCTTCGGCATCAGATGTCCAATATAGACCAAACTGACGAGCCGGATGAGGTTGAAGATGACGATCGCGGGCAGGCCCCACGCAAGCGCCCAGAGCTTCGCTTGTGTCTGGGAGGGCGTTGCGGCTACAGCAGCGACAAAGAGCACGATTGGGAGAATTGCCGTGCACTCGAAGATAATTTCGAGCGAGAAGAGCTGTGAGCGCACAATGGTGCCCTCAGCAGAGCTTTGGGTGCCGAGCAATCTCAGGGCGAATGCTAAAAATTGAGCCGTGCTCTCATTAGCCCACCGGATGAACCCAATAAAGAGCAAGAACGGCTGGAGAACGAGAAAAGCTCCGATTGTCCCGGCCAGCGTCAGCCAGGCCCGCACCAACGGGCGATGCCGCACCCACACACGGTGAAGTTCCATCTAAGCCGTCGCGAAGAGGCGCCGTCGGATCACCCAGAAGAAGAGCATGAGCGCTAAGCCCGCTAATATGAGACTTATAGTCGTCATCCCCGGCGCGATAGCCCGTGCGGAGATGCGCCCTTGCTGCTTGCTCAAGATGTTGCCTTCGGCATCTAGTAAGAGCACTTCGTAGCGATGCTCCCCGGCAATGGTGATCTCGCGGCTGACAAGAGGGACGCTCTCCGGCAGCGGGGATGGCAGCTCCGGGATGATGAGCTCTTTGTCAGCGGGCGTCTCACCGAAGGGGCTCGTCTGGGCAAAGCGAATCTCGACGCGATGAACAGCCGATGGACAGCCCGCAGTCTCCAGCTCCCACTGGACGGTGCGCCCTGTAGCCCGCAAGATGAGCGAGTCAATCGTCGCAGGGTCGAGAGCGAGAGCGTTGCCATCGCGACAAGAGATTTTGACAACCAAGGGTTGCTGCGCTACAGCTGACAGGGCTAGAAGCACCACACACGCGACCGCAGATAGAACTATCTTCATAGGGCTCTTATTATATCAATACATCGTTTGCATATCTATAAGCCCTTTCTCTTTAGCACGGCGCTCGCACCACCGATAAAAGCTCAAAGAGATCGCGCCGACAAAGAGCGTCGAGCCCAAGAGAATCATCAAGATCGTCTCATGGGAGAAGGGCGCAAGCAGCGGACTGACGCTTGTGCCCAGCACCGCGCGGCGCAGCCCTTCGAGCCAATACGTCATGGGCAAGCCCAGCCCGACGTACTGAAGAAACTGTGGGAGCACATCGAGTGGGAAGACCGCACCACAGAGCATATAGAGCGCCCCGGCGACCGCCTCGCCCATAAAATAACTGTGTCTCGCTGTGATGAGCGTCAGGCCCGCTAAGAGAATCCCTAGAAGCGCCAGCCCCGCTAGCCCAATCAGAAAGACCGGCCAGAAGAGCGCATGGTTCATCGTCACAAAATTGACGGGGAGCTTGAAGACGAGCATCCCAAACGCAAGCGTAATAAGAACAGCGATGGTGCCCGTCAGAGTGCGGGCTACGCCGCGCCCTAGCAGATAGCAATAGACTTGGATCGGCGAGACGTAGATATATTTGAGAACCCCGTAATGCTCGCGGTCGTCAATCACAGCGTAGCTGATCCCCATGAGCACCGAGCCGACGTATATATAGAACGCATTGCCCAGATAGATATAGGGGAAGAGCGGGTTATTCGTCTGCCCGCCGGAGACAATTAAATACATCACGACCAAGATCATCGCCCCGGCAACGGGCTTGGCGATAGAGTAGACAGCGAAGAGGAACGGCTCGGTCCAATTCGATTCGATCTGCCAACCGAGCCACGTTGCGACCTTTAAGCTGCGCAGGCTCTCGCGCCACGCCTCTGTCATACTTATTGCCCCCTCACCGTGAGCCGCCCCTCGCGTCGCGCCAGGTTCTCCAGCCACAACAGCATCCGATGCGCCGCGATGAGAAAGACCACGCTCAAGACTGCCAAGATCAGCGTCTCGATTCCCACGTCGAGAAAGCCCCAGCCCGCTTGGGGATAGAGCAACTGTCGCATCGCATCTAACCCTAGCGTTATGGGGATGAGCGATGCCCCTGCGGAGATCCAAAAGCCTAAGCTCTTAATAGGGAAGTAAAACCCCGACAGCAAGAAGACCGGCTCTTGTAAGAGATTGGCCATGTGCCACGCTTCGCGCCCGTAGAGCAGAAACGCTGAAGCAAAGATCATCCCCAGCCCATAGAGCGCGACCAGCGTTAAGAGAAAGACGAGCACGAGTGCTCCCCAGTTGCTCACCGTGAACGTCACGTGGAAGACGAGCGACCCCAGCACCAAGACAGCCAATGCGCGTACGGTCGTTGCGGCCATCCCGCCAAGCGCCATCCCCAAGAGAATCGCCATCCGTGACGTGGGAGCGATCAGATACAATGCGAGGTTCCCGGTCTCCTTCTCCCAATAGAACTGAGTGGCCATGCTCCAGAGCACGTTCATCCAATACGCAGTCATCGCGCCGCCGAGCACGACAAAGCCCGTAAATTCAGGCTTAGCCCCCAGCGCCCGATAGATGAAGACAAACGCTGAGGTCCCCAACAACGGGAGCACGATCTCGAAGAACATCCAGCTCTTCTCGCGCTGCAACCCGATCAGGCGGGGGTAGGCACGCCCGCGCACCGTGCGCAGGAAGACCATCAGTTCGCGTCGAAAATTCTTCATACGCAGACCTTTCTTACCGGATGCTAGAAGCATCCGGCTTAGCAAGTCAAAGCCCGCTGAAGGGGGCTGACGAGCGTGCTTGAGCACGCTTTCACTTCCTGAGCCGGCGACTTCAGTCGCCGGTCTCATCGCTAAGCCCACGGCCAACTAAGTGAATGAAAACATCTTCGAGCGTCGGCTCGCGCTTTTCCAAAGATAGCAGATGCGCACCCTTAGCTTGCAGGGCGTCTAAGACTTTGACGAGAGCGTTCTCGTCTTCGAGAATAAAGTTCAACTCAGTGTGGCCATTGCGCCGATGGCCCGCAAATTGGCTGACCCCGGGCAACCGCCCAAAATGATCGAGCGCGTCCAGCGGCGTCGTCTGGAGCTTGAAGATCGAAGCCCCTTGGAGCCTTCGTTTGAGATTCGTTGGGGTGTCGCACGCTAATATTTTGCCCTTGTCTATGATCGCGA
>JBKBIX010000111.1:0-3614 GCA_046293845.1 Bipolaricaulia bacterium | reverse complement strand
GGTCGTCTTCCCCGAAGACTCCGGCCCGAAGATCTCGATAATTCTGCCCCGTGGCACCCCGCCGATCCCGAGCGCAACGTCGAGCGCCAGCGACCCCGTGGGGATCGTATCGACGCGGAGCTGGGCCTGCTCCCCCAGCCACATGATCGCGCCCTCGCCGTACTTCTTGCGCAGCCCATCTAAGACGCTGTGTAAGACTTCTTGCTTGCCCATCGCACGACCTCCTTTGTTATTGATTGAGAAATCTCTGGATCTCTTGGATGTTGCGCTTGACTTGTCTGAGCACCCCGACAACCCGACCGACGATCTGCCCCTCGCCCAGCGGAGCCGGGGCATAGCGAGCGTTGGCCGGGACGAGCATGGGCTTTCCGTCAATCACTGCAAAGTACTTCACCGTCGCTTCATCATCCTTGAGGGCGACGACGATCTCGCCTGGCTCGGCGTAGGAGCGCGGCTGGACGATTACTAAATCGCCCGCAAAGATTCCAGCTTCGATCATACTATCCCCTTGGACCCGCAGCGCGAAAGGACGCTCATCTTTTCCGAACAAGACATCTAAGTCTACTGTGCCCTGAATGTCTTCTATAGCGGGAATGGGGCGCCCCGCGGAGATGTGCCCAACGATGGGGATTCCCGGGCGGCGCACCTTCTCGCGCACAAGTTCGATCCCTCGCGACTTCCCCGCAAGACGCCGAATGAAGCCCTTCTTCGCTAAAGCGTCCAGATGGGTCTGGACGCTGCGCACCGACTGGAGCCCAAATCTTTCCGCGATCTCCCGGAGTGTCGGGGGCAACCCCTGCTCCGAGACCCGCTCTACGATAAAATCTAGAATCTGTCGCTGCTTCTCTGTCAGTTCCGCTCTCATAGCAGTCAAAAGTATAGCATACTTTTGACTGCTTGTCAAGAGGGGGCAGTTTTGAGGGGTTTATGAGATCAGAAGAGCTTGAATAAGCCAGCGGGGCCGCCACAGGTGGCCCTGGGCGGCTCCCGCCGAAGAAGAGAGGGAGAGGGGGTTATCGACGACGTGGCTCAATGTAGACCGTATCGTAATTGGTGACGCGCTCATAGAGCGGCTCGTTCTCCGCGAGGGGCTGGAGGGTTGTGCGCACGGTGACGAAGCTGTGCGGGTCCGCCCCAACAAGAAGCTTAAACTGCGAGACGGTCAGGCCCAGCGGCACCGAGACAAATGCAAATCCCAAGCCGCCGCGCATCCGCACATAGACCCACTTCCATCGGCTTGTCTCCTTCGTCCTCACAACCTCTCCTTTCGAAGCCTAAACTTTATTATGTATTTCTTTTTATGCAGAGTATGTAATGTGCATTGCAGAGTTTCGCTCTTGCAGTCCAATTCGAAGAGAATCTTTGTGCCTATCACGATAGTGCTCTTCGTTAGGGGATCTTACGGGCATCCTCGAGCGCGAAGCGTCTTGGGATCGTCTTTTTGAAGAGATCGCCTATGGCGTGCGTTCCTACTTGACAACCATCGAAAAATATGGTATATAATATCTTACCGTTGTATCCAATAATAAATCACGTGAAGAGATAGGATACAACGAAACCAGGGATGAGGAAAGGATTGGTGATGACCCCAACACAACCTCCTTAGACCGGAGGGCTCGGAGCCCTTCGCCGAAGCGGCGCTTCGGTTGTTCGGCGACCAGGGTTTTGCCCGCCTTCTCTGGACCAGGCCCCCAGCAGGGCGGGATTTTTCCCCAGTCGCAGACGCGGTTCGACCGAACCGGAAGGCCCAGGCCCTCCTGAACTCTGTCATCCCTTCTATGACCCAAAGCTGACCGCGGGAGAGGGGGAAGGGGCGCAAGCCCCACGGAGTGAGGGAAGCAACCATAGGGGATGACAGAGAGCCCCTCAAGACCCTGCTGCTTGAGGGGAAGAAAGCGCTCCGCCGCACTGCCCTACGGCGGAGCGACTTTTTTCGTAGACGCCTGTCCTTGCTTTTTGCACTAATCGTGCTAGTATAAAAACACATGACGAAAGTCTTGCACACTGGGGACACCCATATCGGCTTTCGCCAATATGGTCTGGAGGAGCGTCGCAGGGACTTCGCCCAAGCGTTCCTTCAGGTCGTCCAGCTGGCTTTGGACGAGAAAGTCTCTGCGGTCATCCACGCCGGGGATCTCTTTGAGGACCGCAATCCCGGCGCAGAGGATCTTCTCGCGACGCTTCAGGGGCTGTTCACCCTCAAAGACGCGGGGATTCACTTTTTGGGGGTTGTCGGGAACCACGAGCAGCGGCGCGGCGTCCAATGGCTCGATCTCTTTGAAAGTCTGGGCTTGGCTGTGCATCTGCGCACGAAGCCCTTTGACCTTGAGGGCGTGCCCATCTACGGGTGCGATTTCTCCGGGCGACGCCAGATCGAGCTTCCTCGCTGCGAGGGCGGTGTCTTGGTCTGCCATCAATTGCTCGATAAAGTTGAGTTCGACGGTGAGCTGGCGCTCGAGCAGCTCCTCCAGTGCGGGGCGCGCTACGTCTTTCTGGGGGATTATCACGAGTATCGGGAGTGGCGCGAGCGCGATGTGCTCGTGACCTACTGCGGCAGCACGGAGCGGTGGTCGCTCGATGAATACGCCCCACGCGGCGTCAATATTATAGATCTGCAGAGCGGGCGGCTGGAACGACACAAGCTCAAGACCCGAGCGTTTCTCTATATCTCTTCAGATGATGACCCCATGCAGAGATTAGAGAATACCGATGTGCGCGACGCTATTGTTGTAGTCTCCTTGGCGTCGCCTCAGCTGACTATTGCGGAGATCGAAAGAAAGGGCTACGAACGAGGGGCGTTGGCCGTGCGCGTGCGCGATCAGAGATCTCCCAGTGAGCACCCTGTCGAGCCCTCTGTAGAGATCGAGTTTGGCGATGTCGAACACGTGATCACGGAGGCGTTAGCGAGAAAGAATCTCTCAGCGATAGCTCTCGAGATAGATCAGATTATCAGAGATCTGACGATCGCCGACTCGAATGTAGACCCTGAAGTGACGGAACTCTTGGAGCGAGCATGGCACGCAAAGGCGTGAACGAGCAACCTGATTTGCTCGATCTGTTGAGTAAGGTACAGCTAGAGCCGGAAGACTCCGGCCCAGCCCTGCGCGATCAGACTGCATTGGCGCGCGATCAGTTTCAGCTCGAGAGATTGGAGATCGAAAACCTCTGGAGCTATAAGAAGGCGTCTCTGCAGTTTGAGTCGGGGATCACTGTGATCGCTGGGCCCAATGGCAGTGGGAAATCTTCTCTATTGGAGAGTATTTTCTTTGCGCTCTACGGGAGCGAAGCCCGTCATGTCATGGGGCGCAACTTGGAAGAGATCTTGCGCATTGGTGCTACTGAAGGCTCGGTGAAGCTGAGCTTCTTGCATGGGGGCAAGCGCTATACTGTACAGAGTGCGCTCCGAAGATCAGGGGGCGCAGCCAAGAGCGAGCGCGGCGGCTGCCAATTGACTTGCTCGGACGGGTCGGTCTGGGTCGGCACCGAGAGCGTGCGCGCCGAGATCGAGCGGCTCTTCGGCATGGACCGCGAGGGCTTCGCCAATTGTGTCTACGTCCGCCAAGGCGAGATCGATCGGCTCATCCGCGCCGACCGCAAGACGCGCGAGCAGATGC
>JBKBIX010000110.1:0-3617 GCA_046293845.1 Bipolaricaulia bacterium | reverse complement strand
ATCTCCATAGACGAGAGCGCTGTCCCCGTCCGAGAGGACGTGCAAGGCGCGTGCGAGATCTTGGGGCTTGATCCCCTCTACGTCGCCAACGAGGGGCGCTTTGTCGCATTTGTCGCAGCCAAAGATGCCGAGCGCGCTCTGAAGATTCTCAAAGACTTCTCGCCCGATGCGACGCTCATTGGGCATGTCTTGGAAGAGCCCGCAGGGATGGTGACGCTGCGAAGTCGCATCGGCGCTCAGAGAGTCTTAGACATGCTCAGCGGGGAGCAACTCCCAAGGATTTGCTGATAAAGCTCTCTCCATCAGAGACCGGTCTGACGTGCTCAGCCATTCGAGAAGATCTTTGGCATACTGCGGGATACCCTTCCCAAGAGGCCCCAATAAACGGGTCTTCGGCGCTCTCGAGAACCGTGATGAGCGCGGGCACTGCGCGCGGGTCGCGCTTCTCCCCTAACAGATACGCTGCCTCACGGCGCTTGAGCGCCCGCCAGTGCGAGAGCGCGCGAATCAGCTTCTCCACATAGTCTTCATCACGGCTCATCATAGCACTACTGCACAATGAGGACATTCGTGCGCGCGTGATCAGCGATCTTCGCCGCTGTCGACCCCATATGGAACGGCCAAATCCTCGAATGCCCCTTGTGCCCAATAACCAAGAGATCGAAGTGATTCTCTTCGGCAAAGCGCACAATCGCCTCGACTTCGTGGCCCGCGATAATATGACATTCGAGCCGTACCCCGGCTCGCGTCGCAATCTCTTGAGCTTTCTCAGCAACTTCGTCGAAGTAATCTAACTCTTCTCGCTCAGCTTCGATCACTTCGCCCAGCGACGCCGCATAATGGGGTAGATGTTCCTCGACGGAAAGCTGATGGAGCTCCGCGTTGTAACGCCGTGCTAAGTCCACTGCGGCTTCCAAGGCCCGAAAGGCGTTCTCCGAGCCGTCGTTGGCAATCAGAATCTTGTGAAACATAAACCCTCCTTGCTCTCTCGCTTCACTCTTCAGCCATCTCCTCGACCAGCGCAGGCCGCGAGGGCTTCTCTCTCTTCTGAAGCTCGACCAGCGCATGATGCGGATGGAAGAATCTCTGAGCGATGAACGTCGGCACGATAGCGCTGGCTACGACGACAGCTACCAACACTGAGAACTGCAATTGGTCAATGAAGCCCGCCTCCAGCCCCGCCACGGACGAGAGCGTCCCCATCGTCAGGCCGGTGCTCATCAGCAGCGTCGTGTACATCGCTTCGTTGGGCAGATAGCGCTTGGCCACGGGATAGACCCCTACAATCTTAGTGATCTGCTTGACCGCGAGCAGAACGAAAAAGAGCGCTGCACCCGACCATAATAACGACAGCGAGATCTTCATCCCTCCGTTCAAGAAAAAGATCGGGGTAATAAACGCAAAGCCCACGACGCGCAGCTTGCGCTGCAAGTGAATGTTTTTCTGGAAGATGCGTGACATCACAAGCCCTAATATAAACGCGGGCAGGATCGCGTGGCTCAGCCCAAGCTTGGCAAAGTACATCAAAATCAATAAGAGCAAGAAGAGAAACTTTATCTCGGGTTCGATGACCCGATCGCCATAGCGAGCAAAGAGCCTGGGCGCGATCCGCGGCGCCACTACAATAAGAGCAACCGAGATCAGGGCGAACCAGAGCGTGTTGAGGTTGAATTCTAAGAGCACTATCGCGAGCGCTGCCGCTGTGCCGAAGTCGGTGACAAACGTCGAAGCCATGATGAGCTTCCCCACAGGGGTGTGCGTCAGCCCGGTCTCGACGAGCACAGCGTAGACGACCGCCAAAGACGTGGTGGAGAGAGCCACGCCGGCGATTTGTGCAGCCTTCCAGTCCCAGCCCACCAGATAGTGACAGATGAGCATTGCGCCTAAAAATGGCGCGAGAAACGAGATGCCCCCAATGAGCAGGCTCTCTTTGAACTTGGCCTGCATCACGTCTAAGTCCACCTCAGCGCCCGCGAGAAACGTCAAGAGAATCCCGCCCAAGCTCGCAATATACGTCACCCAAGGGAGGGCCGTGACGCCCAAGAAATTCCCGGCGAGCACACCCAGCGCGATCTCGATGATCGCTGCTGAAAGCCCCAGCTCGACGGAGAGAATACTGGAGAGAAAGATCAAGCCCGCCAGCACCGTCCCGACATATACGTCTTGCACATCAACCGACCTCCTATCCAAATGAAGAATCTTGGGTAGGAGTCATCAGTCCGATGTGCCCGGACGGTTAATGGCGGACTCCATCGCCACAAAATATTCTATCTGATAGCACCCGGTTCGTCAACGAACAAAAAATAAAAAAGAAGAGGAGCATAAGCCGGATTCTGTCTGACTCATGCGGAGTCAGTGAGGGCCATCTCTCTGTGCGACCTACCCGAGCGCATTGGGCGGGCCACCCTTATGGGGTGCTAGTGCGCCCCAGCGCGCTCCTACTTGGTCTTGCTCCGGCCGGGGTTTGCCGTGCCCCCGACTCTCGCGAGCGGGGCGGTGGGCTCTTACCCCACCGTTTCACCCTTACCGGGCCCTCACCCCGGCCTTGCGGCCACCAGACTCCGTCTGGACTATTCGCCGTGCCGCCTGCGGCGGCACGATGAACGGTCCAGGCGAAGCCTGGGGGGTGAGGGCCTTAGGCGGTCTCTTCTCTGTGGCACTTTCCAAGGATCGCTCCTCCTCGCCTTGCGACGAGCGGCCTGCCCTGCGGAGTCCGGACTTTCCTCCCCAGGCTTCGCCTGGACCATTCGCCTTCGCCGGCCGTAGGCCGGCGAAGATGTACAGTCCAGACGAAGTCTGGGGCGGCCCTCTGCTCCTCTTCTGAGATAATTATATCACGAATGTAATGCTTATCATAGTCTCCTGTCCCCTCTGCCCGTAAGATGAGTCCCAGCACACAAGGAGGCTGGCATCTATGGCAGAAGCAGAAGCCCGCTTGGTGGGCACTATCGAAGAATGGCAAGACTTAGGAAACGGCCAAGATCTCTCATATATTCATGCTGCAGCTCAACTGTTAGCGAACGATCTCGTCCAACTGCTTGCTCACAACAGGGAGCTACGAACACGACTCCAAGCCGCGGGAAATCGTCTCACGCTCTCGTTAGTCATCAAACTGAACCAAGACGAGCCGGAAAAGAAGAAACCGATTGAGCTGAATACGAGCTTGAACTAATATCGTCGGGAATAGCCGCAGTAGGGACAACTGCGGTACGGGGCGCTGCGGTGCCCTGTGGAGCTATAGCTCCGCAGGCGGGCGCCGCAGCGCGGGCAGCGATTTCTGAAGAAGGCCCGCACCCCTAACGCGATCCCCCCCAGCCCGAGCAGCCCCCCAACAAGCATGAGCACCCACAAAAGCTGAAACCCCGTGGGCACGCGGGGCGGCGGCTGCCCATAGCTGCCCTCTACTATTGCTTGGATGGCCTTGACCGACTCTTCTATAGCGGTCTTGATGCGCTTACGCTCAAGATGGTACCTCAGCCCCTCTCGCAAACGCCCAAGCTGCTCCGGCTGAAAGAGCTCTCGCACCTCCTCGCCCAAGCGCAGTTCGAAGGCCCACGCGTTCTTCGTCTGCTCCTTCACAAAGACCAGAAAGACTGTGCGCTTCCCCAGTTTCCAAA
>JBKBIX010000010.1:0-26698 GCA_046293845.1 Bipolaricaulia bacterium | reverse complement strand
CGGCTGCTCGCAGGAAGAGATATTTTGCTAGAGCTCAAGATCTCTCCCAAAAACTTGCGCCTGCAATGCGAAGAGGAACTGAAGGGCAAGCTGCTCAATCTTCGTCGCGCGTATGTAGAGACCGGTGGGCGCGTCGAAGTCCTCGAAGAGCTCATGGTCAGCTCGCTCAAGTCGTTTCTCATCATCACCAGACATTTATTGCGCTTGAGAGGGCTCCAGCCCGCTCACGAATTCTTGGAGATCTTAGTGCAAGCCGAAGAGGCGTTTGGGATCTCTCTGGAAGCGATGCGGGACGTGCACAGCCTGCGCCTGGGCATGATACGCCTTGAGAAATCCGACGCCCAGACGCTCTTCGATCGCTATCTCGCAGATATCGAGCAGTTGGCAGCTTGTGCAGATGCTCTCTTACGAGAGACCAAATGATACGCATAATCTGTGTGGTGCTGTGTGTGATCTCAGCGGGTGCTCTTGCGCAGGAGATCCCGGCGTTTCAAGGGTACGTCTCGGATTATGCACAAATTCTCAGCCCGCAGATGCAAGAGAAGCTCACGGTGCTGCTGCGCGAACTCGAACAGAAGACGACAGCCCAAATAGCCGTCTTAACAGTGAAGACGGCTCGACCCTATGATGACTTTCAGTATGCTCTCAAAGTCTTTGACAGTTGGAAGATCGGGCAGAAGGGGAAGGACAACGGCGCGCTCTTCTTCGTTGCCAGCGAAGATCGTCGGGTGCGCATCGTGACGGGATATGGTTTAGAGGGGATTCTCCCTGACGGCAAGGTCGGCGCTATTTTAGATGAGTTTGTGCTTCCGGAATTTCGCGAGGGGCGCTTTGACGAGGGAATCTATAAGGGCGTCTGGGCGGTCGCTCTCGTCATTGCGAAGGACGCGGGCGTGGAGCTGACCGGCGAAGCCCCGATTGATCCAGAGCGCCTGCCCGGTGATAACGTCTCGCCGATCTCGCTGATCATCGCGCTCATTGTGATCTTCTTTATCGTCAGCATGATCATGGGGAGCGCGCGGCGGGTCCGGAGGGCGTCTCCAATTCCGTGGTGGGTCTGGCTCGCTGGCATGAGCGCTGGAAGCAGCAGATCGAGCGGGCGTGGCAGCTTCGGTGGCTTTGGCGGTGGGTTCAGTCGTGGGGGCTTTGGCGGCTTCGGGGGTGGCCGTACCGGCGGCGGTGGCGCCGGACGAGGATGGTGAAGGGTAGGCCCTAACCCCTCTCCCGTAGTCACCTACGGGAGAGGGGGTGCCCGAGAGGGCGAGGTGAGGGCCATAGTCAAGGAACAAGGAGGAGATCAGCTATGCGCAGAGGTCTGTGGATCGCACTTGGAGTGCTCGTCGTCTTGGGGGTTATCGCGTACTCGCTCTTTGCGGGGACGTACAATCGCTTCGTCACCCAGCAAGAGGAGATCAAGCAGCGCTGGGCACAAGTGGACAATCAGCTCCAGCGTCGGAACGATTTAATCCCCAATCTAGTCGAGACAGTGCGAGGCTTTGCCGGGCAAGAGCTCACGATCTTTCGCGAGATCGCCGAAGCGCGCACCAAGTACGGCGGCGCGGTGCAGATCTCTGACAAGATCGCGGCGGCCAATGAGCTGGGCAGCGCCTTAGCACGACTCTTAGTGATCGTCGAGAACTACCCGACGCTCAAGTCCGATCAGACGTTTATCAGACTGATGGACGAGCTGGCGGGCACGGAGAACCGCTTGGCTGTCGAGCGCCAGCGTTATAACGAAGCCGTACAGAGCTATAACGCGAACATTCGTAGATTCCCCAATAACTTCTTGGCGCAGCTCTATGGGTTTGAGACGGCAGCGTATTACGAAGTGCCGCCGGAGGCGAAGGTCGTGCCCAAGGTGACGTTTACGCCGCCCCCGCCGCCAAAGGAGCCGTAAGTTTACTTATAGAAATCGCAGAGGGGGCAGCGCCACTCCGTGCCGTCGGGACGCTCGGGGTGGCGCGTGTTATCTAAGTTCCGCTTGAGCTGATGATAGAGTTCACACTGTTTGCGAAAGGCCTCTTCGGGTGTCTCGCAGTAGTCGAACTGAAAATATCTATAACTGCGGCCGAGCCATTTTAAGAGCTTGTCGCGCACGTCTTTGTCATCGCGCCCGAGAAACCGCGGTTGTCCCCCTTGCACCGTGTGGAGCAGGAAGATGCCGGGCTGTGGCTTACGCACCATCTGTTTAATCGTGCGGGCATTGAGCAAGAAGGGTCCGCGGATAACCGATCACTCCCTGAGTATCTGCTTATGGTGATTATAAGCCGACTGGGCTAGGCAGCGCAAGTCTGTGTGGGCTCACCTTGCGTTGCGAGGTTCTATCTGTTATAGTGTGAAAAGATCGGGATGTGGCGCAGCCTGGTAGCGCACACGCTTGGGGTGCGTGGGGTCGCGGGTTCAAATCCCGCCATCCCGACAGTTCTTGCCCGCCCCTGATGGGGGAGTCTTCTCTTCCGTGACGGCGGCCCTCGGGCCACGAGACAATCTCTCAATCTTACAGTTCCGAGTTCACAGTTGGAACTGTCACACTGTGCACTCTGAACTGTCCTGTGGGAGGTGCTTGTCTATGCGCACGGTACTCGCTGGTGCCTTAGGAGAGGACGCCCACGTTGCGGGCGTCGCGAGCTTCTTGCGATTGGCTGAAGAAGTCGGGTGGCGCACGACCTATCTTGGGCCCGCGGTTCCCATCGAACGCTTTCTCGAAAATATCCGTCAGCATAATCCCGAGTTGGTAGCAGTCAGTTATAGACTTACTCCAGAGACGGGCGAGAGGTTGCTCAAAAAGTTTATAGAATCTGTGCGGCAAGCTGGTTTGGAGAAGCGCCGCTTCGTCTTTGGGGGCACGCCGCCGTTGGCAGAGCGCGCTCGCAAGCTGGGGTTTTTTGAGCGTTGCTTCTCCGGTGAGGAACCCGTCGAAGAGGTCATCGCGTATCTGAAGGGTGAGCTCTGGCAAGGCACGACCGAAAAAGATTTTCCCCAGACGTTCGTAGAGCGATTAGCGTGGAAGAACCCATTCCCCTTGATTCGCCATCACTATGGGCGTCCGACCGTCGCAGAGACCATTGAGGGGATCCGCGAGATCGCGCAAGCCCGCGTGCTCGACGTGATCTCTCTGGGCATTGACCAAGATGCCCAAGAGAATTTCTTTCACCCGGAGCGCCAAGACCCGCGGCGCAAGGGCGCCGGCGGCGTCCCCGTGCGCACCCCCGACGAGTATCGTGCGCTCTACCACGCGAGCCGCTGCGGAAACTACCCATTGATGCGCGCGTATTCGGGCACCAATGATCAGCTCAAGCTCGCCCAGCTCTACGTCGAGACGTTCAACAACGCCTGGTGCGCCACTTCGATCTTCTGGTTCAATCAGTTAGATCGTCGCGGCCCGCTGGGCTTAGAAGAGTCCATTCGCGTCCATCAAGAGCTGATGCGCTGGCACGGGGCGCGCAATATCCCCGTCGAGGTCAACGAGCCGCATCACTGGGGGATGCGCGACGCCCCCGATGTGATCTACGTCGTCACGAGCTTTCTCTCGGCGTACAACGCCAAGGCGATGCGTGTCAAAGACTATATTGCTCAGTATATGTTCAACAGCCCGGCGGGGCTGTCGGACCGCATGGATTTAGCGAAGATCTTAGCGTGCATCGAGCTATCAGAAGCGTTGGCTGATGAGAACTTCAGGGTCTATCGGCAAGCGCGCACGGGGCTTTTAAGTTATCCCGTCGACCCCGACGCCGCGCGCGGGCATCTCGCAGCGTCTGTCTATCTGCAAATGGCGATCAAGCCCCATATCGTGCATGTCGTCGGCGCTACCGAAGCGCATCACGCGACGACCGCCACAGAACTGATCGAGAGCGTCAAGATCGCCCGCCGTGCGATTGAGAACGCCCTGCGCGGCGCCCCAGATATGACGGCTGACCCGGTCGTGCAGCGCCGCAAGAATGAGCTGATCCGTGAAGCGCAAGTCACGCTCGAAGCGATCAAAAAACTTGCCGGACCAGACGTATCCGATCCCTGGACCGATCCGGCGACGCTCGCGCAGGCTGTTACTGTAGGGATGCTCGACGCGCCGCACCTGAAGGGCAGCCCTATTGCTAAAGGGCAGATCGTCACGAGAATCATTGACGGCACGTGCGTAGCTGTAGACCCTCAGACGGGCAAGCCTATAAGTGAAGCCGAGCGCCTGGCACGGCTGGGCATCTCAGTCTAAGGAGGCGCTATGTGCGGCATTGCTGGGTACTTTGCGCTCGAACGGGGAGCTTCTCCTGCACAGATCTCCGTCGAGACAATGCTAGAGAGACTGAGACATCGCGGGCCGGACGATTCTGGAGTTTGGCAGAGCAAGCGGGCTGCTTTAGGACACACGCGACTCTCTATCATTGACGTGCCCGGCGGGCGTCAACCTATCGCCAACGAAGATGGCTCCATTCAGATTGTCTACAATGGGGAGATCTATAACTTCCCCACGCTGCGGGCGGCACTGGCACACCGACACCAACTGCGCACACGCACCGATACCGAAGTCGTCGTGCACACCTACGAGGAGCACGGGCCAGAGTGCGTGAAGCTCTTCGATGGGATGTTCGCGTTCGCTCTGATAGATGGCGACGAACTCCTCTTGGCGCGCGACCCGCTGGGCGTCAAGCCCCTCTACTATGCGTTCGCCGATGGGCGGCTCTATTTTGCTTCGGAGATCAAGGCACTCGTGCCCGTGACGGAAGATATTCACGAGTTTCCGCCAGGCCATTGGTTTCATAGCAAGCTGGGGTGGAGGAAGTATTTTCATCTTCGTCAACCTCCGGTGGGCGAACGTGAAGCCCACGCGCAGCGTGATTGGCTCGCGCTCGTGCGCGAGGCCCTCAGCGCCGCCGTCACAAAGCGCTTGATCTCCGATGTCCCCGTGGGGGTCTTCTTGAGCGGCGGGCTCGACAGCAGCCTCGTCGCAGCTTTAATGAGAGAGCACATCCCCGAGCTGCACTCGTTCTCCGTGGGCACGCCGGCAGGCCAAGACCCTATCTACGCCCGAAAAGTCGCGCAGCACCTAGGAACAGTGCACCACGAATATATCTATACCGAAGCCGAGATGCTCCAGATACTGCCCAAGGTGATCTACCATTTGGAGTCTTTTGACTTTGCGTTGGTGCGCAGTGCCATCGCCAATTATTTTGTTGCGCGCTTAGCAAAAGACTTCGTGAAGGTCGTGCTCGTGGGCGAGGGCGCCGACGAGCTCTTTGGCGGCTATCACTATCTCAAAGAGATCAGCGACGAAGAGCAGCTCCATCAGGAGCTTCTCACGATCACGAGCAAGCTCCATAATTCCAATCTCCAACGAGTAGACCGCATGACGATGGCGCACGGCATCGAAGGCCGCGAGCCCTATCTCGACTTGGATCTAGTGAGAGTAGCGTTTGCTCTGCCCCCGCAGCTCAAGCGCTTCCGGGGGATCGAAAAGTATATTCTGCGCAAGGCGTTCGAGGGATTTGTGCCCGACGAGATCCTCTGGCGTGAAAAAGAGAAATTCTCGCGGGGAGCCGGCTTGGCTTCAGTTTTTGCAGAGATCGCGGAGCGCGAGATCTCTGATAGGGAGTTCGAGCGCGAGTGCCATCTCTTCGATACCCTCACGCTGCGCTCCAAAGAAGAGCTGTATTATTACAGAATCTGGCGACGCTTCTTCCCAGATTCTGTAGCGCACTGTCTGAGCTGGACGACTCGACCCGAAGCGAGGTGATCGTGCTATGCCCAAGAACATCAATTACACGGTGATCGGCGCGGGACATGGCGGGAAAGCCATGGCCGCTCACTTGGCGTTAATGGGGTACCCCGTCACGCTGTATAACCGCACGCCCGAAAATATAAAGACTATTAAAGCCCGCAAGGGCATCGAACTTGAGAGCTTTCCCAGCGGGCCGCACGGCTTTGCCAAGCTCAAGAAGAGCACGTCCGATCTGAAGGACGCTCTTGCAGACGCGCATGTGGTGATGGTCGTCGTGCCCTCGTCAGCTCATAGAGAGCTGGCCCACGCGTGCGCTCCCTATCTCAAAGATGGGCAAATCGTCGTTCTGCACCCTGGCCGCACCTGCGGCGCTATCGAGTTCGTCAAAGTGCTTCGGGATAGTAATTGTTCGGCCGACGTGATCGTTGCGGAAGCGGAGACGTTCATCTACGCGAGCCGGTCTATCGGCCCGGCACAAGCCCGTATCTTCAGCATCAAAGACGCCGTGCCGTTGGCTGCCCTGCCCGCCATTCACACCCAGAAGGTCCTAGAAGTGATCAACGAGGCGTACCCCCAGTTCATAGACGGGGGCAACGTGCTGCAAACGGGGTTAGACAACATGGGCGCGATCTTCCACCCGGCTTTAACTATTCTCAACGCGGGCTGGATCGAGGCCACTAAGGGGAATTTTCAGTTCTACATTGACGGCGTGACACCCTCGACCGCGCGGGTCTTAGAGGTCTTAGACCGCGAGCGCGTGACCATCGCCGCGGCTTTGGGCATCCGTGCCATGACGGCTATGGAATGGCTGAAGATGGCCTACGACGCCAAGGGCGAAAATCTCTACGAAGCTGTACATGCCAACCCCGGTTATTACGGGATCACGGCCCCTACCAGCTTGGAGCATCGCTACATCTTTGAAGATGTGCCCATGAGCTTGGTGCCCCTAGCCGCCTTGGGGAAACGCTACGGTGTCGAGACTCGCGCTATTGAGAGCATCATTCACCTGGCGTGTATTATTCATCGGACGGACTATTGGCGGCGCGGACGCACGCTAGATAAGTTGGGGATCGAGCGTCTCAGTGTCAGCGAGCTGACGCGCTATGTCACCGAGGGTGTGCTGCCCTAGAAGGGCCAGAGCCTGGGGATCAGGAGCATCGCCACAAGCCACGCGATGATGTTCATCCCCAGCCCCACGCGCACGTAGTCTGAGAATCTATATCCCCCTGGCCCAAAGACAAGCGTGTTCGCTTGATGGCTGATAGGGGTCATGAAGCTCGATGACGCCGCGACGGCTACGCCCATCAAGAACGGGTAAGGGCTCACTCCTAACTGCGTCGCTATGGAGATCGCAATGGGAGCTATAAGCACTGCAGCCGCAGCGTTGGAGAGGATCTCTGTGATCAGCGACGTGAAGGCCACGAGCGCCCCCAACACGAACATCGGGCCAAGTGAGCCAATGGCCTTCACGATAAATTCGGCGAGCAGATGCGCAGCCCCCGTCTTCTCCAGCGCAATTCCCGCAGGGATCATGCCCGCGAGGAGGAAGATCACCATCCAATCTATAGATTCGTATGCTTCTTCGAGCGTGAGGCAGCGCGTCAGCACCATGAGCACTGCGCCGAGCACCCCGGCCACACTAATGTGCATCACTCCCAAAGCCGCAAGCGTCAGCACTCCAGCGAAGATTAAGAGCACAAGGGGTGCCTGCTCCTTCCGCGCATGTTGAAAGCCCATCGGTTGCATCACGATAAAGTTGTCCCGAGCGACTTGCGCCAGACGCATCTGCGGCCCTTGGAGCAACAGAGTATCCCCAAACTCCAAAGGGATGTGAGCTAGCTGACCGCGCAGCAGCACCCCGTGTCTCGCGATCCCTAGCACAGTCAACCCATACCGATTATAGAAGTCCAACTCAGCCAACGTCTGCCCGATGAAGGCCGAGCGCGGCGCAAGGATGACCTCGACACGCTTGATATTGTCGGGCCTATGCCATGGATGCGTGTACTCGACTTCTGGGCGGATCTCTAGGCCTAGCTCATCTTTGAGCTTTAAGATCTCTTCGGCATTGCCGGTGACGACGAGGATATCGTGGGCTTGTAAGCTGGCCCATCCCCAGATGTCAAAGATCTCGCGTTGGCCTCGACGAATAGCAAGAATCTCGATGCCGCGCTCATGCCAGCCTAGCTCATACAAACGCTTGGTGATAAGCTTGGAATTTTGGGGGACGACCAACTCGGTCAGATAGTGTTTGGGTATGGAATCTACGATCTCTTGCGTACGGCGCGTAGGGATGAGATGGCGTCCAATCAGGGCCATGTAGAGCACACCCGCACATACGAGTGCAACCCCGATAGGGGCAAATTCAAAAAGCTCGAACGGACGCAGCCCATACTGAGTCCCCACGGTGCTCACTAAGATATTCGGCGGTGTCCCGATGAGCGTACATAGCCCGCCGAGCATCGAGCCATACGCCAACGGGATCAGCAATTTCGACGGGCTGATCTGACTTTGGCGCCCCAGCTCCATGACAACAGGCAAGAGCAGCGCTACCGCCCCAACGTTGTTAATGAACGCGGAGATCGCCGCGACCGCGAGCATAATAACGCAGATTAAGACCCACTCGCGCCCGCTAGCAAGAGCCCTCAATATGCGCCCCAGATACGCCGCGATCCCGGTGCGCGTTGCCGCCGCGCTCATCACGAACATCGCCCCAACGGTGATGACCGCGGGGCTGCTGAAGCCACTGAAGACCTCGCTGGTGCTCAGAAGCCCCGTCAGTGCAAGCGCCAAAAGCACGAGCATCGAGACGAGATCGGCACGTAGCCGTTCCGTAATAAAAAGCAGCAGCGCAACGGCGAGGATCGCTAAAAGCAAAGCAATCTCCATCAGGAGGCATTATAGCGTCACTTGATCCAGCGCATCAAGAGCGGGCTGACCAAAGCGAGCACGAGCACCATAATCACGGTCATATCGAGCACGAGGGCGGGAGCTAAACTCGCCAAGAGAATCGAGAACTCCCCGCGCGGGACGAGCGCCACGCCCAAGCGCAGCGACGCTCTCCGGCTCAGGTGCATCAGGCGCCCTATGCACCAGCCCGTTATGAGCTTGCTCCCAAGCGCTATGACTACTATAGCGACGCTCATCAGAACTGCTTGGCTTAGCCGAGAGAGCTCTATGAGCATTCCGAATGATACGAAGAAGATCGCCGCGAACAGGTCGCGAAACGGGGAGATGGCTCGCTCGAGGCGCTCACGAAACCCTCGCTCTGGGAGCATAAACCCTGCGAAGAACGCCCCTATGGCCGCTGACACCCCCAACCATTCAGCAATCGCCGCGAGCACCAAGATAAACGCAAACACAAAGAGCAAGAAGACCTCAAGAGATTCATGGGCGAGCAGCCGTTGCAACGCCGGACGCCATGCGACTGCCGCAAGCAACGCCCCACCGAAAAAGCCCACCGCTTTGACGAAGACGAGCACAATCTCAAGACCCTGAACCCCATCACTATGAAGCAAGCCAGCGATGATCGCCAGATAGAGAGCTGTGATAAGGTCTTGGAGGACTGAGATTCCTACGGCGTACTCGGTCTCCGGCAACGCTGTGCGTTTGAAGTCTATGAGAAATCGCGCTATCAGTGACGTACTGTTGTTGTGAAGCGCTCCCCCTAAGATGAGCGCTCCCACCAGATCGAACCCCACCGCAAGACCCACAAGAATCCCCAAAGGCAGATTGATCAGAGCATCAATGAGCGTAGCTCCCAAAAGCATACGCCCGCTGCGTCGGATGCGCTCTGGTGAGAAATCCAGCCCAATCGTGAACAACAAGAGCATCGCGCCCAACTGGGCGAGAAACTCAATGACCTCAGAATGCGCGACGAAGAGCTGCAACCCCACGCCTGCAAGAATAAAGACGGGCACGCTCGATTGCTTAATCCGATGGGCCAACAGCGCTCCCACGTAGAGCACGAGCACAATGAGCCCAAGCTGGAAGAGCATGGTCAGTGCAGCCTAAAGCGCTCTTGGAACTGTCGGATTTGAGCCTGCTCGCCCACGACGACAACGGTATCGCCGCTGTCAATGACCGTGTCCGGTGCAGGGTTCAAAATTTTCTTAGCCGGCCCAAAGACGGCGATGATAGTCGCGCCGGTGAGCTTACGAATTTTATTCTCTTGGAGAGATTTGCCTGCTAACGGCGACTCTGCGGGGACCTTGAGCCATTCGATCGTGAGCTCCTTCATCACTAAGCGTGCAGTGTCGTGGGCGTCGGGCTGGAAGTGCGTGCCGATCAAGATCGCGCCCAGCTCTCTGGCTTCCTTGTCGCTCAACTCGATGGCCGATTCCGGTGTTTCTTGGCCGGGCAAGAAGCGATAGATCTCGCGGCGGCCCGTCTTGTGAATCACAACGCAGAGCGTCTCGCCTACTTCGGTCTCAAACGAGAACTTCATGCCGATGCCGGGGAGCTCAATCTCTCGAATCTCCATAAATTTGATAATACCCGAAAGTTTCTCGGCAGCCAAGATGATTTGTCTGAGGTGGCCCACTCCCTCTATAATCGAGCAGCACGAGAGGGTGATGACGATGGAACCTATGGAGATTAAGGTTCTTGACAAGGGCTTTGTGCGGCTCATTAATTTTATGGGCGGGGACGAGACGGTCGTCCTAGCGGCGCGGGTCTCTACGGGCAAGGGCCTCAAGGGCGAAGAGCAAGACCGAAAACTTATCAATTATCTGATGAAGCACCATCACGAGACGCCGTTTGAGCATTCAGTCTTTCAGTTTCACATCTCGTGCCCGCTCTTTGTGGCACGCCAATGGTTTCGGCATAGGATTGCAAGTTACAACGAGCGCTCAGGAAGATATGTCGAGTACGAAGACGAATTTTATCTGCCAGAAAAACTGCGCGTGCAAGCTAAGTCCAACAAACAAGCAAGCGAGTTTGGAGAAATCCCTAACGAGCAAGAGCTTCTCCGAATGATCCAAGAGACGTATGACTTGGTCTACGAGCGCTATAAGAAGCTCTTAGCGGCCGGGGTAGCGCGGGAGCTGGCGCGCTCAGTGCTGCCATTGTCGCTCTACACGCAGTTCTACTGGACGATCAACGCGCGGTCATTGATGAACTTCATCAATCTGCGGGCAGACGCGGGAGCGCAGTGGGAGATCCGCCAGTACGCCGAAGCGATCGCAAAGATTTTCAAAGCGAAGATGCCCTGGACGTGGGAGGCGTTCGTGCAGCACGTCTGGAAGGGTGAGAACCCGGCGATTACCGCGTGAATGTGCCTTCGGAGATTCAACTCACGTTGAGCGAGACCATTTTGATCTCGGTCATCTCTTCGATAGCAAACCGCGGCCCTTCGCGCCCCAGCCCGCTCTCCCCAATCCCCCCATAGGGCATATGATCAGCGCGGAAGGTCGAAGGGTCATTAATTAAGACATTGCCGACCTCCAGCTCCTCTATCGCTTGAAAGACGTGCTTAAAGTCATTTGTGAAGACCCCTGCGGAGAGGCCGTACCGATAGGTGCCCGCGCGCGAGCCCTCGTTGAATTTTCTTATGCCCTCACTAAACTCTTTGAAACGGTCCAGCGCGACCACCGGGGCGAAGATCTCCTCGCAGACGGCTTTCATCGTAGGCAGAACATTGGTCAAGACGGTGGGCTCTAAAAAGCTCGCGCGCCGCCCGCCGCCGCACAAAAGCTTCGCCCCCTGCTGCACGGCTTCTTGCACCCAGTTCTCCGCTTGACGCGCTGCCGCTTCGTCTATCATCGGTCCAATGTCACAGTCTTTGTCCAAGGGGTTACCAACCTTCAGCTTCTTGACACCCGCTAAGAAGGCCTCCACGAACTGTGGATAGATGCGCTCGTGCACGTAAATGCGCTGGGCATGGATGCAGACCTGCCCCTGATAGGCAAAGCCTCCACTGAGGCTTTGTTGGATGGCTCTGGCAAGATCGCAGCTCTCATCAATGATGATCCCGGAGTTGGACCCCATCTCCAAAAGCACTTTCTTGGAGCCGCAGGTGGCTTTGATGTGCAACCCCACAGCCGCGCTGCCCGTGAAGGTGATCATTCGCACCCGCGGGTCTTTAATTAAAAGATCGCCGGCTATCGAGCCTGGCCCAACCACGATGTTAAGGGCTGTGGGAGGCAGGCCCGCTTCTAAGAGGACTTCACCCAACTTGAGGGCCGTCAACGGTGTCTTCGACGCGGGCTTTAAAACGACGGTGTTGCCCGCCGCAATAGCCGGAGCCAGCTTGTGCGCCACTAAGTTGAGCGGGAAGTTAAACGGCGTGATGGCCGCGATCACGCCCAGCGGCTGGCGGATGAAGAAGCCCTTACGGCCCTCGGCGCCGATGGCGGCGTCCATCAAGATCGTCTCGCCGTGAATTCGTTTGGCCTCTTCAGCTGCGAAGCGAAATGTCTGCACCGCGCGGCTTGCCTCGGCAAGGGCATATTTCCAGGGCTTGCCTGCTTCTAAAGCGATGAGCTCTGCAAAGGCCTCCTGCTGCGCATTGAGCTGCTCTGCCGTCTTATAGAGAATTTCAGCGCGCTTGTGGGCGGGCAGTCTCTTCATGTGAGCAAAAGCTTCTTCCGCGGCGGCTATGGCGTGTGCGACCTCTGCTTCGCCAGCCTCGGAAACTTCCGCGATCACGCTTCCATCGTAAGGGTTGACGACAGAAAACTTCTTGTGCGTCGTACGCCACTCCCCGGCGATCAACAGTTTGTCTACTACTTTCATGCAACCCCCCTTATCTTCTCTTCTTCATATTTCGTAGACTATTTTACCTCCAATCGCTGTGGCCAGCACCTGAATCGCGCTCAGCTGCTCCGGTTCGACCTCGAAGGGGTCCTCTGAGAGCACGATAAAGTCCGCCAGCTTTCCAGGCTCCAGCGTCCCTTTGATCTGCTCCTCAAAGATGCTGTAAGCCGCACCAACCGTATACCAACGCAGAGCCTCCCCTATAGTGATTTTCTCGTGGGGCACGTAGAATGCGCCTGTCTGCGTCTTCTGGCAGATGGCTGCCTGAATCCCTATCAAGGGCTTGCCCTCGACCACAGGGCGATCCGAGCTGAACGCGACGGGCAAGCCTCGCAGGCTTGCCAGCGGGTATGTCAATTGCAAGCGCTCTTCGCCCAAGGCCCAGCGGAAGCCATCCCCTAATTCCCAGATGAAGTGCGGCTGTGTCACAATCACCACGCCCAGCTGCTTCATGCGCGCGATGAGATCGGGCCGCAGGACGCCACAGTGCTCCAGCCGTGGACGGTATTTGTGCGCGTCTTGGCCCATGGCTCGCTCGATAGCTTCGAGCCCAACCTCGATCGCCCGGTCGCCGATTGTGTGCATGGCTACCTGCCAGCCGCCTGCGTGTGCCATACACACCTGTTCAAAGATCCTCTCTTCGCTCTTGACTAGAAAGCCTTTGGTGTTAGGGTCGCACGCATAGGGCTGCGTTAAAGCCGCGGTGCGCCCGATGAGGGAGCCGTCAAGAAAAATCTTAATGGGCCCCAGCTTCACGCGCTCGCTTCCAAAGCCCGTGTGCAGCCCCCAGCCAAAGTCGAAGCGCCCGTCCTTCACGGGGAGTGACTCAACGTCGGGCATGAGCGCGACACGCACCTGTAAAAGTCCTTCTTCAACGGCTTCTTGATAAGCTCTAAATTCTTGCGGGACAATCCAACCGGCCCAGGCGTCCTGCACGCTCGTGATCCCTTCCGAAAGAAAGCGCTTATTAGCAGCAGCGAGCGCGTGCTTGGCCTCTTCGAGGCTGTAGGGCGGCAGCACGCGCTTCACGAGTTCTTGAGCTGTCTCCTTGAGCACGCCTGTCGGTTCGCCTGTGGTGTCGCGCTCAATGAGGCCTCCCTCTGGGTTGGGCGTCTCGCGGGTGATGCCCGCGCATTCGAGTGCTTTGGAATTCGCAACACTCATGTGGCCGGAAACATGCACCAAAAAGACAGGATGGTCGGTGGAGATCGGGTCGAGATCGTGCCGTGTGGGATGGCGGCGCTCTTGCAATTTGTTGTCGTTGTAGCCCCAGCCGCGCACCCATTCGCCCTTGGGTGTCTGCTTGACTCGCTCGCTGACAGCTTGCACGATGTCGGCAATGCGCGTCGCGCTCCGCAAATCTATCTGCAAGAGCCCGAAGCCAAAGAGCAGCACGTGGCAGTGGGCATCGTGAAAGCCGGGAAGGACCGTTCTTCCCTCCAGATCGAAGACTTTCGTGTGCGGCCCACTGAGGGCTTTCATCTCCTCATTGCTGCCGACGGCTAAAATCTTTCCGTCACGCACGGCCAGCGCCTGGGCCACCGTGTTCTTTGCGTCGAGCGTATAGATGCGTCCGCGGCGAAAGACGGCCTCCGCTGTGACCATCAGAATCTCACCACCTGCCGCACGGCTTCCCCCTTGGCCAAGGCATCGAAGCCCTCGTTGATCTGCGAAAGTTGAATCTCGTGGCTGATCAGCCGCTCAACCGGCAGCTTCCCCGCACGATAGAGTTCTAAAAAGCGGGGTAAATCACGACGTGGCACCGCCGACCCCATGTACGAACCCTTCAGTGTCTTCTCTTCGACCACCAGCGAGACGGCCGATAGCTCCACCTTCAGATCCGGGTGTGGTAATCCCATGGTCACGCACACCCCGCCTCGACGCGTGGCGTTGTAAGCTTGAGCCAGCACTTGCGGGCTTCCCACGGCCTCGAAGGTATAGTGTGCTCCCCCACCTGTCAGCTCCTTGATCGCGCCTATGGGATCTTCTTTGTGAGCGTTGATGGTATGAGTCGCGCCCACCTGCTTCGCTAGATTGAGCTTGGGATCGAGCACGTCCACGGCAATGATGGGATGGGCCCCGGCCACCACCGCGCCCAGTATCGCGCTCAAGCCCACGCCGCCCAGCCCGAAGACGGCCACCGACTCGCCTGGCTGCACTGTGGCCGTGTTAAACACCGCCCCTACGCCCGTTAGCACGGCGCAGCCAAAGACCACCACTTTCTCCAACGGCAGCTTCTCGTCAATCTTGATGAGCGATTCTTGCGCGGCAACAGTGTAGCGCGCGAAGGCTGAGACACCTAAATGATGATGCAACTCTTGATTGTTAGCATTCTTGAAGCGTCTCTGCCCGGAGAGCAGTGTGCCCTGGATGTTGGCGCGGTTGCCGGGCTCGCAGAGTGCTGGGCGCCCTATGGCACAGAACACGCAGCGCCCGCAGCTGGGCACAAACGAAAAGACCACGTGATCGCCGGGCTTAAGATCAGAGACGCCTGCCCCGACTTCCCGAACGATGCCGCTGGCCTCATGGCCTAGCACCATGGGGACGGGCCGAGGCCGTGAGCCGTCAATGACCGACAAATCTGAATGGCACAACCCGGCGGCCACAACTTCAATCAAAACTTCGCCGGACCCCGGCCCCTCAAGCTCTACTTCCTCAAGCACTAGCGGCTTTGACTGCGCGTAGGGCTGGGACTGCTTCAGTTTATAAAGAACAGCTGCTTGCGTCTTCATCTCTAATCTCCTCCTGCAAGATAAGCCTCCTGCACCGCCTTGCTTTGCGAAACTTCCTGGGGCGCTCCTTCGGCCAGCTTCTGGCCAAAGTGCATGACGACGACTCTATCTACTAACTTCATCACGCCCCGCATGTTGTGGTCAACGAGGACGATCGTGCGGCCTTCATCGCGCAACTGCCGAATGAGCTCGCTCAGCTCTTCCACCTCTTTGGCGCTCAGCCCTGCAAAGGGCTCGTCTAATAACAAGAGCTGTGGATCGGTGGCTAGGGCGCGTGCGATCTCTAGACGCCTTAAGCCCGCTTGCGGCAGCATGGCGGGCAGCTTGAAAAGATCAGAGCCTGACAAGCCTGCCCGCGCGCAACAGCTCACCGCATATGAAAGCGAGTTGGTGCCGCGTGGCCAGAGGGTGTCGGGGAGCGCGGGCATTGCCACATTCTGTAAGACGGTTTTCAGGTGAAACGGCCTGGGGATTTGAAAGGTGCGCGCGATGCCGGCCCGCACAACTTTATGTGTGGGCCAGCCCGTGATCTCACGATCTTTAAAGAGAATGTGCCCGCTGTCGGGCCGATAGACCCCCATAATCAGATTGAAGACCGTGGTCTTCCCGGCACCGTTGGGGCCAATTACCCCCAAAATCTCCCGTTCGTGCACGGCGAAGCTCAAGCCATTGACGGCCACCAGCCCGCCGAAGGCCTTGCGGAGCTGCTCAAGCTCCAAGAGCTTGTGTTCTAGAGAAGGGGCATTGGACTTGTGAGCCACGCTCGCTCTTGCGCCAGCTGTTGACAGCTGGAGACTCACGGGGAAGAGGCCAAGCTTCTGAAAGACCCCAAAAAGCCGCAGGCGCAGCTCCGTCCAAAAGCCCCTAGGCAGTAAGAAGAGCACAGCGATCGTCAGGGCCGTGAGCGCAAAGAAGCGCCACACGCCCAAAGGCCGCAGATACTCGCGAACTAAGACTAAAAAGTAACCACCAGCGATCGGGCCGGTGATCGTGTTCATGCCGCCCAAGACCGCCGCGATAATCGCCTCCACAGACAGATCCAGATTCAACAGCAAGGCAGGCGAGATGGCCATCATGTAGTGGGCTAAAAAAGCCCCGCCTAAGCCAGCTGTAAAACTGCTCAACGCGAACGCGAGCATCTTATACTTGGCCGTATGAAAGCCTGCCGCTTTTGCGGCCTCCTCATCGTCACGGATCGCCGTAAAGATCTCGCCGAGCTGGGAGCGCGTTATGGTCCATAGAAGCCCCGCCACGAGCAGCAACAAGCCTACGGAGTAATAATAATATTCGGTCCAGTCGAGGCTGAGCGGCGGGATTCCTAACAGCGTCCCCTCCGCCCCAGCTGACTCGATTCTTAACAGCCTCACGACTTTATCGAGCACCAGCGCTGCCAGCAGTGTAATTAAAGCGAAATAGGGCCCGTGGAGCCGCAGCGCCGGGGCGGCCAACAATAAACCTCCTAGGGCGGCGACCAGCCCTCCAAGTGGCATCGCCAGCCAGGGCGACATCTTCACATAGAGAGCTAAGAGGGCGCTCGTGTAGCCGCCCAGCCCAATGAAGAACGAATGCCCGAAGCTGATCTGGCCCGTATACGCCAGAATGTCCCAGCTCATGGCAAAGACCGCCCAGATATTCGCTAAAATGAGGATCGTGAGGGTGTTCAGCGAGATAAATTTAGGCAGCACAAGCAAGAGCACTGTCAAAGCAAGATAAAGCCCGAAAGTTCGTAAGAGTCTCAGTGTCATGCGTGCTTTCTCCCCAGGAGCCCCTGGGGGCGCAGAGCCAAGATCAGCGTCATCAAGAGCAGAGCGGCAAGGCCCCGCGCCTCAGGCGCAAACTGGGTCGCAATCGTCTCGGCATAGCCCACAATGTACGCGGCCCACAGGGAGCCAGGGATGCTACCCAAGCCGCCTAAGACGACGATAGAGAACGAAATCACCAAGGGGATGCGGCCGTCTAGCGGGCCCATGCCCAAAAATGAGGCCAAAAACAAACCCGCTAACGCGGCCAGTCCCCCGCTCACTGCCCAGACCAACAGCTGAATCTTTTCGGCATCGATGCCCACTAAAGTAGCGCCGATGCGCTCCATCGCTAGGGCCAAAATGGCTTTGCCCGTTTTTGTACGCTGCACGAAGAGCCACAGCGCTGTAATCGTCCCTAAAGCCAGAGCGCTCGCTACTAGTCTGTTGTAGGCGATGCGGCTGCCCCCAAGCTGAAGATCACCGCTCACTAGCGGCGGCAACACTCTGGGATTAGGGCTGAAGAGCAAAATCAATCCCCACTCGATGAGCACAGACAAAAGCAACGTCAACAAAAAGACGAGAATCGGGTTATGTTGAATGGGACGCACGAAGACTTTATAAATGAGCGGAGCAATGAGCGCAACCCCTAGCACCCCCAGTGCGCAAGACAGATAGAGATTCCATCCCATCATCGTCGCTGCCCAAAGTGCAATGAAGGCGCCCAGCACGACAAACCCGCCGTGCGCCAAATTCAAAACACCGGCCACCCCGAAGATCATCGTGAAGCCCACAGCAGACAGGGCATACAGCGAGCTGATCAAAAACCCGAAGATGAGAATGTCTATAACCGTGCTCATGGCTTCAGGAACGGATCAACGGATTGACTATCCGTTGATCCGTTCCCTTATTTCCCATCTCGTTTAGGGTCGCATCCAGGGCGGGAGAACAAAGTTGGCCGTGGCGATCTCCCGGGGGAAGATCACTTCGAGCTTGCCGCTCTGCCACTGGACCCAAACGCCTGTTTGTGCCGGAGTCGTCCGGAAGACCAAAAAGCCCGCAGCTCCGCCTTCTTTCGCTGTCACAGTCAACTTCTGCCCCGAGCGCACGCCCTTGACAGTTGTCGTCTTCCCACTGGCCACTGTTCCCTTCTGGCCAGCGACGTCGTAATCCACAGCCCCAGGGCCGTTGTTGATGATGTCGAGTTCGTCGCTGGCGGGCAGCACTCGCTCTTTGCTAGCCCCGGCGTCGAGCTTGAAGGGCTCGCCGAGCACCTGCGCGAACTTCACGTCGTGGGGGATCAAGACCTTGAGCCCCAAGATCTCGACGATCTCGTCTTTTTGGTAGAAGCGGATCGGGCCGGTCGTGCCCACAAAGTTCGACTTCTCTAGAGCTTCTATGACTTTGTCTGTGTTGGCAGGCGAATCGGGAAGCACCCCTGCGCGCTCGATGGCGTCCTTCAATAAATAGATGGCGTCATAAGTATAGTAGGCGTTGTAGCTGGGGATGGTGATCTCTGGCTCAAACGCTGTGAATTTCCCGAAGTTGTCGAAGAACGGGATGGTTTTGTCGGTGATTTTGGCACGGCCGCCGCTGGAGAGGGTCGCCACCGACTCCGCCGCCCCGCCTGTGAGTTTATCGAAGCGTTGGTCTGGAGCCTGGGAGTTGATGCCTACCATGGGCAGTGGGACCTGTTGCGCCCTCCACTGGCTGGTGGGCCGCACCCCTGTATGTGCTAGTACCGTGAAGAAACCGGCTTGCCTGTTCCTCAGCTCTTCGGCGGGCACTCTTGCTACAGCCCGATTGAAAAGCGTCGTGAAGTCGGTCGTGGCTTCGTCAAAGGCAATGACGTCTACTACTTTGAGCTTGCTCCCCTTCGCTGCGAGTAACGCTTTGACATTAGCGGCGTCATTCGCCGTGAAGAATGCGGTCCAAGCGGCATTCTCCGCAAAGACGACAATGCTCTTCCAGCCGACGACATCTTCCATAAATGTCTTGAAGAATGTGGTCGTGCCGTCGACCAAGAAAAACGAGTTGGTGGGGCCTACACGGAAGAAGAACTTCTGCGCGGGGGAGAAGGCCGGGGGAGTGCCCGAGGGCAGGGTGGCCGCGGCGGAGGACGCCCCAGTGCCCAAGAAGATCTTCTGTAGAACTGGGAAAACGGGCATGGCGCCCAGTAGCTCCTCGCTGAAGAAGAAGCCCGTCAGCACATTGGCGCGCTTGGATAAGACGAGCTCTTGAACGGCGCGCAGCGCTTGATCGGGCCGGCCAGCGCTGTCGGAGATGACCAGCTCCAACGTCCGGCCCAAGACTCTCTCCCTCGTCTTGTTGATCTCATCGATAGCGAGCAAGGCGGCTTTTTGTGCCGCCAGCCCAAAGAAGGTCGCCATCGGGTTGGCCATGCCGATCCTAAGCGGCTCTTGCCCCAAGACATAAGGCCCCAGCGATCCTAATGAGACCGCCACAGCCCCAGCTCCCACAGATTTTAAAAACCTCCTCCGGCTGAGTTTATCTTGATGATTCGTCTGCATATCAAAAACCTCCTTTCTCTTTACCCTTCCTACTTTGCTTCACAAACCTCACCCTCGGGATTGCCGGAGATGGAGTTTCCCTCAAGGATGAGCTCCACCTTCTCAAAGTCCTTAAAGATGCCGCAACGCTTGTTGTTTATGATGCGATTGTTCACTATGAGCGCCCAAGTTTCGTCCTGAGTTTTGATCGGATCGCCTACGATGATGCCGTGTTCCTCGTTCTCAGTAACGATCTCGCTATTGGCCAGGGTGGCTTTCGTGAAGATCTTCGGGTCGATGTTAATCGACGAATGCCCTCCGATGCAAAGACCGGCTTCTTTGTTCTTGTCGAGCTTGGCAACGGTGATTTCGGCCTCGGCGTTGTCCGCGATGTGGATGCCGCAGAAGCGGCGGAAGCCCGCGGGGAACAGCGCTGGCCTACGCACCCCGTTGGCTGAACTGTGGACAAGATCGAGCTTGGCTTTGGCCTGGCCCGCAATTAAGAGGCCGTTGGCACCATTCCCTACAGCCTTGACAAAAGAGATCCTGATGGTCGTTTGGTCATACGCCGCTAAGCCGTCAAGTTTGTTTTCTGAAAGCGTCGTATCGAAGAGTTGCGCGTGAGCCACGCCTTTAGCCACGATGCCACTCATGCCGTTGTTGGCGACTGTCGTGTTGACGATAGCCGCACGGGCGGCGTCAAAGAGGGAGATCCCATCCCCCAGATGGGCGATTACGGCCATGCGCCGCAGGCTCAGCAAAGGCGCACCAAGGGCCAAGATGCCGGTTCCTCCAGTGACAGTGAAATTCTCGAGCGTGACTTCGTTACCTGCTCCAGCTACGGTGATCCCGCCAATGATTTTCACGTGAGCTTGATCCGCTCCGATGAGCTTCAAGCTCTTATTAAAAATGAGCACACTCTCTTTATACTCTCCCACCCCGATGGAGATCGTCTCCCACGGGATGGCAGCGTTAACAGCCTCTTGAATGCTCGTGAAATCACAGCCGCTGGGGCAGACCGTGATCGTCCTCTGGGCTGCCAGTTCAGCATTCCCAACCAGCAGCCCCATCAGAACCCACACAAGCGCTTTCACCATACTTTGCAGCACCTCCCATACTTGCTCTTTATTCTCTACAGATGTGGAAAGCCTGTTCGATCACCCCCTTTATATGCCAAATCTTCTGGTGTAGTTTAGCAATTTGCCGTTACAGTTTTGTTACAGAAGCGTTACACACCTAGGCGGGGTCAAGCAGACAAGATTGTCTGGAAGAGCTCTCTGGTGCGGGGCGAGGGCTCGACCCCAAGCTGCTCCCGCAGCCGCTTGACGCACCTCTCATAGGTGCGTATGGCCAAAGAGCGATTGCCCTGACGAAAGTGGCCGAGCATCAAGAGATAATACGCTTCCTCCCAGCAAGGATCCTTGGCTAAGATCTGATGACAGAGCGCTCCGGCTTCCTCATAAGCCCCCTGCTGAGTGAGGAGTTCGGCCAGATGCGCGGCTGTGGTTAAATAGAGTGTCAGTAGGCGCTCGCGCTCCGCCTTGGCCCAGTCCTCATACAGGCACGTGGGCAAATAATCGCCTTGATAGAGCGCTAGAGCCCGTCGGTATAGGCTCAGAGCTCGCGCGGGATCATGCCTTTCGATCTTGTGTCCCTCTTCGATGAGACGCATAAACTCATCGGCGTCTAAGAGAACCTGGGCTTCAGGGTTAAGCCACAGAAGCTCCCCGCGGTAACGCACGTAGAAAGGCTGTTGGTGCGGGTGTCTAGTGGGCTCCAGAGCCCGGTGCAGCGCATTGAGAGCCACCCGCAGGCTGGCTTTTGCTTTTGCAGGATAGGCATCCGGCCAAAGGGCCTCTAAAATCTGCTCGCGATGGATCGGACGGTCGCGATGGCTGATGAGCAGTTGAAAGAGCTGGAGCGCCTTTTCTCGCCCCCACGTGCTGGGAGCGATCTCGTGCTCGCCCCGCCAGACCCGAAACGCCCCAAGCGTCTGGACGTACAGCGGCGGATAAGGCCTTGAGCAGGCAACGGTCAGCGGTGGCCAAGGCGAGGGAGCCAACTCCGGCCTAAGCTTCGTGAGCTCGCGCAAGAGGTTGATAACGTAATCAACTTCCAGTCCGCGGTGGCGCGCGGCGCAAAGAAGCGCCATCAGATCTTTGAGGTCCTTGGGGCCCAGGAGAGGCTGCCGTGTAAACAAGAAATCATAGCCGTGGGCTTGGGCTGCCGCTAGGGCCTCGTGGACTTCGCGATCGAAGGCCTCCCAGCGCTCGACGCGCAGCGCCAGGAGCGCCTTCCACAGATGAGCTACGCAAGGGCCATAGCGGTCGCCGCAGGCCTCAGCCTCCCGTTGTGCCCGCTCCAGCCACTCCTGGGCCTGCGCATGATTGGTCAGCACTCCCGCTGCTCCCACGGCTAGCCACAGCACCGAAGCCAAATAGCGATCGCCCGCTTCGTGTAAGATGACCAACCCCTCGTGAGCCCAGCGCTCACTCTCGGGGAATCTTCCCTGGAGCCCATAGGCCACAGTAAAGCCCAGCCGGGCCTCAACACCAAAGCGCGGCACCTGCAGCGCTTTGGATAACTCGAGTGACTGTTGATAAAACTCGAGAGCTTTAGCGCAATCAAAATCGGGTCCGGTGAGCCAGCCGTGCCCCAGCCGAGCCAGTGCCACGCACTCCACAATGGGGGAGTGGAGTTCTTTGCCCAATCTTAAGCCCATCTCGGCGTAGCGCCGCGCCGCCTCTCCCTCACCCATAAACGCTGAGATCCAACTCAAGAGCACGGCACTCTCCCGATGGGAGCGGGGCATCCGCTGGTGCATGCCGCTGGGGTGTTGATGAAGATCCCGCTCCAAAAGAGCGCGGGCTTCTGCCAGTCGGCCCATGCGCACATATAAGCGCGGGTCGATCTCGGCGATACCGCATCCTTGGCAAGCGCGATAGACCGCGCGATGCAGCCGCTCGGCCTGACGCAACTGGCCATAATTTATCTTGTTCTCAGCTGAGAGCACCAGAAGCTGCGCCCGCTGGTGCAGGTCGGCTTTGCCCACGAGACGCAAGGCCTCTTTGAGCAAGGGAGCGGCGCGCGCGGGCTGAACCGTGTCCAGATAGATCAGTGCTTGTCCTAGTAGCGCTCGACTCTGCCCCAACGGATCGCTCAGTTGCGCAAAGAGCGCTTGCGCCCGCTTGTAAAGCTCTAAAGCCTCTTGGAAACGGCTGGTCAGGCGGAAGCAGTCCCCACGGCTCACCAAAAGCGTTGGGTGCTCATCTAAAATTGCCTGCGGGAGTCGGTCCAGCCAGGCCGCCAGTGTCTCATAGCGACCGGCCCGCACCATCTCCTCTGCCACTTCCTCTAAAAGCAGTGCCGTTGTAGCCATCTCCCCTGCCTCTATGAAGTGATAGATCGCTTCCTCGAGTTCCCCCTGAGTCTTAGCAATTTCGGCGGCCCGGCGATGAAGAGCGCGCCAGCGCTCCGGTTGGGCTCGCATCCGATGCTTCAAAAAATCATGAAACAGATGATGATAGCGATACGCCCCGGGGCCCAGACCCACTACAAAGAGCGAATGCTCGTCCAAGTAACGTAGTATCATAGCGCTGTCAGAGCGATTGGTGAGCTGGTCGCACACAGGGGGGTGTAACTGGCGTAATATAGCCGTCTGGATTAAAAACTCTTGAATATGGGCGGGCTGCTTGGCCAGAACTTCTTCGGCTAAGTAGTCGAAGGCCAAGCCGAGCGAATCCGGCAGCCTTCTTAAGAGTTGCTCAAGCCCCTCTTCTGTACCGCTTTGCACCTGCTGCCCTATAAGCTGCAGCGCGATGATCCAGCCTTCGGTCTCCTCAGCCAAAGTAGCGGTTTGCTCTCCTGTGAGACGGCAGCCATAGCGCTCCGAGAAGAGCGCCGCGACCTCTTGCGGGGTGAAGGCCAACTCTCGCTTGGAAATCTCTAAAACCTCGCGGTGGGCGCGCCAACGAGCTAGAGATGGCAGCATCGGGGTATGGCGGGTAGCCAGCACAAGATGGAGCCGGGGCGGCATGTGTTCAATCAAGCGCTCCGTGATCGCATTGACCTCCGGCCGATCTACTACGTGATAGTCGTCCAGCACCAGGAGCATCTCTTCTTCAAGAAGATCTAGAAGCTCATTAGTGAGCGCGTCCACCGCTGGGGCCCAGAGCTTGGCCGCACCTCCTTCTTGCTCGAGAAGGCTCAGCGCCCGCTCACCGCAGTTGGGATAAGTCATTCTGAGGGCGTAGATCACATGTACCAAGAAGACCAAGGGATCGGCATCGGTCTCGGCTAGGCTGTACCAAAGATACGGCAGCTTCTGCTGAGCGAGGAAAGAAGCCAGGGTGGTGCTTTTGCCGTAGCCCGCGTCGGCTTTAACGATCGTCAGCGGGTAATCCGTGCAGCGATTCAGGAGCTGGGTCAGGCGGGGACGCGAAAGAATCTGGGGCTTCAGGCGTGGCGGGATCAGCTTGGTGCGAATGATCAAGTCTTCACCGAACATAACCTCTCTGAAGCGCTGGCGTGGGTTTGCCAAGGCCGCTTCGGCTCCAAGCTCAATTATACATAATTACGCCCTCCGGTGCGGCGTCTTCTCTCGCACCCTGCAGACCCAGGACTGATATGCATACGGGTTTTGCCCTAAGCAACTAAGCTGTGGAACTCCTCGTCGTCGTGCAACGGCCGAAAGAGCGCGTTCGTCTTCACGTAGCGCACGAGGCTTGCGCGCTCGCTCCCCGCATTCGACAGTAACTTCTCAAGCTCAGCTAATGCTTGCGCTTTCTGCCCCGTGTGCGCATAGTACCCGATCAACGCTAATGTTAAGATCGGCTGCTCCGGCTGCTTCCCCAAAGCCCTATCTAAAAGCTCTTTAGCACGCTCCGGCTGACCGCGCTCCAGAAAGAGCCGCGTGTTCAGCAAATACACTGACGGCAACGCCATCTCGAGGAGTCTCTTCAGCTCTTGAATCGGCTGGGGGTGATCGTCAACGCGAATGTCTACGAGTCTGTCGAACGGGCCGTCGAAGTACGCATTGGGGCGCACGACGAGCAGCCCTGCAGCTTGCTGCCCGCGACGATCTCCCCCGGCTTCTTGCCCGGCTTCCAACGCTGCCATGAGCTTCTCCGCTAACAAGCCACAAGTGCGCTCGAATGCTTCCCCCATCGCGTCGAGCACTCCTGCGCTTGCTAAGATATTCCCCTGCGCTGCCCAATCTTTTCCAGATTTGTGCCCCGCCCACTCCAGACACTCACTCCCCGTGTGCTGGGCGATCTGCCCCTTGGCATCGAGAATAGCGACTTGGCGGTGCTCGCGCAGTTCGTCCTCAGCGAGCAGTCTGTGCAGAACTTCAGGGGCGCTTAGCCCTTGCTCCAGCAGTGCTAAGCCCTTGGGGCCATAGGAGAGATTGGCCAGAGCTTGGCTGGCGATTGCTCCCACGTGGGCCTTGGCGTGCGGCACGATGGCACCGGCGCGGAACGCCCGCGACTGAACGGCAATCCCCAATTCTGCCAGCTCCTTATCGAAAGCAATTATTGAAAACGTCGCAATCTCGTTCATAACGTGAGAATCATAACAGAACAGCTGCTCCTTTGCCAACGGAACACACTCTCTAGCACGCCGTGCCAGCTTGCGCTACAATCAAGCTATGCGCAAGCTCTTCCCGATTCTGCTCCTAAGCGTAGCAGTTGGCTTTGTCCTGGGCTGGCTGGCACACTCATATTCAAATACAGAACGCCAACTTGCCCCTGCGCCCCAGGGCTTCAGTGCCCCAAGCGCCCCCATCAGCGTCTACTTTGCCCCTTCCCCAAAGCCGGAGAAAGCTATCATGCACACACTGCAAAATGCCCAACAGTCCGTGCACGCCGCGCTCTACCAGCTCACCGACCCGGAGATCGCACAAACTCTAACAGAGCTCGCTGCGCGTGGGATCGAACTGAAAATCCTCTTAGATGACGAGCCGAGCAAGGGCAGCAAAGGCTGCTTGTTACTGAACGTTGGCATCCCCGTCAAGCAGTACGTAGACTCTGGGATCATGCATCACAAATTTGCCGTCGTCGATAGCTCTGTCGTGATCACCGGCTCGTATAACTGGACGACTTCAGCCCAGACGCGCAACGAAGAGAATCTGTTAGTGATACACAGTCCAGAACTCGCCCAAGCCTTCGAGCAAGAGTTTCAAAAGCTCTGGACGCACACAAAAGCCCAGGCACTCACACAAAAAGACTGCTCATCTGAAAAATAGCAGCCAGATGACGAGAGCCACCGCAGCCAAAAGCAGCAGCGTCGGGAGCAAGCCCCCGATGCGCACGGCGGTCTCCTTCATCGGAGTAATGACGCCGCAGAGCACACGCGCGCCGCTGTTGCCCGCAGGATCGGTGATCTGATCGTCCGGGCCAGCGTGAATAATAAGAGCACTGCTGTCTTCGTCAAAAAGCGATAGCTCCCCCGGCGTGAGCGTCACGCGATCCGTCACGTGCTCGTACACAGCTGAGCCGTCTTCGCCCACGACGAGATTGGGCAAGTCCCCCGCATGGGGGCCTGCGGGGTTGTTCAGCCCGTGCTGTTTATTTGTGGGATTGAAGTGCGGCCCAGCGGAGAGGAAATCCGGCGGCTCGCACTTGCCCACAGAGTGAATGTGAATCCCATGCTCGCCCGGTGATAACCCCTTCACCGTGAGGGAGATCCGCACGCCTTGGGCTTCCTGCACCAAGAGCGCTACGCCCAACACTTTGCCCTCAGCGTCGCGCAGCGGCGCGGCCGCCCGCTCCCCAACAGCCCAAACCGCCACATCGCCTATCAGAAGACCGATAGCTATAAGCACGAATATCGCGTAGAATGATCGCATACTCTGCCTCCTTCTCTGTGTGAGTTAACCCATATAGGGGCGTCGCCAATCTTTCGGCGGCACAAGCGTCTCTTTAATAGTCCGTGGGCTCATCCAACGAATCAGATTGACCCACGAGCCGGCTTTGTCGTTCGTCCCGGAGTGCCTTGCCCCACCGAAGGGCTGTCGCCCTACGACGGCTCCCGTGGGCTTGTCGTTGATATAAAAATTCCCCGCAGCGTAGCGCAAGATCTGCTCAGCCTGCACGATTGCATAGCGATCACGCGCGAAGATCGAGCCGGTGAGCGCAAACTGTGTAGATTCATCACAGAGCTTGAGCGTCTTCTCGTACTCGTTATCGGGATAGATATAGACGGTGAGCACCGGCCCGAAGATCTCTTCTGTCATGAGTTTGCTCTTTGGGTCTT
>JBKBIX010000109.1:0-3701 GCA_046293845.1 Bipolaricaulia bacterium | reverse complement strand
ATTTGACTTCGGTGCCCTTTAGCTCGATCCCAGCTTCAATAGTCTCTTCTATGCGATATTCGTGCCGGGCCTTGCGGTTGGTCGCGACGACTCGTTCGTTCATGTTAGATTGTGGCGGGGGAGGGACTCGAACCCTCTACCTGCCGCTTATGAGACGGCCGCTCTAGCCGGATGAGCTACCCCGCCGCTCGCATTAGTCTAGCACGTCTTGGACTGCTTGGCAACTCTGCTCAAAAAAACAAACTTCGCCTGACCTTCATCTGCGCCGGCTTGCAGCCGGCGCAGGCAAACAGTCCAGACGAAGTCTGGTTGCGGGGGCTGGATTCGAACCAGCAACCTCCGGGTTATGAGCCCGACGAGCTTCCTGTTGCTCCACCCCGCACGTTCGCATGTATTATACCACTTCGGTGTGACAAATGCAAGCCCAATTTGCCTCCTAAGGCCTCACACGCTACACTACAGCTAATGATAGCGAGAGGGATCAGCTCATATGCTCACGGCGAGATATCTCAATGCAGTCGCTTGGCTGGCTTTTTTCGCATTCGCACCGAGTTCTGAAGCCATCCAACCCATTTGTACGCTCATCGCGCAGCCGTGGCAGCCTCTGCAAAACGTCATCGAGAGCGCTCCCCCAGGAGCAGTGCTCTGTCTTGCTGCCGGGGTGTGGACGCACGGGGTCTCTCTGCACGATAAAGTTCTCACGCTCTGGGGAGCCGGGCCGGATCAGACGATTGTGATGGGGGCTGGGGACACAGACGGTATCTCGGTTTTTGGGCAGAGCCTTGTTACGGTACGCGGGCTGGGAATCTATAACTTTCGCGATGGCATGGTCGTCAGCGGACAGAGCCACGTCAGCATCCGCGATCTCCAGCTCTCTAATAATTCTCGAGCTGGCCTGCACGTGCTGGGGCTCGCTGATGCGACTCTCGAGAACTCGCTCGTCTCGTACAATCTCGACGGCGTCGCTGGGGAAGAGAGCGCTCAAGTCACGGTGCAGTACTCCCAGATCGTGAGCAATCAGCGTGACGGCATCCGGCTCGACTTTGCGAGTTTGGCCTGGTTGATCGGCAATATCATTCAGAACAACGAACGCTATGGGGTTCGCGTGTATTCTTTAGAGAATCTCTTTGTCTGTTGGCGCAACGTTGTCACCAATAACAAAGCCGGGGATTTCTACCCGGAGATGGCGGCGTACAAGTGTTGGTAGAGTGCCGAGGGCGGGACTCGAACCCGCACGGAGGGTTAGCCTCCAACGGATTTTAAGTCCGTCGCGTCTGCCGATTCCGCCACCCCGGCCCAGACTTCGTCTGGACTGTATGCCTTCGCCCGCCTCTGGCAGGCGAAGATGTATGGCCCAGGTGAAACCTGGGGGAGCGGGCGACGGGATTTGAACCCGCGACCTTCTGCATGGCAAGCAGACGCTCTACCGCTGAGCTACGCCCGCACGTCAGTCAGCTTATTGTAAGCCGTCGGCTCGTCCTTGTCAAGCGTAGCGGTGGTTACGCAAACTCTACCCCCGCCTCGCGCATCTTGCGTCGGGCCTCTTCTCCTCCCTGGGGGGTCACCGGTCGCGTCGCCTCAGCGATGAGCATCACGGCGAAGCCCTCCTTGCGTGCATCGAGCACCGTCGCTAAGACGCAGACGTCCTCAGCCAATCCCCCCACCCATAAGCGCGTGATGCCGTCCTGGCGGAGCCGCACCGCCAGCCCCGTCTGGTCGAACGCCGAATACTGGTCCTGATCGAAGCGCACCCCCTTGGCGATCTTCACGACCGATTCGGGCAATCGTAGGTCGGGATGGAAGCGGGCCCCTTCGCTCCCTTGCACGCAGTGAGGGGGCCAGGGGCCGCCGCGCTCCTTGAAGCTGATGTGCCCCAAGGGATGCCAATCGTACGAGGCATAGATGGGGATATTCTGGGCTTGGGCCGCTTCGATCCAGCGGTTGAGCACGGGGACGACTCTATCCCCCTCAGGGATGGGCAGTGCCCCGCCGGGGCAGAAGTCTCTCTGGACGTCAACGATGAGCAGGGCATCGCCGGGCTGAAAGCGCTCCGTCATAGGGCTTCCCTCCTTTCAAGCTGTGCGCTCAGTTCTTGATGGAGCTTCTGCAGGGCTGGGCTCAGCTCCACAGGGTAAGGCGGCTGGGCCGGCGCCAGAGCGCGAATGCGCTCCGGCAAGCGCTCGATCTGCTCGTGGGCATAGCGTCGAATCGCTTCGAGATCGCGCTGTTCGAGGCGCTCTCCCCCTCTCATCACGGGGACAAGGAGCGGGCGCCCCGGGAGCTTCTCATCGGCTTGGGCGATCAGATCGCGCACGGCGCATCCGCCCTCCTCGACGCGAAAGACCTGCTTGCGCCCAGGGAGGATCGGCTTCTCTGGGGAAAGCTTCAGCCGCCCCTGGCCGGCATACTCCGTCAGCTTGTAGACGATATCGCAGTCGGGAGCGTCTTTGGAGACGCCCATGTATGTGCCCACGCCAAAGCCGTCTAGAGGAGCCCCAGCGTCAAGCAGGCGCGTGATGTTTTCTTCATCAAGGCCGCCGCTGGCTAAGATCTTCACATGAGAAAGCCCCGCGGCATCGAGCATCTGTCGCGCTTGCGTGGAGAGCGCCAGTAGATCCCCAGAATCCAAGCGAATCGCTTTCACTGTGACAGCTTGCCCAAGCTCGCGCGCCAGCTCGATCACCCTGCGGACCCCAGCAAGGGTATCATACGTGTCGACTAGGAGCACGGTCTGTGGGTAGATGCGCACAAATGCGCGAAATGCTTCGAGCTCGCTGGGATGGGCTTGGATGTAGCTGTGGGCCATAGTGCCCACGACGGGGATCTTATACAGCTTTCCAGCTAAGACGTTGGAGGTCGCTGCTACGCCAGCGATGTAGAAGGCGCGGGCGCCCTTGATTGCTGCATCGCTGCCGTGCATGCGGCGCGCGGCGAAGTCAAAGACCGGGCGCCCCTGCGCGGCCGCGACGACGCGATACGCTTTAGAGGCCAGCACCGTCTGCAGATGGACCTGATTCATGACGAACGTTTCGACAAGTTGCGCCTGGGGCAGCGGCGCCACGATCTCTAAGATAGGCTCCTGGGCGAAGACGGGCGTCCCCTCAGGCACGGCATAGACGTCACCAGTGAAGCGCATATGCCTGAGCCACTCGAGAAAGCTCTGAGAGAACTGCCCCAGCGATGCAAGATATTGAATCTCTTCATCGGTGAAGCGCAAGCTCTCTAAGTACTCTAACACGGCTTCAAGCCCGCACGCGATGAGAAAATTGCGCTGGGGCGGGAGGCGCCGCACGAACAAGCTGAAGACAGCGTGGTCCGTCAAGCCCTCTGCTAGGTAGGCTTGGGCCATCGTAAGCTCATAGAGATCGGTAAAGAGCGCCAGCGCCATAAATTTTATTATATCGAGCGATCGGCTAGGGCACGAGGGCGCGCAGAGCCGGCTCTAGCTCAGCGAAGCGAAACTGATAGCCCGCCTTGGTCAAGCGCTCCGGCAGGACGCGCTGGCTGGAGAGCAGTCCGCTCGCAAATTCCCCAAGAGCTATCTTCAGGGCGAACGCCGGTGCGGGGAGAAACGCTGGGCGTCTCACGAGACGCCCTAGGGTCTGCGCAAATTCTTTCTGACGCACTGGGTTGGGCGCCGTGACGTTGATCGGTCCGCGCAGGTCTTCTCACTCGAAAGCGAACGCGATCGCCCCGGCGAC
>JBKBIX010000108.1:0-3881 GCA_046293845.1 Bipolaricaulia bacterium | reverse complement strand
CGCATGAAGAGCGCAAAATAGCTCGCGGGCATGTCATCGGCCCCGATGGCACTGTGCGGGGATATGCTGAAAAGATCTTTCCCTCGAACGCTGTGGGCGAGCGCGCGTTGCTGCGCCCTGGGGAGCGCTTGCCCGCCTTTGCCACAGAAAAGCTGCGCTTTGGCATCGCCATCTGCGTTGATCTCTTCTATCCCGAACTCGTTCGTTCTCTGGCGCAGCGCGAGATCGCGATTCTCTTCAATCCCTCGAACATCCCTGAGAATCGCATCGCACTGTGGCGCTCGCTCTTATGCGTCCGCGCCGCGGAGAACACGATCTTCGTGACGTTTGCGAACAATACAAAATCGTTCTACCCCGATGATCGTCCGGTGAGCGGGCATTCGATGGTCGTCTCGCCCCGCGGAGAGGTCCTCTTCGAAGCCGACGACGCTGAGGGTGTGTACACAGTCGAGCTCGATCTCGCTCAGATCGCCGAAGCTCGGCAACGCTGGCCCTATCTGGCTGATAGTCTCTCCCTCGACAAGATCGAGGGCGACCGCGTGGTGCGCAAGACGTCTCCGTGATGATGGCTAATCACAGGCGCGCTAAGCAAGCACCGCGTTGCAGTTCCTCCAGCGTGCACAACTTGAGTGCAACTCGCATAAACTGTACAATCTCTTCGAGAGCCTCCGGGGGATACGAGACGGATGGATCATCATCACCGATGTCGTGAAAATCCAGAATGAGCCATCCCCCGAGACGGTTCACCCGGTCAATTTCAATGATCACTTCTAGTGGCGGTGTGTCCCGTTTCACTTGGTAGTAGAGCAACTGCCAGCGGCTTCCTACGCCTTGGTCGGAAGGCGGCAACGGATTGATGCCGAACGTATTTGAGCGATGATGTTTATACCAACGCTGAATCTCAGACAGAACAAGATCGTTATACAGCCCAAAGGGGCTCAAAAAACCGGAGACTGCAAACCCTGCGCTCTCCAGAGCGGCCTTTGATCCCTCTAGCTCGGAACGCACCTGATCTAGACCAAGATTGATTAAAGGCGCATGGCTGATGGTGTGCGACCCGATTTCCCAATTGTTCTTAGCAAGCTCTCTGATCTGCTCGAGGGTCATATAGCCCAGCTGGCCAATCCGGCCCGTCACAATCCATGTCGTCGCCGGCGTCCGGTAGCTTTGCAAGATGGGAAACGCTTCGGTGAAGACTTTTTCGTAATCGCCAAAATGCAAAGAAACCGCGGCGACGAGCCGGCACTCCTTCCAGCGAGGCCAGAGTTGATCGAAGACAGTTATAGCCTGGTCTGTGGTGAGTACGGTGGGGCCATACCAAGCTTCCCCAGGTTTTGGTCTAGCCCAAGTCCAGCTACACACCGTCCCGCCCGGAAGCGAACTAGGGTTAGAGAATAGCAACATCCATATCCCAATTAGTATAACAGTTACTTTCACGATCCTCATAGCCACCCATCCTCTCTCATCTCTCTTGTGCCCTTCCATAAGCTATAGAGATAGTGCATCCCTAAGAACAGCGACATAGCTAACAACAAGAGCAGGCTATCGTGAAGCCAGAGCCCTCCGATCCCGATCGCGGCCAACGCGCCGATTTGCCCAAACCCCAGTGCCGGAGCGGTGCAGTACATAGATGGTTCCTCCTTTCTCCCTGCCTACCATCTTTTTCCGGCAGATATGAACTCCAGAAAATACGCGTACACGCGCAGTAGAGACAGAAACGAGTAATAGACGAGCTCAGGTATGAGAGATACCCTTATCATGACATCTCCCCAATCTAACCCCTTTACCCAGCGGAGTTGCCAGAGACCCTCTATCCACCCGAGCGCAAACAGCGCCAAGGGGATAGGATGCCACCAGAAGCGCGGTGACCACTTCCCAGCGGCGTGCAGCCAAAATCCAACAATCAGCCCGATGATCGCCAAGAGCATGATGAAATGAATGTGATTGAACGCATCGAAAGCTGTGAAGCGATTGATCCCGTGATCTAACAGAACTTGTACGCCCCCGCGATACCAACGCAGACGCTGACGCACCAGAGCGCGCAGCGTTGGGACGCTGTGCGTCTGCACGTGCATTCTTGGGTTGAAAACCGTCTTCCAGCCGGCTTCCTTCAGCTTTACCGTGAGATCATAGTCTTCGATGAGATGCCCTACGGTGTAGCCACCGACCTCATGCAGGGCCTTGAGCCGATAGACCCCACACAGCCCGTGAATGATCATGATGTTGCGCCAGGTAGCCACGCGGTCAGCGTTGAACCCCCCGTACTCCAATTTCTGGAGGCGATGGAGCAGCCCTTGCCCCACAAGCTCCACAGAGGAGCACATGCCTCCGATCTCTTCGTCTTTGTCTTGCTCGAACTTCTTAACTGCCTCTTCGACCACGGTGGGAGCAAAGACGGCATCGGCATCGGCAACTAGCACCAAGTCACAATCGCTCTCGTAGAGAAGCTTCAGGGCCTTGTTCACCGCCCCGGCTCGCAACGAGCGATCCGGCTTTTTGTTAATACACTCTATCTGAGGGTACCTCTGGCGCAGATGATGGACGACCAATTCCGTCCAATCGGTCGAGCCGTCATTTACAACGATGATCCTCTCTAAAGGATAGGTCTGGTTTGCTAGTGACTCAAGACACGGAGCAATGGAGCGATCCTCGTTGCGCGCGGGAATCACGGCGGCGACTTTGAGCCCTGTCTTCGGTTGTGCTGATTTCTCTTCTGCGACGGCAAGCTTCTGACGGAGAACAGTGTTCTCTTCTTGTATCTTGGAGAGATCTCGCTCCAACGCTGCGACCAGGGCAACATTCTCTTCCCGTATTTTGGCAACTTCTCGTTCTGTAGCAGCTAACTGCGCTTGCAGCAGTTGGTTCTTCTCGGCAAGCTTTTGGCGCAAGGAAGCGTTGGCTTCTCGGAGCCGAGCCAGCTCCTGCTCCACAGCACCGAGCAGGGTTTGCAAGCGCTGGTTCTCTTTGATTAGCTCTTCGGCCCTGCGAGCGCTAGGCTCCCCTTGACTTTTGGCCCCCCAAGAGTCATAATAAATATATGGGGCGTTTGGGATGGAGCTCCCTTGCGGAGCGGGCATGGCAGTGCCGCGCATCTCAAGCGCCTCCTCGTTTCTAAATTTCTAATCTCTCATGAACGTTTAACTGACGAACATACTTTTGGAAGATGCGTATGGAAGCACAAGGAGGTTGCCCTTCCCCTATCTTGTGAGCCCACTCTTCGGGAATACCCTTCACTAGCTCCATACAGCTCCAAGCTCCCATCTCTGGCAGCTCGGCCGTCTAGCGAGAGACCCGAAGCTTTGCGCCCCCACCTCGCGGTGAGTTTGCCCTTTTCAGAGACGTCCTGCCTCTAGGTTTTTCGCTCATAAGGGATTATAGTACATCTCCCCCCTGAAAGTCAAGACCCTTAGATGGAAATCCCCTGAAAATCAGATGGAAATCTCATGGAGATCTGAAAAAGCTTTTTAGGATGGCGCTTTCAGCCCGCTCCCCGTCAGAGGGATGACCAGGCTTCGCCTGAACCGTTCGCCTTTGCCAGCCAAAGGCTGGCAAAGATGAGGGTCAAGCGAAGCTTGTCCAGGCGAAGCCTGGTGCGCAGCGTGTAGCCCCGCGACCGCGACGGCTGATGTCGGCTCGACATAGAGCCCCTGACGCCCTAGCTCGCGCTGCGCAATAAGAATTTCGCGCTCGCTGACGGTGACGACGCTGCCGTCCGTCTCGCGTATCGCTCTTAGAATCGCCTTCCATCGCGCAGGGCGGCGAATGCGAATCCCCTCGGCGATCGTCTCGCTGAAGGAGATATCGGGCAGCTCCGTCAGATTCTCTTTATAAACTCTGTAGAGCGGGGCGCAAGCTTCAGATTGCACCGCGTGCAGCGCGGG
>JBKBIX010000107.1:0-4038 GCA_046293845.1 Bipolaricaulia bacterium | reverse complement strand
CGAAATTGCACGGCCAGCCCCTCCCGAAGCTGTTCTAACGGGATAGGGACTTCTGTGGGCTCTTGGTGGAGTTGCTGCGCTGCCTCGGCAAGACGACCCCCGAGTTCTTGCACCTCTTTGAGCCTCTCGCGCAGGCGCTCCTCGCCCGCGCGCTGCTTGGCCTCGTGCAGGGCCTCTTCTAGTGCCCCGCGAGCTTGCTTAAACAACTGCTCAAGACGACGTAACTCTTCAGTCAAGGCTTGCCCTTTGCGATGGCGCAGCTCGTCGAGCTTAGTGAGATATTCAGCTTTGAGAGCTTCTAGTTCGCGAGCGCGCTGGCTCACCTCGAAGCGCTCTTGCGCGAGCTCGCTGCGCTCTTGCTGGAGCTTGTGAATAATATCCTCAACCCGAACTTGTCCTTCTGTCAGGTGCGCCTTGGCCAGCGCGACAACGCCCCACGGCAGTCCTAACCGCTCAGCAACGATAAACGCGTTGCTTGCACCAACCCCTTCAACAATCTTATATGTCGGTGCCAACGTCTCAACATCAAATTCTACAGAACATGTCTTTAACCTCGGGTGTTGGTACGCAAAGTGCTTAATCGCACTAAAATGTGTGGTGACGAGCAATTTCGCGCCAGAGTCGAGGAGCGCTTGTAAGATCGCGATCCCCAAGGCTGCACCTTCTGTAGGATCAGTCCCCGCACCCAGCTCGTCAATGAGCACTAACGTGTGCGGGCCCGTCTCCCTCAGAATGCCGACCAGGTTTTTCATGTGAGCAGAGAAAGTGCTGAGATTTTGCTGGAGAGATTGTTCATCGCCGATGTCGGAGAAGATTTTTTCAAAGAGCACGATCTTGCTGTCGGGCGCGGCGGGGATGGGAATACCCGACTGCGCCATGAGCGTCAAGAGCCCCACGGTCTTCAGCGAAACCGTCTTGCCGCCGGTGTTCGGCCCGGTGATGACGATCCCCTGAAAGGGTGCGCCTAACCGAATATCAATGGGCACGACGGTCGTCTGATCGAGCAAGGGGTGCCGCGCTTCTATGAGATGGAGCTCGCCTTCGTTCACTAATTGCGGACGCTTGCAGCGCAAGTGTAGAGCGAATTGCGCTTTTGCGTAGAGCAGATCGAAGTACGCGAACGCTTTGAGGGTCTCTTCGATCTTGTGGCTCTCCGCTTGGAGTTTGGCGGTCAGCTCTCGTAAGATTGTGAGCTGCTCGTCGCGGATTTCCCCGTCAAGCTCGCGAATCGCGTTGTTATCGTTCACGACGGAGGTCGGCTCCACATAGAGCGTCTGTCCTGAATCGGAGCTGTCATGGACGACGGCATCGAGCTCATGGCGCGCGCTGCTCTTGATGGGGATCACCAATCGTCCGGAGCGCCGCGTGACCACGCTGTCTTGGAGGACCCCCGCAAGCTGGCCCGACTGAATAAGCCCTTGGAGGTGGCGGTGCACGCGCTCTTCTAAGGTGCGCTTGCGGGCGGTCAGCTCGCGCAGGCGCGGCGAGGCCGTCGGACGCACCTCCCCATCCTCGTCGAAGACCCGCGTGATGTTCTCTTCGAGCTCACGGAAAATTTGGATGCGCTCGGCCAGCTCCCGCAAGTGCGCAAACCCCTTGAGCTTGAGGAGGCGCTCACGCAGCCGCCGCATCTGAAAGAGGGCTTTAGAGATAGCGAGAAACTCTGCGCCACTCAGCGCTGTCGTCTGATGCGCTCGCTGGAGCACCGGACGGATATCTTCAAAAAAGCCGACAGACAGATCCGTCTCAAGCAACGCTGCACGCAACTCTTCGACACGATCCAGCTCACGCTGAACGGCTTGCCCATCAGCGGACGGGCGCAAGTTATGAATCAGCTCGCGCCCCAGCTCCGAGCACGCAAAGCTCTTGAGAATCTCCTTGAGCTTATCGTACTCTAAGTCTTTGAGGGTCTTGGCGTTTGTAACGACGTTCACTTCAGTAATCCCAACGTGATGCCGCCATCAACGATAATGCTCTGCCCACGGATCATCTCGGCACTGTCACTGCACAGAAACGCGACGACTTGCGCGATATCTTCGGGCTTGACCATCCGCCCTGCAGGGGTCAGCTGCACGATGCGCTCTTTTTCTTCGTGGGGCATCATCTCGCTAAAACCCGTCTCGTCCACCAGCCCCCCACAGACGGCGTTCACCCTGATCGCTGGGGCAAGCTCGACGGCGTAGCTGCGCGTGAGCGACTCGATAGCTGCTTTCGCTGCGCCGAGCGCCCCATAGTTGGGCAAGTATTTGATACTGCCTAAGCTCGTGATGTTGACAATCGCGCCCGTGGCCATCAATGGGACCGCGTGCTTAATACAGAGATTGATCGCTCTTAAATTCACGTCCCACACGTGCTCCCAGTGCTTCTCTTCGAGCTGTAACAGCGGGCGAAAGACGGCTGACGCCGCGTTGTTCACTAAGATATCGAGCTTGCCGAACTCGTTTTGAATAGTAGAGAACATGTGGGCGACGTCTTGTGGGTCGGCGACGTCGGCTTTAATGACTAAAGTGCGCTGCCCCAAGCTTTGCAGTTCTTGCGCGACGGCTTCGGCCTGGGCGCGGGTGCTGTTACGCCTGTGATTGATAACAACATCAGCGCCGCGACGGCCCAGCTCTAATGCGATAGCACGTCCGATCCCGCGGCTGGAGCCGGTCACCAGCGCGACTCTCCCTTGAAGCCTCATAGCACAGCCAAGCATAAATCATCTCGCGCCGCTTTGCAAACACCCTCGTTTCCTTGACGAGCTGCTTTGTATTTGCTAAGATTGCAAGGCTCATTTCGACATCGAACCATCTTGGCAGTACTTAGCCTAGCAACAAGGAGTGATCTTTCATGAAGCGCGTGCTTATTATGGGTGCAGCCGGACGCGATTTTCATAATTTCAACGTCTACTTTCGTGATAACCCCGCTTACAAGGTCGTCGCGTTCACCGCAACGCAGATTCCCGATATTGACGGACGGCGCTACCCTGCAAAGCTCGCGGGGAAACTTTACCCTAAGGGCGTCCCCATAGAGTCCGAGGAGAATTTGGCCAAACTCATCGCTCAGCACGACGTTGATCTCGTAGTCTTCTCGTACAGTGACGTCTCGCACCAGTACGTGATGGAGCGAGCGAGCTGGGCCATGGCTGCTGGGGCAGACTTTATGCTGCTTGGCCCAAAATCTACTCAGCTCAAATCAAAAAAGCCCGTCATCTCCGTGACCGCCGTGCGCACCGGAAGCGGCAAGAGCCAAACGACCCGCCGCGTCACCGATATTCTGCGCACGCACGGCAAGCGCGTTGTCGTGGTGCGGCACCCCATGCCCTATGGGGATTTAGTGAAGCAAGAGTGCCAACGCTTCGCGAGCTTCAAAGACTTAGACAGATATGACTGTACTATCGAAGAGCGCGAAGAATACGAACCCCATCTGGAACGGGGCACAGTCGTCTACGCTGGCGTCGACTACGAAAAAATTCTACGCATGGCCGAGCGCGAAGCCGACGTCATCGTCTGGGATGGTGGGAATAATGACTTCTCGTTCTTTGTTCCAGATATAGATATCGTCGTGGCCGACCCGCTGCGCGCCGGGCACGAACTCAGCTATTATCCTGGGCACATCAATCTCTTAGTAGCCGACGTTGTGGTCATCAACAAAGTCGATACAGCGGCGCGAGCGCAGGTGGAGCGCGTGCGCGAGAACATCAGAAAATTCAATCCCAAAGCAAAGATCATCGAAGCGGCTTCGCCGCTCTTCGTCGAAGACCCGTCGGTAATCGAGGGCAAGCGCGTCTTAGCGATTGAAGACGGGCCGACGCTCACCCACGGCGAGATGTCCTACGGCGCGGCGACGCTCGCTGCGGAGAAATACGGCGCGAAAGAACTCGTCGACCCGCGCCCCTATGCCGTCAATTCCATCGCCGAAACATTTAAGAAGTACCCTCATATTGGGAAGCTGCTACCAGCGATGGGCTACGGCGAAGAACAGATTCGAGATCTCGCCAAGACGATCAAGCGTACCGACTGCGACGCTGTCATTATTGGCACGCCGATAGATCTG
>JBKBIX010000106.1:0-4049 GCA_046293845.1 Bipolaricaulia bacterium | reverse complement strand
CTCGTCGCCGGGGCGCTTCTCCACAGGGAGCGACTCCCCGGTGATCATAGATTAGTCTACGGCGGAAGCGCCGTCAATCACTATCCCGTCCACGGGGATCTTCTCTCCGGGGCGCACTATTATAAGATCGCCGACTTGGACGTCTTCGACGGGGATGTCTTTCTCTTGCCCGTCGCGGATGACGCGAGCGGTCTTGGCTTGTAAACCGATCAGTTTCTTGATCGCCTCAGAGGTGCGCCCCTTGGCGCGGGCTTCGAGCACTCGCCCCAACAGAATGAGCGTGATGATCGCCGCTGATGTGTCAAAGTATAAGTCCATATGCCCGTGCGCCCCGAAGAGCGGCAGCAGGGCGCTATATCCGTAAGCTGCCGTCGTGCCCACGGCGATCAGGGTGTTCATATCTGTCGTCTTGTTGCGCAGGGCGGCCCATGTGCCCTTATAAAACTGCCAGCCGGCCCAAAACTGCACCGGCGTCGCCAGCAGTAACTGTAAGAGATAATTCCATTGGTCAGAGATGGGCAGTTTCAGCCCCAGCATCCCTGGGTACATCAAGAAGAAGATCGCGACGGTGAGCACCGCGGAGACGATGAGCCTGCGACGCAGCTGCTCCTCGTGATGATGGGCATGTGCTTCAGGCTTCTCTTCTGGGACGTCATAGCCAATGCGGCGCACGGCCTCTTTCAGTTTCTCAGCTGTGACTTGGTTTGCCGCGACACGCACGGTCGCTTTCTCGGTGGCAAAATTGACGCTGGCATCTAGAACACCGGGGACGCTCTTGAGGGCTTTTTCGACCTTGGCGACGCAGCTGGCGCAGCTCATCCCCGCGATGGGTAGGGTGAGTTCATACGGCTTCCACTCACGGGCCCTCACCCCTGACCCCTCTCCCGTCTTCACAGACGGGAGAGGGGTGGTCGCAGACCGGGGTGAGGGCCTAAGTCGCTCATCTTCTTCAGGGTCTTCACTGAGTTCTTCAGCTTCGTAGCCTGCGTCTGTGACGGCTTGCGTCAAGCTCGCTGTCGAAACGCTCTCGCTGTGCTCGACCTCGGCGCGTCCGCGCTCCAGCGAGACAGTGACAGACTGAACGCCCGCCACGCCCTGCAGAGCTTTTGTCACAGATTTCACGCAGTGCTGACAGGTCATCCCTTTGACTTTTAAGATCGTCTTCATCAGAAACCTCCATGCCCCCCCACTGGGGATGGGGATAACAATAATATAGCAACTTTGCAGAGTGACGTCAACCCCTTTGAGTTGCTAGCTGCATACAGACCTGGTAAACTCTAACAGCTTAGGGGGGACAAACATGCGAATCACACGGCTAGCCGGTGCGCTGCTCATCGTCTTATCTATAGCGATTATTGCTCAGACCGACGAGCAGCTGCTCCAGAGAGCCGATCAAGCGCGCTTCATCGAAGCGAACTCTTATGTGATGTCGAGTAAAGTCATTGCTGAACGGCCCGACGGCAAGGGCGAAGCCCTGATGACTATTTACAATAAACGCTTTGCCGAGGGTGTGCGCACGCGCGTGGAGTTCTTGGCCCCCGAAAGTTTGAAGGGCACGATCTATCTCGTCGTCGGGGATGATATTTATTTTTGGCAGCCGGGGCTGTTGCAGCCCATTAGAATTTCAGGGCAGCAGAAGATCTTCGGCGACGCTTCGATTGCCGAAGCCGCGGGGATTCAGTTCTCTGGGAAGTATGCTGTCAAAAGCAAGCAAGACGAGAAGCTCAATGGGCGCGAGGCTCTTAAGCTCGCCCTTGAAGCGATAAGCGAAAGGGTCGCGTTCGCAAAGGTGACGCTCTGGCTCGATAAAAAAGAGCTGAAGCCCCTCCAAGCAATTCTGCACGCCGTCAGCGGCGAGCCGCTCAAAAAGACCCTGTACACACAATATGCCAAGCTCACAGACGACGAATACGCCGAAGAGATCGTTGTCGAAGATCTTCTGTTCAAGAATTTGAGGACGACGATCCAGATCAGCGACGTGAAAGTCCAAGAGCTGCCCAATGAGCTCTTCGATCCTACAAAGCTTGGCAAGTGAGTTGCAGAGTCTTGAGCAATTCGGTATTGATGAAGTTGTGAAAAAGCTCAAATGGGTGATCATCGCGGGTCTTGGTGTGCTCGTCGTGTGCGGGAGTCTTTTGATCTCTCAGCACGGCTCCTCCCCGCCGAAGGGGCACGATCTGCCTGTGATGCGCCCTGCTCCCCCGGATAAACCGTCATCTGCGCTTCCGGTTTTGGGGAAAAAGCTCTCATTAGAAGACGTGCAGAGTTTGTATCGTCAAGGGCAGCGTCAGCTCTATAACTCGAGTTTCGGTGAAGAGTATCGTCGGGCGCGGGAGTTGCTCCAGCGTGCACAAGCGCTGCTTGAGCAGCTTGGTGACGAGATCAGCGAGACTGACAGACTCTATTGGCAAGTTCGCGTAGAATTCGAGCTGGGGAATTGGTATCATGGTGCAGCGTGGGGTGACCCCGCTCAAGCCCAAGAAGCACTGCCGTACTATCTCACGACTGAACAGATCGCTTTAAAGCTGACGGAGCACGCCCCGAATTTCTCTGAGGGCTATCGGCTGCTGGGGGAGAGCCAGATGCGCATTATCAGTCTTAAGGGCTGGCTTCAAGCCCTCACGAACGCTGGGGCTGCCAAGAGCAATCTCGAGCGCGCTCTAGAACTTGACCCTCAGAACGCCGAAGCGCATCTTGCTCTGGGAGTCTATTATCTGTACGCGCCAGCGCTCTTTGGGGGAGATCTCGAGCGAGCCGTGCGAGAGTTCCACGAGAGCGAAGCTCTGACATCAGACGAGACGGTTCGGTTTCTGTCACATCGCTGGCGAGGAGTCGCATACGCGAGACTAGGGAAGGTCGCTGAAGCGAGAGAAGCGTTTGAGAGAGCGTTGGCGATCTATCCCAAAAGTTCATGGGATCGGAACGAATTGAACAAGCTTCGATAGATAGGGGGGCTCATCTCATATGGAACAAGTCTTTCGCTATATTGACGACCATCGCGACGAGTTCATCGAGCGCCTCAAGACGCTGCTGAAACAACCCAGCGTCGCTGCTCAAAACTTGGGGATGGAGCCATGCGCCACGCTCGTCCAGCAAATGCTCGATCACGTCGGGTTCAAGACGCAGATTTTCTCTACGGACGGCTTCCCCGTCGTCTACGGCGAGCTTGAGGGTGAGAGCGATAAAATCTTGATGTTTTACGATCACTACGACGTGCAGCCCCCAGAACCGTTAGAGCTGTGGGAGTCCGATCCATGGGACCCACAAGTTCGCGATGGGAAACTCTACGCCCGCGGCTCTTCAGATAACAAGGGCGACCTGACAGCGCGACTCTGCGCCCTGGAAGCGTATCAAAAGGTCATGGGCAAGCTGCCCATCACGATCAAACTCGTCGTCGAAGGCGAAGAAGAGATCGGCAGTCCACATTTAGAACAGTTCGTCAAGGAGCACAAGAATCTCCTCAAAGCCGACGGGTGCATCTGGGAGTTCGGCCACAAAGACCTCAACGATATTCCCCAAATCTATCTGGGGTTGAAAGGGATCTGTTACGTTGAGTTGCGCGCTAAGGGAGCAGTCAGTGATCAGCACTCGTCGTGGGGCACGATCGTGCCCAATCCGGCATGGCGCCTGGTCTGGGCGCTGAGCACCCTCAAAGACGAAAGCGAAAAGATTCAAATCAAGGGCTTCTATGGCGACATGCGCCCGCCTAGCCGATCTGAACTCAAAGCTGTCTATGAGCTGGATTTTGACGAGCGCGGCTGGCGCAAGAAGTTTGGAATTAAAAAATATCTGTTGGGACTTTCAGGCAGAAAGTTACGCAAGAAGCACTACTTTGAGCCGACGTGCACGATCTGCGGCATCTGGAGCGGCTATACGGGTTCGGGGCCGAAAACAGTTTTGCCCGCCGAAGCGCGCGCAAAGATAGACTTTCGCTTGGTGCCCGACCAAGACCCAAAGAAAATTCTTGCGCTCTTGAAGAAGCACCTGAAGAGATACGGCTTTGGGGATATCGAAGTGATCGGGATGCACGGGGTCAATCCTGCTCGCAC
>JBKBIX010000105.1:0-4054 GCA_046293845.1 Bipolaricaulia bacterium | reverse complement strand
GGCACGCAGTGCATCCCACTTGGTCGAACGGCAACTGCTCGATAATTTTTATATTCTGGTGAGTCTCCAATAAATCTTTCAGAGGTTCTTGCGTAAACCCTGGCGCGCCGACGTTGGCATGACAGGTCATGCACAGATCGGCGCTGCGTCCCACCTCGGTGACGACTTTTTTAATCTGAAGGTTAGTTTCAGCGCTTATAGCAATAGCGATCCGATCGAAGAGCGAGAGCGCGCCCTTTTCAGCTTGGGCTTTATCCATGAGCACTTTAGTCAGATACGCTCGTTGGTAGCGCTTCCATTCTTGATTGTAGTTGGTGAAGGCCACAATGAAGACCAGCAGCAGCAACAACACGGCCGAGACGGTAAACCATTTTCGTGCGTTCTCCATACTCTGCGTTCTCCTTCAGTGTTTGTATATCATAACGAATCTGGGGCGATCTCGCTAGCCCGCTGGCGTGCCCACCGATCAGCTTCAAAGATCTCTTCGAGGCTAGGATCGGGCACGCCCGTGTGCTCAGCAAGCACTCTCTCCAGCCCGCGTGCGATCCCCACAAATGGGATCTCATTGTTGAGAAATCTTTGCACTAAGACTTCATCAGCAGCGTTGGCTACCGCCGGAAATGTTCCCCCGCGCCGCCCTGCCTCACACACCAGCCAGAACGCCGGATACCGCTCCCGCCCCACCGGCGCAAACTCTAATTTTTGCTTCACTAAGTCCAAGCGCTCGACAGAAGACGGGACGCGCTCGGGGTAGGTGAGCGCATACTGAATGGGCAGTTTCATATCCGTCGTGCTCAGATGAGCTAGCATACTTCCGTCTCTCAGCTCGACCAAGCCGTGTACGATGCTCTGCGGGTGAATCAATACAGAGATCTTCTCATAAGGCAGATCGAAGAGCCAGTGGGCTTCAATGACTTCGAACGCCTTGTTGACGAGCGTGGCGGAGTCTATCGTGATGCGCTTGCCCATCTGCCACGTCGGGTGGCGCAGGGCTTCTTCTACCGTGATCTGGTCGAATGAATCGAGCGGCCTGGTGCGGAACGGCCCGCCTGATGCTGTCAAGATGACCCTCTCGATCTCGCTGGGGTGTCGAGAGTGCATGAGCTGGAAGAGCGCGCTGTGCTCGCTGTCTATGGGAACCAGACTTCGTCTGGACTGTACGCCTTCGCCGGCCTGCGGCCGGCGAAGATGAACGTCAAGCGAAGCTTGTCCAGGCGAAGCCTGGTGGACAAGATGCCCCCCGATGACTAACGACTCTTTATTCGCCAGGGCGAGGGTCTTCTTCGCCTTGAGGGCTTCTAACGTTGGGATTAGGCCCGCTGCGCCCACGAGGGCGTTGACGACAAGCTCAGCGTGCGGGTGAGTAGCTACTGCTTGCAAGCCCTCCCCACCAACGACGATCTCCCCGCTCCATACTCCCTTTAAGAGCTGTCTGAGCCGACTGAGGTCTTTGGCGCGCTCCAGAGCGATCAGCTCCGGCTGGAAGCGCTGGGCTTGTGCCGCTAAGAGTTCTAAGTTCTTGCCCGCCGCCAGAGCAACCACGGAGAGATTATGTCCGGCGCGATTGAGGGCTTCGACGACGGCAAGCGTCTGCGTCCCGATTGAGCCGGTCGAGCCCAAGATCGCGATGCGCTTACTTATTGGACCCATCGGCTCTTTCGGAACGTTGTTAAGCAAGCTGCGGGGTTGGGGTCGGCGGCTGAAAGACCAGCGAGTCCTTCAGCAGCGCGTCGAGCTGCTCCCCTTCTAAGACCTCGACCTCTAAGAGCCTCTTGGCGAGCTTGTGCAGGGCTTGGATATTGCGCTGCAGCAGCTCGCGCGCCCGCTTGTAACACGATTCAATAATATTCTTGATCTCCTCGTCCACGAGCGCTGACATCTTCTCGCTGTGCTCCCGATTCAGCACCAAGTCGACCCCTAAGAAGACGTTGCCGTTCTCTTGCCCCAGATTGATGGGGCCGACGCGCTCGCTCATGCCGTAGCTGACCACCATGCGCTTAGCGATCTCCGTCGCTTTTTTGAGGTCGTCATACGCGCCCGTAGAGATCTCGCTAAAGATGATCTCCTCCGCAGCGCGGCCCCCTAAGATCCCAGTCATACGATCTAAGAGCTCTTCCTTGGTGAAGAGATACTTATCGTTGAGCGGCAGCTGTAATGTGTACCCCAAGGCTTCGCCGCGCGGGACTATAGAGATCCTATGGACGGGATCGGCCTTGGGCAGCAGCTTCCCCAACAGCGCGTGCCCTGCCTCGTGATAGGCGATCTTGACTTTTTCTTCTTCGCTTAAGAGTCTTCCCTTGCGCTCGATCCCCGCGATCACTCTGTCTATCGCGTCTTCGAAGTCTTTCATGTCTATAAACTCTTTGTTGCGACGGGCTGCTAAGAGCGCTGCCTCATTACAGAGATTTTCTAGATCTGCCCCGACGAACCCCGGCGTGCGCCGCGCGAGAACTTTCAAGTCGACATCGGGGGCGAGCTTCTTGTTCTTCACGTGCACTTTGAGGATGGCTTCGCGCCCCTTGGAGTCCGGTGGGGGTACTGTAATCTTTCGGTCAAAGCGTCCTGGACGCAACAGCGCCATATCGAGAATATCGGGACGATTCGTGGCCGCTAAGATGATCACGTGCTCGTTCTTGTCGAAGCCGTCCATTTCAGACAATAACTGATTGAGCGTCTGTTCGCGCTCGTCGTGGCCGCCGCCGATGCCTGCGCCTCTCTTTCTCCCTACGGCGTCGATCTCGTCAATGAAGATGATCACGCCGCGCTTGCCCTTGCCCTCCTCTTTGGCTCTGCGAAAGAGATCACGCACTCTCGCTGCCCCCACGCCCACAAACATCTCGACGAAGTCTGAGCCCGAGATCGAGAAGAACGGCACATCGGCTTCGCCGGCGATAGCACGGGCTAAGAGCGTCTTGCCTGTGCCCGGCGGGCCGACTAAGAGCACTCCCTTGGGGATCTGCGCGCCGATGCGCGTAAATTTTTGCGGGTCTTTCAAATAATCTACGATCTCTTGCACTTCTTCTTTCACTTCGTCAATGCCCGCGACGTCATCGAACGTGACGCGCGAGTACTCTTTTGTTACTAACTTCGCTTGGCTGCGCCCGAAGTTTAAGGCGCTGCTGCCCTCCCCCTGCATCCGCCGCATCATCCCGTACCAGAGCAATAAGATAATGAAGAACGGCAAGAGCGAGAGCAGGACTGAAAAGATCCACGACGAATCGCTCGCGCCCTCGAAGTTCACAGAGACGTTGTTCTTAGTCAGCTTCTCCAACAAGGAGTCGCTGATGACGACCTCGGTGCGGAAGCGTTCGGCCGTCCCTAAGATCTTTTGCATCACCGTGCCGAGCTCGTCGGCCTTCTGCTTGCGCGCGCGCAGGAGCGCCTCCCAGGTCTGATCTAAGCTCTGCGCTCGCAGGGCTAAGCCCTGCACGTGGCGCTTCGCTATGGCTGATGGAGCGTGGAGCGCTTCCAGCCACGCGAGCCGACGCTCCTGGAGCGCCAGGAGCTGGGAGAGGCTCTCTTTGCGCCGTTGCGCTTCTTCAAGGTGGGCGTCGAGTGCTCGCAGCTGTTCGTTCTCGCTGATGGGCCGCACGCGCCCTGCTGCCGTTGCCAGCCCCGATCCCTTGATCGTGACGGTCGTCACCTGGCCAGCTTCCACCAGCGCGAGAAATTCCGAGTACCGAATCTGCTTCTCCGCAGAGTCGGAGTTGCCTAAAAACGATTGCAGCAGAATGGCAACGAAGATCATCACAACGATCACCAGGGCGATGTTGCGGAAGTTGCGGCTCCGCCTCTGTTGCTCGTCGTCATTGGGAAACACTCTGTATCCTCCTCGTCAGCACTGCACAGCTTCATTCTAGCACGTTGGAGGAGGATATTCAACACGTGGGTTTGGCCCTCACCCCCACAGACTTCGTCTGGACTGTACGCCTTCGCCGGCCTGCGGCCGGCGAAGATGAACGTCAAGCGAAGCTTGTCGTGGGGGGGGGGGGGGGGCGGGCGGCGCGCCGCCGCGCGGGGGGGCCTCAGAGACGGAGCGAAAGCCACCCCCCCC
>JBKBIX010000104.1:0-4114 GCA_046293845.1 Bipolaricaulia bacterium | reverse complement strand
GCGTTTGTGATGGCCTTCGAACAGCAGGCCTGCCTGTCCCTAGGTATCCAGTAGTTAGGGAAGGCCGCAACCCTTCAGTAATGGTCATGATCTTGCCCGACATAAATACTCCAGGCGCTCTTGAAGATCTCTGTCTCCAAGCGGTGGCTAACGATCCAGCTCTTCCATGTGTGGAACAATATTTTGAATGCCTGAAGCAGCAGACTTCTTCTTTCCCCAAGAACTTTGCTAAAGCGAAGATTCAAGCCTTTTTAGCTTCAAGAGTAGAAGCTGGCAAGCGTCTTGGGGAAGCAGCACAAGCGGGGTATTGGCCTTGGCATTCGAGCGTCTTTGACCAATTGAAAAGCTTTCTTAAGCAAATCACGCCGCCATAGCTATGCTCTCTTCTGATGTGCGCCGACTCTTTCTGGAGGAGCTGAAGGCCCTGGGCGAGCGGGCCCAGCGGGCCACGAGCCATCGCGACGAAGCCCGCCGACTCTTCTCTAAACTCCAGCTCGATGGCGCTATTCAAGCGCTTACGCCCTTAGAGCGCCACGCTGAGCCTATTCTCGATCTCGCAGAAGAATCAAACCAGTCATTCGGAGCGATCTACGGCGTGGACGGGGGCAGCACCCGCCCCATGCACTTTGAGGACGGCACGACGCTCTGCGCCAATCAAGCTGTCTTCATCGCCGATCCCCCCTTGCGCCATCGCGGGTTCCCCCTCGAGACGTGGCGCACCATCGCACTCGTGTCGCATTCGTTTCAAAACATCGGCGAAGCCCGCGTCACCCATACGCAGAGCGAGCACGTCCATCACTGGCGGATTCACTTGACAAAAGACTTCGTCGAGCGCGAGGTCGAGCACATCGTCAAGGGGTTAGCTGATGTCACCAGCGAGCCGACCCATGCCCACCAGATGCTCGAAGCCCTTGATATTCGCGAGGGCCTGTTGATCTTAGACGGTGCGCTCTATCCCATTGGGCTGTATTATTATCTCTTGGGCGAGCTGAAGGGGGAGTGGGGCTATCGCTGGGGAGTACGGCTCTCTGATCGTGAAGATATCGTCGCGTTGCTCGCAAGCCCGGTGCGTCTCATCGAGGCGTGCGTCGCGAGGAAGCTCCCACTAGTAGCGCTGAACAAGACCCCGGAGACGAGTTGGCTGTTGCGATTTTGTCTTGACTCTTCAGAGCGCCGCTGGGCCAGTGATCGTCAATTTATGACCGCCGTGCTGAGTGACACCCCCAAAGACTCTTTGGGCTACACAAATTGGTTCGTGCAAGAAGCATATCCGTCGTGGGAGGAGCGGGAATCTGTCATTGATTTGCCGAAAGCTGTGAGCGATTTTGCGCTCAGGTTAGAATCAAGTCTCTATCACGTGGCGTTCTTCTATGTCTATGACCCGCGGGTGCGCAGTGTGTTAAAGATTGAAGCGCCGCGAGCAGTCTTTCAGTTCTGCGATCCGGAGCGTCTGCAGAAGATTCTGTTAGCGGAGATCGCGCGGGGCAAGGGTGTGCCTAACGTCATCAGAAAAGCCGACAGCCGCGCTCGTATCACTCAAGAGGAGCGCGAGGCGCTCATTCGAGCTTGCGGGCTTGATCCCGATTACTACTATAATGTGAGTCGGGGAGAGAGCCTGTAAATCTTTCGATATAATAGGAGACTTCTAAAGGGGGTTTTATGCCTTCATGGGTGACGTGGGTAGTCGTCGGATTAGTAGCAGTCGGACTGGTCGTGGTGTGGCAAGGGTTAGAGGGCCCGGCCCTCGTCCTGGAGGGCCAGAAGATCTCACAGAAGGAGTTCACCAAACTCTATGAGAATCTAGTCGCGCAATATCAGAGAGCCTATGCCCAGTACGGTCAAGATTTTTCAAAGTTCTTAGAGGGGCCAGGGGGAATCGAGTATCGGCTTGAGTTACAGAGTCGCGTCATTGACGATCTCTTACGAAAACGCTTGATCGCCCAAGAGATCGAGCGCCGCGGGATCGTCATCCCCAAAACGGACATTGACGACCAAACAGAGATCGCGTTTGAGCGTATTCTCAAACAGAACAATCTCACGGAAGAGCAAGCACGGCAGATTCTCGAGAAACAAGGGCGCACACTCGAAGGCTTTAAGAAAGAGCTGCGCCAAGCCGTCGAGCTGAATATGCAGACGGAGCGCCTGCGCGAGAGCGTCGCTGGCCCTATCGAGCCGACAGATCAAGAGCTCTCAGCGTATTTGGAAGAGCATCGAGAGGAGTACGACACCCCGGAAGAAGTGCACGCCCGACATATTCTTATACGAGTTCCGGAGAACGCCTCCGAAGCCGAGATCGCCCAAGCGAAAAAGCAGATCGAAGATATCAAAAAAGAGCTAGAGAACGGAGCAGACTTTGCTGAGCTCGCGAAAAAATACTCGCAAGACTCCGGCAGCGCTCAAAACGGCGGCGATCTGGGATTCTTCAGTCACGGCCAGATGGTGCAAGAGTTCGAAGACGCGGCGTTTGCGCTCGAACCCGGTCAAGTCAGCGACCCTGTCCGCACGCAGTTCGGGTTTCATCTCATTAAAGTCGAAGAAAAGAAGCCCGCTGAGCATCCTGAGCTTGCACAGATCCGCGAGAGGGTCTTAAAAGACTACACTGAAGCCGAGCGCGACAGGCGCTTCACCGCATTCTATAACGACCTCAAAGCTCGCGCTAGGGTCTTTATCGCTGATCGGCTCTTGCGGATCTTCTATCTCTATGAGTACGCGGATCGGCTTGAGGAAGCGCAGCGAGAGTACGCCAAGCTCAAAGACCCCAACCAGAAGCTTCACATCGCGCGGGTCTTGCAGAAGAAGCTCGAGGCTCTCGGCCCAGAGGCCGCGACGGAGCTGGTGCTCACCCTCAAAGAAGAGCTTTTACACTTATGGCTGGCACAGATGGCAGCGTGGCCCAACCGCGCTGACCGAAGCTATGGGGTCTCGCAGATCATTGCTCTCAAGCCCAACGAGCTGCCAGGGCAGGCGTTCTTCCAGATCACTGTCGGCGCAGGTGTTCTAGACGAGACAATACAAATATTGCAGAAGCGCCTGAAAGAGCACGGCATTGCTGAGAGCGTTGTGCTCGCTGCGGGGGATGAGCAGATCGCGCTCTGGGCGCGCACCGATACGCCAAGCGCTCTCGAACGCTTGGTGAGCGTTCGCGGGCAGTTTGAGCTGAAGCGCGTCTTGCGCGAAGGGGCTGTTGGGGAGACATTGCGGGCGACGGGGCTAGGCGAGCAAGCCATCAAAGACCGCGCGGAAGCTGAAAAGCCCGGTGCAGGACGCTATTACATAGTGACTGAATCCCTTGTGATAGACAGACTTGAAATCCAAGGGATCGCCGTTCAGACGAATCCGGCGGGTCGGCCCGCTGGCCCTATACTCAGGGTGCGCCTGAGCCCCCAGACCGTGCAGCAATTGGCCAAGGCTCTTGGTCAGACAGACCAAACTCTCGCTATCGTGATAGATAATATCGTCTACGGGACCGTCGTGATGGGGGCACAGATGCGAGCATTGCTTGCCCAGCCGGGGAGCGTCTTTGAGATACAGTTTGAAGATGCGCTCGAAGCGTCTTTGGAAGACGCTCAGGCGTTGGCGCTGGCGCTGCGCATCGGGCCGCTGCCCGCGAATGTGCGCGTGGCTCGGCCGTAAGTATAATAGCGCTGTCAGAGGAGGAGGCTACTATGAGCGCAGAGCAGACCATTCCGATCATCCCGCGTAAGGTGCTCTTTGGCAATCCCGATAAGATCCAAGCGCGGCTCAGCCCTGATGGCTCACACATAGCGTTTTTAGCACCACTCAACGGCGTGCTCAACGTGTGGGTGGCACCTCGGGAGAATCCCGACGCGGCTAGGCCCGTCACCCGCGACACCGGCCGCGGTATTCGCGTATTCTTCTGGGCGTACACAAGCAAGCATATTCTCTATGTGCAAGACAGGAACGGCGACGAGAACTGGCGCATCTACAGTGTCGATCTCACAGCAGATCACACGAGGGACCTAACTCCCCTAGAAGGCGTGCAGGCTCATATCTACCGGGTCAGCTACAAGCTGCCCACGGAGATCTTAATTGGGCTGAACGACCGCGACCCCAAACTGCATGATGTCTATCGTCTCCATATCGAGACAGGGGA
>JBKBIX010000103.1:0-4146 GCA_046293845.1 Bipolaricaulia bacterium | reverse complement strand
GTCTGCTCATCACCGTTGCGATTCTTGGCATTGTCTGGCAATCGGCGAAGATCGTCTTCACTCGGATGCTCGATGGAGTAGGGCCAGAAGTGATTGGCGAGATACGCCATGCCGCCCACCATGTTCGCGGTGTGGAGGAAGTCACAGAGGTGCGGGCGAGGTGGATTGGACATCGGCTGCACGCGGAGATCAACATTGCTGTGGCTGCGGGGCTTTCGGTTGCCGAGGGGCACGCTATCGCCAAAGAAGTTCATCATCAACTTATGCACCATCTGGGCTATCTCTCAATGGCCACGATTCATGTTGACCCCCTTGAAGAGGCTGGCGAACACCATCACCGGGTTGCTGCGCACAGCCACGACGGTCTGCCAGCGCATTCGCATTAGCATGGCAAGAAGATAGCACAATTGCACCAAAATGGGCTCAATGATGGCCATGATGCAGCGCATACAGGCTTCAGGGAGCAGAAGGAGCACACGAAGATGAATGCGGCTATCTACGACGGGGCCATGTGGCCTGTTGAAAGGCTGTTTCTGCGGGAGCTCCGCCGACGTCTTGTCGGCGGAACCTATGGGCGTGTGCTGGAGCTCGGCATCGGGACGGGCTTGAATCTGCCCTATTATCCGAGCGAAGTCGAGCTGACGGGCATTGATCCCAACGAGAGCTTCCTCGAGAAAGCACGCCGGCGCGCCCAGGCCCTGAGACGCCCCGTGACATTGCTTGCTGCCTGCGCCGAAGAGCTCCCGTTTGCCGATTGCTCGTTCGATATCGTGATCGCGACGCTCGTCTTCTGCACCGTCGCTGAGCCAGAGAAAGCGCTCCGAGAAGTCCATCGAGTGCTCAAGCCCAACGGAGGGTTTAAGCTCATGGAGCACGTGCGCGTGCACAATATCGTTGGTGCCAAAGTGCAAGACCTTCTGACGCCGCTGTGGAGGCACATCGCGAATAACTGCCATCTGAACAGGGACACGCTCACGTTAGTGCAATCTAACGGGTTTCAGATAAAATCAGTACGCGAGCATCTGCGCGGGCTAATCATTGAAGTCGAAGCGCAACGGGAGGGATGACCCATGAAGAAGCGCCAAGACAGACAACAGAAGATAACGCTTGCCGTCATCGCTGCGGTGATTGTCCTCGTTGGGGTTGCGGCAGCACTCTTGGTCGTGAACCAAAGCAACCGAGCAACAGCCTACACCCCGGTCGAACGCTTCTCGGATATTCACGGCTTAGCCGTAGATCCCAACGATCCACAAGTACTCTATGTGGGGACCCATCACGGGTTGATTCGTGGCGTCGAGCGCGACGGCACCTGGAGTTGGGCATTGGTGGGGAATTATCGCGCGGATTTCATGGGCTTCAGTATGCACCCCAACGGGAAGGTTTTCTACGCCAGCGGGCATAAAGTGCCCGATGCCCCCTTGATGGGCGTGGCCCGCTCCGACGACGGCGGCTTCTCTTGGAAGATCATCGCGCTGCGCGGCAAAGTGGACTTTCACGCGATGACGCTGAGCCGCGCCAACCCCCGCATCTTATACGCTTGGTACTATGGCGATAAGCGTTTCTACAAAAGCACCGACGAGGGCAGAAGCTGGAGCAACCCCACGGCCTACGGGCTGAGCGATGTCATCGCGCTGGCCACTGATCCCAACGATGAGCAAGTCATTTGGGCTGCTACACAACACGGGCTCTTTCGCAGCCCAGACGGCGGTGAAAGCTTCGAGCTGATGAGCTTTGGTGGCACCCCGGTCATCGCAGTCGTCGTTGATCCCCAAAGCCCACACGTGCTGTATGTCTCGTTGGAATCGGGATTACAAAAGAGCACCGATGGCGGCCAGACCTGGGAGAGCATTGGCGATGTAGGAGACACCATGGGCCATCTCGCGGTTGATCCGACAAACTCCCATGTGATCTACGCGGCCACGTATGCGGCAGCGATCTACAAATCTACAGACGGTGGGATGAGCTGGCGTCAGATCAAGCAAGGGGGATAACGTATGCAGATGCGCAGCTTTGAAAAGCTTGTTGTCAACAGCTCGCTTTGGAGCTGGCTCCTGCGCAGGCGTTATCTGCCCCAACAGAATTTAGACAAGGGAGGTAAACGATATGGCGGAGAATCAACCCGTAGAGAAGCCCATCGCGGCGTTTGTGCTCTCGCTCCTGGCGGGCTTGTGGATGCTCGCCGCCGGAGGCATGATGTCCGGCTATGATTGGGAGGATATGGGCGGCTGGATGTGGGGCCACGGCATGATGCGCGGCTTTGCCCCAACGCTCTGGTGGCCGTGGTTTGGCATCATCGCAGGGATCGTTGTCTTAGTTGGAGCGGCCATGCTCTACGCCAAGCCGGAGCAGCGTCAGACGTGGGGAATCGTGATCTTGATCGCGTCGGCACTGAACTTCTTTGTCGGCATGGGGGGCTTGTTGGCAGGGGTGCTCGGCGTGATCGGTGGCGCGCTGGCGCTCAGCAAAAGCCCCTAGGAGGTACGTTCATCCATGGGAGAGAAGAAGAGACGCCACGGGGAGATCAAACAGTCTGGGCGTCGCCGGCCCTGGCTCTGGATTGTCGTCGGGGTTGGAGCGCTCACGCTTGTCGCCGCTATAGGGGTCTTTCAGTCTTCGCAGACGTCTCTGGAGGCGCAACCGTTACCCAAGAAGGGCGATCCAGACTTATTGAAGAACGTGCAGTCATTCCCATCTGAGGGGACGGAGCACGTCTCGGCGAGCACGCAGCTCACGTACAACACTACCCCGCCTACGTCCGGGCATCACTATGGGACAGCCGCTCAAGCGGGCTTCTACGTCGAGCCCCGACCGGCGGGAAACCTCGTGCACAGCTTGGAGCACGGCGCTGTCGTTATCTACTATGACCCGGCCAAGCTCACCGATGAGATCCGCCAGAGCCTGACGCGCTTTGTGCAAGCGCATCGCGATTCGTGGGCCAGCGTGATCGTCGTGCCCAATCCCGATCCTCGGCCTGAGGCACCTTTTATACTCACAGCGTGGACGAAGATGCTGACCCTAGAGAGCTACGACGTGCCGACGATACGAGCGTTCTTAGCGGAGTACCTTGGGCGCGGGCCGGAAAACCCCGTGCGCTGACTTTGCGGAGACCTTAAGCCAACGCCTATGGAGCGATCAGCCCCACGGTTAGGGATAGAGCACGGCTCGCTCTTGCTCTATTACTGTTTTGACGTGGGCGACGAGATCCTCTTAGATAAGATCGAGCATATCTTTGGGGAGGCGCCGACAGCTTCACAGTTGGTCGTCGAGCGCCTCACGCCAGCGTATGTGCAGTATCGTCGGCCGCCCTTGCTCATCGAGCTTGGCTCTATAGCCCTGAGCGCTCACTACGCCCCGGCGGTCTGCCGCGCCAAGCTCTATGACTTTGGGGTCATCAGCATTATCTTCAAGGTCCCCTTGAGCGGGGAGCTCACGGATCTGATCGGCGTGGCCACAGAGCTCGTGGGCAACCCTAAAATCTATCAGCAGGCGCGCGAGCAGCTGCAGCGCCTGCAACGCGCTCTGGCTCCGGGGATCGTCCAAGCGGCACATCCAAGCGAGCCGGAGTGGGAAGACTACGCGATCTTCTCTATAGAGCAGTTTGAGCGCCCCTTGAGCGCACAGGAGCTTCTCTCAGAGTATGGCGCCGAGATCGCCAAGGTCTTGCGCTGCGAGATCGAGCCTTTGAGCTCTACAGAACTTTCAGAAGCGATCCGCCAGCCCCTCTCGTACTACGAAGACGAGCTGGCGCTCATAGACTGGAACGCGGCTTTTCTCTATGACCCACGACAGAGCTATGACGTCCCCGATGTGTTAGAGTACGCCGTGGCGATGCTGTTGGAGCTGCGCACATACGACGCATTGCTCGACCGGGTCTTGGATCGCGCCTATGACGATCTCGAAAAGAAGCCCAGTCTTATGGCGTTGCGCCCGTTTGCAACGGTCATTGATTATCTCTCTGAAGTGAAGCTCGATGTCTCCGAAGTGATCGAGAAGGTGACAAACGCCCTGAAGCTGATGGGAGACCCGTATCTGGCGCGGGTGTATAATGTTGCCGCGACGCGCTTTGGGCTGTCGGCATGGCAGGCGAGCGTGCGCCAGAAGCTCGCGACTGTCGAGAGCCTCTATGAGCTGCTCTACGAGCGCACC
>JBKBIX010000102.1:0-4194 GCA_046293845.1 Bipolaricaulia bacterium | reverse complement strand
TTGCGTGGCTATGCAGGAGCATTAGTAGCGGTATGCCCTCTTGGATGAAGGAGGTATTTGCACGTGATCTACTGTGAGGTCAGCTCGCGCGACGGATTTGTACTGACGGCGTTTATCGCCCGCAAGGTGAACAGGAGCGCAATCCTATGGCCAAAGAGATCTTAGCTGAGAGAAGTTTGATGCATCTTCTGTGTGCTGTGGCGCACTTGGTGCACCTTCCCAAGACGCAGATGTGGCTGGACTATGACGAAGACGCCGACGTGTTGTACATTCACTTCGAAGAGAAGCCGCGCTCGACGTACAGCGAGCTGCGTGATGACGGCATCATCTTGGACTATCGTGGGAGTCAGCTTGTCGGGATCACAGTTTTAGAGGCTTCACAACGGAAGTAGATGCACAACGATATCGAGCGTATTCTGTTCACAGAATCTCAGATCGCTCAGCGCGTGCGCGAGCTGGGCGAGCAGATCTCTCGCGACTATGAGAAGCTCTTGGGCGACAGACTCCTTCGCGAGCCACCCATCGCGGTGGGGCTATTGCGCGGCGCCGTGATCTTTTTGGCTGACTTAGCTCGTGCCATGCCCATCCCCATAGAGCTTGCTTTCATAGCGATCTCGAGCTACGGCATGAGTTCCTCCCCAGGCGAGGTGCGCGTGGTCAAGGACTTAGAGATCTCCGTTGCGGGAAGGCATATCCTGATTGTCGAGGACATCGTAGACACGGGGCAGACGCTGGCGCATCTCCAAGAGCTGTTGAACGCTCGCCACCCAGCGAGCGTGAAGATCTGCACGCTTTTAGACAAGACCCCGCGCCGTGCGCGAGCTGTGAAGCTCGACTATGTCGGGTTCACCCTCACCGAAGACGCGTTCGTCGTCGGCTATGGCTTAGATTACGCCGAACGCTATCGCAATCTCCCGTACATCGCGGCGCTAAAAAAGAGCGCCATCACGACGTAACTCATATGTCTTTCTACACCCTGGGCATCGAGACCTCGTGTGACGAGACGAGCGTCGCCGTGCTGCGCGACGACCGAGAGATCCTTGCAAATATCGTCTACTCCCAAGCCCATCTGCACGAGAAATACGGGGGCGTCGTCCCCGAAGTCGCCTCGCGCAATCATATTAAGAAACTGCCGTTTGTCGTCAAGGAAGCCCTCGACCAAGCCGAGATCAGCTTCTCAGATATCTCGCTTGTAGGCGCGACCTATGGGCCGGGATTAGTTGGCCCGCTCTTGGTCGGGCTGTCGTACGCCAAAGCCGTCGCCTACGCCCTGAACAAGCCGTTTGTCGGCGTCAATCACTTGGAAGGGCATATCTTTGCACATTACTTAGAGAACCCTGACGCGTCCCCGCCGTTTCTGGCTCTCATCGTCTCGGGAGGGCATACGCTCTTAGTCGAGGTGCACGCCTACGGCAAGTACGAAGTGCTGGGCGAGACGCGCGATGACGCCGCCGGTGAAGCTTTTGACAAAGTGGGCAAGCTCCTAGGGCTGGGCTACCCTGCGGGAGCGGCTTTAGATCAATTAGCCCGCCAGGGCAATCCTAAAGCGATTTCACTGCCGAGACCAATGCTTGATTCAGATTCTCTAGAGTTCAGCTTCGCTGGGCTCAAGACAGCGATTGTCTATTATCTGCGCGATCATCCTGATGCTAGGAGGACCGACGTCGCTGCGTCGTTCCAGGAGGCTGTCGTGGACGTCTTGGTTGAAAAGGCGCTGCGGGCAGCACAGCAGCTTCATATCAAAAGAATCGTCATTGTAGGCGGAGTGGCTGCGAATTCTCGCTTGCGCGAGCGCTTGCACGCCCAGAAGAATTTTGAGGTCTTCTTCCCCAAAATGGAGCTGTGCACCGACAACGCCGCGATGATCGCGGCGTGTGCGGCGTTCCGACACAGAGCACTGGGGCAGAGTGATGCTCTCGATCTCGCTCCAGAGCCTGGGCTTAATCTTTAAGTCCAGCAGCCTCCTTTAGCAGGCTTGCATCTACTGAGCCGGATGCTTCAGCATCCGGCCAAAAAATCGCCGCGCACCTCTAAGACGTTCAATTCTGTCACTTCCGCTGGTGTGCCCAGAAGCTCGCTCAGGCTTGGGCGCGTCCGCCCGCTATCACCCGACACAAGCTCTTTAATATATAAGCCCCCCTCGCAGTGAATTTTTAGCATAGCTTCTGTCGGACTGAGCAGCTCCCCGGAGATCTCCAGAACCCGTCGCGTGCGCACCAAATCCGCGCGACGATGAGCTACTCTTGTCGGCGTGCGCTGCTCAATTGTTGCCCCGCGCAAGCGCCCTAACACGTCGTGGAGCTGCTCATGCTTGATCGCTTCGGCGAAGCGCACCCGTGCTTCGTAGACTTTCTCGGCTTCACTGTTTTTCAATCGCTCGACCACCGAGCCCTTGACAAAGCGCAGCTCGCTCACCTCGACCTTCCCCGCAGCGTTTTCATTGATCTCCTTCTGAAGCTTTTCTAAGTCTAGCGTGCGCACTTTAGGCTCTTTGATCTCGATGACGAACGGGCGGCCTGTGCCCAGCATCAGCGCATCTATGTCTTCTCTGCCGGCACCGTGAAACGCCGTGCCCGTGCCGCGCGTCTCGCGTAGCAATGGGGGGCTGATCAGTTCTTCGACGCTCTCTTGGTAGGTCTTTCCCGTGAAATTGCACTCTGGACAACCGCGCCCACGACACTGCCTGCAGGGCCACTTCGTCTGTGGGATCGTGCGCACGAACTTCTTGTAGCGCCCGTAAATAAAGAGCGGGTTGATGCGAAGTGTAAGTTCGGACTTCTCGATGTCCATCAATAAGACGATCTCCGGGTCGAGGAAGTCTACATTCACAGGGCGGCCGCGCTCAGCCAGCAACGCCCCGAAAAGACGCCCAACTTCGCGATTGAATTCTTGCTTGAACGGTTCGCCCCGTAGCTCGTATTTCTCTTTGAGGGCCGATTCGGCGCTCTCTATAGAAGGTGGAACGCGCGTACCCATCAGATATGTCTGAAATTCAATCCCCTCGACGAGGCTCACAGCGCGCTCGGCCCACTGACGAACGTGTGTAAAGGCCCCGCCGCAGATGCGGCAGCCTTGCTCGTTTTCTAAGAAGACGCGCCCCTCCATGTTGAGCACCGTGCGCAGGGCCTTCCCGCGCTGCACGTTGCGCAGCCCCCTCCCCAGCTGCGCAAATGCCCGCCCTAAACAGTGATCACACAGATCCCCTTCGCTCAGCAGTTGCCGCGCTTTCTCTAGCAGAGCGGACATGCGACCTTGGCCCCCCTCTCGTTCGCTGGGTAGATTATACCCCACCGGAGGCCCGCCCTGACAGCGAGGTCTGAAGCGCGTGAAAAACGATCTGCATCGTACCCAGAGAAAAAAACATCGGCGCATTGCGATAGTTGTGATTGTTCTCGTCGGGCTTGCGATACTGCTCTTTCTAACTCAGCTGGAGCGTCCTACGCCACCGATCTCGCAAGCTGCGCTCGTTCCCATCGTCAAAAAGACAAAGTCTGATACCCCTCTTGACTCGTCTTTGGGGAAGCTCCCAGAGGTCCGCGGGGTCTATCTGCCCGCAGTCGTTGCAGCTAACCCGAAAAAGCTCCAAGAGATCATAGAAAATTCTCAGCGTCTTGGATTTAACGCCCTCGTGATAGATATTAAAGACAATCACGGCACAGTCGCGTATGACACAAAAGTCCCATTAGCGCAGAAGATCGGCGCTCGCGTCAATCTCCTAAAACTTGACAAACTGCTGCCCCAGTTGAAGAAGCTCGGGTTCTACGTGATCGCTCGGCAAGTCGTCTTCTACGATCCCAAGCTCGCTCAGTATATTGGGGCCCTCACCCCTCACCCCTTAGTCCCCTCTCCCTCAGAGGGGAGAGGGGAAAGAGGGGTGAGGGGCAGCGTGCCCGCAGGGCAAGGTGAGGGCCTCGTCTGGGTCTCCCCGGCTGACGCGCGCGCGCAAGAGTACAATTTGGCCATCGCCGAAGAAGCCGCATCGCTGGGCTTCGACGAATTACAGTTTGACTATATCCGCTGGCCCGACGGCGGGGCATATGCACCCATCTATGCCGAACGCTACGACGCTATCGAGAGATTTTTACAGCGCATCTCTGAGAGACTACACGGAAAGATTCGGCTTTCGGCGGACGTCTTCGGCCGGACGCTCTGGGCATGGAATCTCAAAAGGATAGACCCCATTGGGCAGTATCT
>JBKBIX010000101.1:0-4241 GCA_046293845.1 Bipolaricaulia bacterium | reverse complement strand
CCTGACGCGAACAGCATCCCCATCCCGAAGGAGATCGCTGAGCAGGCGTTCGATGCTGCGACGTGTATTGGGTGTGGAGCGTGTGTGGCAGCGTGTCCCAATGCGTCGGCATCGCTCTTTGTGAGCGCGAAGATCGCGCATCTTGCGCTCTTGCCCCAGGGGCAGCCGGAGCGCCAGAGAAGAGCCCTGCGCATGGTCGAACAGATGGACAGGGAGGGCTTTGGGAACTGTTCTAATCACGGGGAATGCGAGGCCGTCTGCCCAAAGAATATATCTATTAAGAACATTGCACTGATGCGTCGCGAGTATCTGCGGGCGCTGTGGGCACGGTGAAGGCTATACCCTGGTGATCCAGACTTCGCGCTGGCGCGGGCCGTCAAACTCACAGAAGAAAATCCCCTGCCACGTGCCTAGAGCGATCTTCCCGTCTTCAATGGGCACCGTCACGGAGTGCCCTAGCAAACTCGCACGAATGTGCGCGTGGGCGTTCCCTTCGGCGTGCTGGTAGTGCAGCCCCGCAGGGACTAATTTGCTCAGCGCAGTGAGTATGTCTTCTTTGACTGCGGGATCAGCGTGCTCGTTGATCGTCACAGCTGCAGTTGTGTGGGGCACAAAAAGCACGCACACGCCATCAGTGACAGAGAGCTCGCGCACGGCACGCTGCACGCGCTCCGTGATGTCGATCATCTCTTGTTTTGTTTGAGTCTTAATATGCAGTCGCTTGAGCGCCATGCCCTCGCTTATTTCTGCTCCGCTGCTGGCTTTCCGAGAGTCTTGCCTTCGCGCTTCAGAAGCTCTTCGGCGAGTTTTTCGCTGGTCACGACTTGGTAGCGCAGGAACTCCATCTGGAACGTCGCTCGCCCTTGGGTGATCGACTTGAGCTCGAGCGCGTAGTCGAGCATCTCTGCCAGCGGGGCTTCCGCTTCGATCTTATCGATCTTCGTGGTGCTGTCTGTAGCTGTCTCGTCCATGCCCATGCCCAAGATCCGCCCGCGCTTGCCGTTGAGACTGCTGATGATGTCCCCGGTGAAATCGCTGGGCGTCCAGATCGTCACTTTGTATATAGGCTCGAGCAAGGCGGGTTGCGCGGCTTGTGCAGCCAGCCGGAACGCATGGGCCCCCGCGATCTTGAACGAGATCTCATTGGAGTCCACTTCGTGATAGCTCCCATAGTAAACAGCAACGCGAATGTCCGTCATGGGGTAGCCCGCGAGTGTGCCCTGTTGCATCGCTTCGAGGACGCCCTTCTCCACGGCAGGAATGAACTCCTTGGGGATGACCCCGCCCTTCACTTCGTCCACGAACTCGTAGGTCTTGCCAGGGATCGGCTCAACACGCAGGTGGGCTTCGCCGTACTGCCCGCGGCCACCACTCTGCTTCTTGTGCTTGTACTGCCCTTGGGCGACTTTGAGAATCGTCTCTTTGTAGGGGATATGGGGCTTGTGCATCTTGACCGAGACGCCGTAGCGATTCTTGAGACGCTCCACAAAAACGTTCAAGTGAGTATCGCCCAAGCCAGCGAGGATCGCCTCGTGGGTGACGTTATCTCGGTAGAAATCGAGGGTCGCTTTCAAACTGACGATCTCTTTAAGCGCGCCGCTCATCTTCTCGTCATCGGCTTGGGTTTCGGGGGTGACTGCGCGGGCGAAGACCGGCTTCGGGAATTCGATCCAGGGCAGCTTCTCTACAGTGGGCTCGGCAGCGAAAGTCTCGCCGAGCTTGCAGTCGCTGAGCTTGGCCAGGGCTATGATCTCTCCCGCTTGAGCCCGGGAGATCTTCTCGGTCTTGTCCCCATGAAAGCGCAAGATCTCCTTGACGCGCTCTTGCGCCCCAGTATTGATATTTATGATCGTATCCCCTTCGGAGAGCTGTCCCCCCAAAATCTTCAAGAACGCCAGCCGTCCCATATACTGATCGGAGAAGAGATTGAACGCTTGGGCGACAAAGCGCTCTGAGGGCTTTTGGAGCTCTGCGAACGCGGGGGTTTGGGTCTGAAGGGTCTCCAGCAGGGCATCCACGCCCACGCCCGTGGCTACCGAGGTGCAGAGAATTGGGCTGAAGAGACGCTGGCGCAGGGCATCTTTCAGCGCATGGCGAATCTGATCTGTCGGAATCTCTTGCCCTTCCAAGAAGCGCACCATCAGCTCATCGTCGGCTTCGGCCAGCACTTCTAATAATCTCTCGCGCTCCGTAGTGACAGCATCTTTGAGATTCTGTGGGATATCTCCCTTGCGCTTGTCCGCGTAGATCGCTTTGTTTTCAATCAGATCGACATAACCGAGGAACTTGCCCCCTTCGTGAATGGGCATCTGGAGAAAAGCAAATCGTCCTGACAGTGTCGTGCGGAGCGACTCCAAAGTTTTGGGCAGATCAGCGTTCGGCAGATCTAATTTGTTGATGACAACGATCGCGGGCCTTTTGAATTTCCTGATCAGCTCCCAGCTTTTCTCGGTGTGGACTTCTACCCCTTTCTCAGCATTGACCACCAAGAGAGCCGTCTCTGAAGCCCACAGGGCTTTGTAGACTTCCTCGATGAACTCGCCAAAGCCGGGAGTATCGAGAATCTGCAAGAGCCGATCCCCTTGGGCAAGAGTGCCCGCACCTAGATCGACGGAGTGGCCGCGGCTTTTGGCCTCCGGGGTAAAATCGAATTTCGCCTCGTGGCCGCCTCTTTTGAGAAGCGCCTCCGCCAGAGCGGTCTTGCCTGCGCTGGCGTGCCCCACCAAACAAACAGTCCGTACCTCCATATGAGTCAATCACCCCATTGCGTCTTTAGTATACCGTAAAAGGCTCCTGTTTTCAGCTGCCAAACGACAAGCGTTGGTCAGTCGGTGAGTAGCGCACGTGAGCCGTGGGGAAGGCATTGATCTGCGCCTGGAGCCAAAATCGTTGACTATCGCTGTAGACCCCCACCTGCCAGCACGCCTTGCAGAATTTCTTGATAATTCCCACCTGTAAAGCCGTAAAGCGTCGTATCGGCAGATCGTACTCCCCCTTGAGGGAGAACTCCCACTCGCCCCACTGCCAGCTCGTCTCGAGATTGAATCTTCTGAGAGAGAAGCGATTGAGATCAATATTGACGCCTACGCGATGGACGTCCCAACTGAGCTTGATGATCGTCTCTTCGAACGCCCGCGTCGTGAAGAGAAATGCCGTCGTCAGTTGCGCAGTGATTGGGGCAATCTCGCTCTCCCACGCGCCGTTCAGATTGAATGCCGCTCTCTTCCAAAAGCGATCATTAAGGTCGTATTCGAGATCAAGAGCTGTATCCCATCCGGCGAGCCTCTCCCGCAACGAGATGCGCAGCGGATCGAATCGTTTCAGCGCAATGTCATAGCCAGTGCTGAGGGTAGGCTTGAGAGGCACATCTGTCCAGGCTGCGCGCAGGGTAAGCTGATGTAAGAGACTGAGAGTATCGAAACTGAAAGGGCTCTGTCCCAGAACCTGCCGATACGAGTAGGTCCCAGCGGCGCTCACGCCAGGCAGCGGGCGCACGCTCACCCCGACCGTGAGATCGTACACTGTACGACGATAGCCTTGCGGCTCATAGAGCGATAGACGGTAATTTGTGTTCGCTTGTATCTGAAAGAAGTTACTTCCCAGAGCGAGCGATTGCAGCCCAACGGCAATCTCCGAACGTGTGCTCTCGTCGAGACTTTCTCGGTCGAGCTTCTTCTCGCGGTAGCGTCCCCAAGCGACACTGGACGTGACAGAGAGAGGCAGGGAGCCCAAGCGCTGCGGCACGAGCGCGAGCGTCAGCTCCGGCGTCTTTTCCAGAAAGCGATAGAGCACGGGCTCTTCGCTCTCCGGCAGCACGAGATACTGATCGCGGCTCCACAAGGCGCTCCAGCGCACAGGCTCCCACGTGGCAGAGAGCAGCACGCGCGAGAAGAGCCGCTGGGCCTCCTGTTCGAGCAGCCCCGTTCGTGATGAAATCCCAATAGATAGGCGCATACTGAGGGGAAGTTTGGCTTGATGGGTCCAGTCTGTGGCCCAGGACTCCCCGCGCCCTACTAGGCGATAGATCGAGACCTGTCCCTGCTGCTCCCAGAATCTGTAGTCGTACTCGATCCCCATCCCCACCTCAGGGAGTTTTGAGTAATAGTCAATCAGCACAGTGCCGGTGTTATCTTTGTTAATGACGAAGGGCAAGCGCCAGCGGAGATACCACCCGCGATCCGGCAGTTGCCCAAAGTCTGGGAGCAGCGGGTTTTTTGTCTCTTCTTTCAGAGAAGCAAAAT
>JBKBIX010000100.1:0-4402 GCA_046293845.1 Bipolaricaulia bacterium | reverse complement strand
GGACAAGGCTGCCAAGGCCGAATATGAGTTCTTTGAGCGACTCCGTCAAGGATTAGCCCAAGGGCAGCGCATTCGCGATATCCCCATACACGAGCACGAGCGCATTTTTTTGAGAGATTTGAACCCCCTGACGCTCAAGCCGGTGCTCTTTGTCGCTAATGTCGGCGACCAGGGTGAAAACGAATACTCCAAAGAGGTCGAGAGACTGGCTGCCGAACGCGGCACGAAAGCCGTCGTCATTCGCGGACGATTAGAATCCGAAGTCTTCGAGGCTGCAGACACGGATGAAGAGCGCTGTGCTTTTCGCAAAGAGTTGGGCATTGAAGAGTCTGGGTTGGACGCGCTTGTGCGCGCGGGATATGATATTCTGCACTTAGTGACGTTCTACACGACTGACGGCCCGGAGGTGCGCGCCTGGACGGTGCCCAAGGGGACGCACGCCCCACAAGCAGGCGCGAAGATCCACACAGATTTTGCTGAACGCTTCGTGCAGTGTGAGGTTGCCCGCTGGGACGAACTCGTCAAAGAAGGCTCATTGCACAAACTTCGAGAACTAGGGCATCTGCACCGTCATGGCGACAAGTACGAGGTCCAAGACGGGGATGTCATTCACTTCATAGTCGCGTAGGGTTTCTCAATTTAAGCGACTGAATCTCGTCTTGCGCTAATACAGCATATATCTGTATAATAGAATATGGCGCGTATGGACGCTTTAGAGAGCGACTTTTTGGTCATCGGCGCGGGGCTGGCCGGACTCTACGCGACCCTCCGGGCAGCCCAGTATGGGCACGTCTGCTTACTCACCAAGACGAGCATCTCTGAGACGAACTCTGCGTGGGCCCAAGGGGGCATCGCTGCGGCCGTCGACGAAAATGACTCTCCCCAGCTTCATCGAGAAGACACGCTGAAAGCCGGGCGTGGGCTTTGCGACGAACGCGCCGTAGACGTCCTCGTGCGTGAAGGACCGCAGTGTATTAAAGAATTAGATCGCTTAGGGGTTGCGTTTGACCGGACGCCTTTGGGCTATGAGCTGGGGCGCGAGGGCGGCCACAGCCGTCGGCGCATCGTCCACGCTGGGGGAAGCTCTACCGGCCAGCGCGTCGTCGCCCGATTGTCTGAGCTTGTCCTGCAGAATCCCAATATCAAACTCATCGAGCATACACCAGTAATCGAGCTGTTGACGGCTGACGGGGCATGTGTCGGTGCGCGGGTCGCGCCCGATAGGATCGTGCTCGCTCGCGCGACGATCTTAGCGACTGGGGGAGCCGCAGCGCTCTACCAGCGCACGACCAATTCCCCCGGCGCCACCGGCGAGGGAATGGCCCTAGCGTATCTTGCGGGGGCTGAGCTCGCAGATTTAGAATTCATTCAGTTTCATCCGACGGCGCTGGCCGTCCCCGGCGCGCGCAGCTTTCTCATCAGTGAGGCCGTCCGCGGCGAGGGCGCGCATCTCTTGAATGAGCGAGGGGAACGCTTCATGCTCAGCTACGACGAGCGCGCTGAGCTGGCCCCGCGCGACATCGTCGCCCGCGCGATCTTCGAAGAGATGCGAAAATTCAAGACCGATCACGTCTTTTTGAGTCTCAAGCATCTCAAGCCCGATCTGGTGCGCTCGCGATTTGCGAATATCTACGAGACGTGTCGTCAATATGGGCTTGACTTGACGCGCGATCTCATCCCGGTAGCGCCGGCGGCACACTACACTATCGGGGGTGTGCGCACGAATCTGTGGGCCGAGACGACCGTGAAAAATCTCTTCGCTATTGGGGAAGTCTCGTGCACCGGGGTGCATGGGGCCAATCGCTTGGCGAGCAACTCGCTCTTAGAGTGTCTGGTCTTTGCGCGGCGCGCGGTCGAACACGCTGCGCGTGGGCTTCATCTTCGCCCGCCAAGGCGGGCGAAGGCGTACGGTCCAGGCGAAGCCTGGCCACCCTCTAGGGAAGGGGAAGGAGTTCTGGATCAAATCAAGCGCGTGATGACCGAGCATGTCGGGTTGGTGCGAGATCGCGCGGGCTTAGAGCACGCTATCGCTGAGCTGAGTGATCTTGAAGCGCGAAGCTCAGGGCTTTTGAGAGATCAAGCGCTCGTAGCGCAGCTGATCGCCCAGAGCGCGCTCTTCCGCACCGAGACGCGCGGCGTTCACACCCGATCTGACTTCCCCAACGAAGACCCTGCTTGGCAAGCACACATTATCGTGCACAAAGATCGCCCCATGCGCTTGGAGAAGTCTTTACAGTCGGAGTCGCTATGAACGAACTCAATCTTTTTGGGCTACGCGAGATCATCGAGAGAGCGCTGAGAGAAGACATCGGCTCCGGAGATGTGACGACTGAAGCGATCTGTGACCCCAATCAAATGAGCAGAGCTGTCATTCGCACCAAAGAGCCGTGCGTCGTCGCGGGCGTGCCCATCGCCCAGCTGGTCTTCAAGACCCTTGATAATCAAATACGGTTTACGCCGTGTGTCCGTGACGGCGACCGGCTCTCTGCCTATCAAACCATCGCCGAGGTCGAGGGGCAGCTGCGAGCTATCTTGATGGGCGAGCGCACCGCGCTCAATTTCTTACAGAGGCTCAGCGGGATCGCGACGCTGACCGCGCGCTACGTCGAAGCTGTGAGAGATTTTTCAGTGAAACTTTTAGATACGCGCAAGACCGCGCCGGGACTGAGAATCTTAGACAAATACGCCGTCCGTGTCGGCGGCGGGCAGAATCACAGAATAGGGCTCTACGATGGTGTGCTCATCAAGACCAACCACATTCGCGCTGCCGGCGGGATCGCCCGTGCGATTGAGCGCGTGCGACGCTCTGCCCCAACGACGCTCAAGATCGAAGTCGAAGTGAAAAATCTCAAAGAGCTTGGCGAAGCATTGGACGCCGGAGCGCATATAATTATGCTGGACAACATGTCGTTGGAAGATATGCGCCAAGCCGTCAAGATCGCACGGGGGCGTGTGCTGCTGGAAGCCTCCGGCGGTGTCACGTTAGAAAACGTGCGCGAGATCGCCGCAACGGGAGTAGATTTTATCTCTGTCGGCGCGCTCACACATTCAGTGAAAGCTATTGATATGCATCTGGAGGTGCTTGCGCCATGACCGTCGTCGAACAACTAGAGATCGCGCAAGAGATCAAAAGACTCAAAACCGAGAAGAACGCTGTGATCTTGGCCCATAACTATCAGATACCCGAAGTGCAAGACATCGCTGATTTCATCGGCGATTCACTGGGGCTGTCGCAAGCCGCGGCCAAGACCGATGCCGATATTATCGTCTTCTGTGGTGTGCATTTTATGGCCGAGACGGCTGCGATCATCTGTCCGGAGAAGCGCGTCTTGCTGCCCGACTTGGAAGCGGGCTGCTCGCTCGCCGCGACGATCAACGCTGAGCAGCTTCGCGCTTGGAAAGCTGAGCATCCCCATAGTGTTGTCGTCTCGTATGTGAACACGACCGCTGAAGTGAAGGCCGAATCAGATTACTGTTGCACGTCAACGAACGCCCTGAAAGTCGTGCAAGCGATCCCCCCTGGTAAAGAGATTCTTTTCTTGCCCGATATGTTCTTGGGCGCGTACATTCAGAAGGTGACGGGTCGGAAGATGCACATCTGGCCGGGGGAGTGCCACGTGCACGCGGGGATTCGCCCCAGAGATATTGACGCGATGCGCGTCGCTCACCCGCAAGCGGAGCTGCTCGTCCACCCCGAATGCGGCTGCTCGAGCTCATGTATGTACTACAAAGCGACGGGGGATTTGAAGGGCGAAGTGCACATTCTCTCGACGGAGGGCATGATCAGACATGCGCGCCACAGCCAAGCGAACGAGTTCATCGTAGCTACAGAAGTCGGGATCTTGCACCGTCTGAAGAAAGAGACGTCGGGCAAGACATTCTATCCTGCCAACGAGCGTGCGATCTGCGAATATATGAAGAAGATTACTTTAGAGAAAGTCTTGCGCTCGCTGCAAGAGGAGATCTACGAGATTCGCGTGCCGGAGCCGACGGCAAGCAAAGCGCGCAGGGCGATTGAGCGGATGCTCGCGATTGTGTGAGAAGATATTACGGCTACCGAATAAGCTTGAGCCTGCGCAGATCGTCCTCATTCCAGCCGATGTCACGCAGCAGGCGCTGAAGTAACTTCGCCCCAAATGTCTTGCGCGGATGATAGTGTACAGAGACAGCACGACCATCAAGATGACGATAAATGTGAGCTGAGCTGCGAGTTGGAACCAAGTGCCAGCCGTCTTTCTCCAAAGCACGTATCAGCTCATCAGCAGTGATATTTTTCAGTTGCTTCCAGATTGCAGAGGGCCAACTCATTCAAGGTGTATAAGCAAGGTCTCGACGTGTATTACGTCACGCGGATGCGGCCAACGCTCCAAATCAGGCCTGCCGCGCGGGTCGGCTTGGCACC